>JAKALS010000002.1 GCA_021813145.1 bacterium
GAAACGTAATAAAATACTTTTTTAATTAAGAGTTCTTTCTTTTCCTTTTCGGATTTCTTATGAAAACGAAAAAACCTCATAAGTTATCGAAAGAAGCTATCAGCAGAACCTGCGGTTTTGAGTGGGCCTCATCACTCTAAAATTGATTTTATCACATATTAAGTAGTTGTAAAGTACACGGGGTTCACTTAACCGCAGAAAAAGTTGCAAGACTTGATCCATACAAGATAAGAGCAACTCCTGTAAATCAAGAAGCTGCAGAAATGCTTAAGGAAGAAGTCGATGAAACAAAAGTCGATAATACTAGAGCAGCTAAAAGCCATGAATTTTATGAACTTTCTGGCTACTTGGAAGCTCAAGAGATTATGGGTGATGATTTCTTTGGTCTAGATGAAGTAGAAAATGCTTTGGGGTATACACTTGACAGAAGTTCAACGCCCGGAATTCCCTTTACAAGAGAAGAATTAGAACAGGCAAGAGCCAACAATGAATTTCTTATTCTATACGCTTCTCACTCCACTCACAATGAACCGATAACCATGCAAAGACTTAATCTTAATTCAAAGCCTGCTACTACTCCAGGAGCAGGAAAGATTTTATACGATACCAGTTGGTATAAAGATGAAGAGTTTTTTACCTCAGAACATCCAAGACTTGGCTGGAAACTCGTTACTAAAGACGTTATTCCTGATTCAATAAGCAAAGACTATTTTAATCAAACTCAAACTATCGTTGACAATCTTCAAGGCCTAGCTACGATACCTCCTGAATACGAAGAAGCATTTAGCGAATGGGACGATCAGAAAGCAGAAATTAACGGACTTATGTTAACAAACTGGCAAGAAGCCGCCAGAAGACTAGAAGCGCTTAAGGTTAATGATATGTTTCGCCAAACGCCGGTTGAAGCGTTATACGCAAATCTGGTTTATTCTCAAATAAAAGGACAACGCTTAATGGAAGGGACGTATACCTGGACAAACACCCCCTCTTCCAATGGCAGCCTGGTCTTCGTTGGCGGCTTTGATTCTGGGGGTGCGGGCGTGTACAACTGGGAGCCTGACGATGCCGATGACGATGTTGGCGTCGCGCTTTCCCGATAGTTTCAAAACACAAAAGGCTCTCAAGAAATCGGGAGCCTTTTGAAATTATGCTATAATACGCTCTATATGGTTAACTACACAAGAAATAAAACCAGTTTTGGCAAAATGATAAAGAAAGCCCGAGAAGATCATGGATTCACTCAGGAACAACTTGCTGTAAAAATAGGCATACATGTTAGTTATCTTTCAAGAATAGAAAGAGGAAAGGAAGACAACCCCACAAAAGATGTATTGGAAAATTTAGGGAAATACTTAAAGTTGAAATCATCAGACCTTCTATCCATTTAATATTTTTTGGGCAAAAGTCTGCATAAGTTTCGCGAGCACAGCAGCTTGATTATAGGAAGTATTTGGGTCTTTTTTCTTCAGACTTCTAAACGCGGATTCTGTTAAATCCTTCAGGTTTTCATCTTTTGCGGCAAAAGCAAACCTTGATTTTGGGATTTTTTTAAACACTTCTTCGAATATCCCCTTTTCACTAATTTTCTGTATCTTATCCCATGGCAAGTCATCAAAATTCACGACTTAATTATAGCAGACTTTCGCAAAAAGACAGTCTTACTGGAGTTATTTTTTCTCTTCCGCAGCTTGATAATCGTTCATAAGCTTGTTAAAATGAATTAGGAGGTCATCAAGTAGGAGTTCAAAATAATTTGCGTCTCCCGCTCATTTCACAGGACTGAAGTAAAAAGTATTCTTATAACTTCTATTAATCCCCATCCCCCTAAGGCTATAAATGCAAAACCGCCTCCGATCAAGACAATAGGATGTGTAACTATCTGAACCGTTTTTTTTGGAATGGCGAATAAACCGATATTTAATATCATGTGTCCTACGAGAACACCCAGGGCAAAACCAAAGACGTTTATTATAGAAAAAAGCGAAATATACCCCGCGAAATCATCTAAGCCAAGAATAAAAGGTATTGTAAATGAAAAAACCACAAGATTTAGAAAGGAAAGCTTTTTGGCCTTAAGACTTAAGTTAGGCACGAAAAATCTAAGCACGGGTCTAAAAATTTTGTTTACAAAGTTAAGCTGTGACTGGAGAAGATAAGCGGGTCTTCTCATTTTTATAAAGCTGTCTTTTTGTTTAAGAAATTCTTCGAAGCTTTCCTGTGCCATCCTAAACAATACAATCGAAGCAACAAATACCATTATTGCCATAAGAATTGGAAGCTGTTTAAAGACAACCCATATGGCAAGAATAAAAAAAGTTCCGAAAGCATTTCCTACGGCGGTTCCAAGCTCTATGGCTATTCTCTTTTGCCAGCCTGGATTTGTCTTCATGAGATTTCCTATAAAAATCGCGAAATCGACGGCTGTTTTTAAGTAGACGGCAATTCCTATAAGAACATCCCTTTTTCTAAAATCCAGGATTACTTGATGCTGTACAAATATCGAATTTAAAAGAAGAAGAAAACCATAAAGAAATGTGGAAAGCACAAGAAAGGTAACAAAAGTCAAAAATATCGGGACCAACTGTTGAATAAGAAGTCTCTTCATTGATAAATTCTTTTAGATTATACAATAAACGAAAACTTTTGTTTATGCCTGATTTTTGGTAAAATATATACATGGCCCTGTAGCTCAATGGATAGAGCGAGTGCGTTCTAAGCACCAGGTTGGGGGTTCGACTCCCTCCAGGGTCACACGATGCGGGATGGTGTTTTTCGACAGGTTCAGGACACCTCGCTTCGCTCGGTGGATGTAGCTCAGCAGCAGAGCGCCTGGTTGTGGTCCAGGAGGTGGCGGGGGCGGCACCCGTCTTCCACCCTTCGACAAGCTCAAGACAGTTGCCGTTATTTTTCGTAGAATTTACGACCGGCCAGTTTTTTTGGCAAAAAAGGAAGATTTTGTGAGGGTCCTACATATTTTTCGCTCCATTTATAATCTTTAGCATATCCTATTTCCTTCATAAGTTTTGTAGGCGCATTTCTTAAATGCAGAGGCACAGGCTCATTCGGATATTCATAAACTGCCGCTTTTGCTTTTCCAAGGGCGTTTGCAACTGCCCGTGATTTTGGAGCCTTTGCAAGGTAAATTACAACATAAGCCAATATCAATTGTGCCTCCGGCATTCCTACTTTATTTACTGCTTCGAACGCTTCATCTGCCTGAATTAAGGCTCCCCTGTCGGCCATTCCTATATCTTCGGCGGCAAATATAATCATTCTTCTTGCAATAAATTTGGGGTCTTCCCCGTTTTCCAGCATTCTTGCCATGTAATAAAGGGCGGCGTCTGCGTCTGAGCCTCTCATGGACTTAATGAATGCAGAAATAATATTGTAGTGTTCTTCCGCTTTTTTGTCGTAAAGCCCTGCCGATTTTGTCTGAAATACTTCCTTTATTATTTCTGCAGTTATTTTGTTGGTTTTATAAGAATTTGCAGAAATTTCCAAAGCATTAAGCATAATTCTTGCGTCACCGCCGGAGAGTCTTATAAGTAGTTCTTTTGCGTCTTTATCTATTTTTTTCTTTAAATTTCCTAACCCCCTCTTTTTGTCTTTTAAGGCCCTATTTAATATTGTTTCTAATTGTTCAAAATCTAGAGCTTTTAAAACCAATACCTTGCTCCTTGATAAAAGTGCCGAAATTACTTCAAAAGAAGGGTTCTCTGTTGTTGCTCCTATTAAGTTAATTGTCCCGTCTTCTACATAAGGCAGTAAAGCATCCTGTTGGGCTTTATTCCATCTGTGTATTTCGTCTATAAACAGTATTGTTTTTATGTTTTTTTGAAGATTTTCTTTTGCGACTCCGATTACTTTTGAAAGGTCTGCCTTTCCCGCCTCTACCGCAGATATTGCATGAAAATCAGCGTTGAGCTGGTTGGCAATTATATTTGCAAGCGTTGTTTTTCCGCTTCCCGGAGGACCCCAAAAAATAAGGGAAAAAGGCGTCTGGGCTTTTATAATTCTTCGAAGGATTGCGTTTGCCCCTGCCAAATCTTCCTGTCCTACGAATTCTTCGAAAGTTTGCGGTCTTAATCTGAAAGCCAGGTTCATAATAATATTAAAAAGTTAAAAGGTTAAGAGTTAACGAGTTAACATTTTATGGGTGTATTGTAGCACTTTTGTTATAATCGGCCTATGGAGACCAAATCAGTGGAAATAATTCATGACGATCCTGCCGAGCGAGCGGAAATTGAAATCCTTAGAGATTATACTCAGGTTCAAGGAGAAGATTCCCCCGTAATCTTGGTTAATCCTGCACACGGAAATGAACCGTATATTTTAGGAACTGCAATAGCAAAAGGCGTGAGCGACAGATTAGCTCATCAAGGCTTGGGAAGAGCAAAAATTGTTGTTCCGCTTCTCTATGGAGACAGACAAAAAAGAATTCTTATGGAAGAAAATCCTGATGCAACAGGATTAATCCATTACGATGAGGAATTTGGGGAAATATTACGAGATGTTACTTTTCAAAACGGAAATTTTTCCCAACACTTAACTCAAATTAACAAGCATTATGATGAGGTGCAGAGAATGTTAAAGCAAAGGTTTTCTATTGACGCAGAAAACTTTTCAACAAGAAATCTTGGAAGCAACGAAATACAAATATTTAGTCCGAGAAATGTTATTGCAACTGTTGACACTGCCTCAAGGGTAATGGTTGACGCTCCTCAAAGATACTTTGCGTTTCCTCTTTTGATTTCTGAGTTATTAAAGGAAACCCGGAAAGCCGAGTTAGGTTTTAGCGATGCGGATTTGGCTGCTTTGATAGAAAAAATGTTAAGAGTTGAAAGCGGTTATTCCCAGGTATTTATTCCGAAGATTAATCCGCTTTCTTATCGATATTCAGAGGATCTCTTACAGCAACCGACAGAGGTTGATGGAAGAGATAGGGTATATACGCCTGCAATGAAAAAAGATTTTCAACGGAGTCAGGGAAAGATAAACGAGCCGGGAATTTATGTAATGTTTAGCGGAACCGGGAGTATTGCAGAGACCACCAATAAATTAATAGACGCTGCGGCGCAGGGCGGATTGAAAGTTTACACGAATAAAGAGGTGGAAGGATCAACGCCTGTTTCGCTCGATGTTTTAACAGATGAAAACATTTTGGCGGTTTTAGGAAGAGCGGGCTGGGGTACGGGCTGGCAGGTCCAAAACCTCGCGCTTCCCTGGTTTGTGGCTCCCTATGAAACAGGGGATGACCCTGAGATCTACTTTAACAATAAAACTATTGAGGCTCTGAAAATAGGAAAAATCCTAACAGATTCGGATATGTCTCCCAAAAGGCTAAGAGAGGTAATCAGTGATTTTTCCGTAGGAATGCAGGGAATAAATCAAAGAATTGAAGATGAATTCGGAACTTTAAATGGAATAGATTTTATAGCTGACGCGATAGCCTCCGATTTTTTGGCAAAAAAATAAACGGATTTCTATCTTGAATCTCTTTCATGCCGCACTCTATCAAGATGGCTTAGGTATTTTTTTCTAAGTCTTAGATTTTTAGGAGTTACTTCCAATAACTCGTCGTCTTCTATAAAATCAATGCTTTCCTCAAGACTCATAATAGTTGCAGGTGTCAACGCTCCCAAATGTACGTCTGCCGTAGAGGCTCTCATATTCGTCTGCTTTTTTTCCTTTGTGACGTTAATTTCTATGTCGTCCTGCCTTGAGTTTTCTCCTACTATCATCCCTTCGTAAACAGGTGTTCCCGGTTCGATAAAAGTAATTCCTCTCCCCTGTGCGTTGTTCAGTCCGTATTTAAGAGCATTTCCCCCTTCGGATGCTATCAGTACCCCGTTTCTAAGTTTCGCTATTGCGGGAGTCATGGGTTCATAATCAAAAAACTCTACATTTACTATTGCGGTTCCCTTGGTATTTGTCATTAAATCGTTTCTTATTCCGAAAAGATTTTTGGAAGGTATTTTATAAACAAATCTCGTGTTTCCGTTTCCTTCGGAATGCATATCCATCATTTCCCCTTTTCTTTTTCCCATTTCCGAAGTTATGATCCCTACAAATTCGTCGGGAACGTCTATCATCGCTGTCTCTACTGGTTCCATAGTTACTCCTTCTACGGTTTTTGTAATAACCTGAGGCTTTTCCACCTGGAATTCGTACCCCTCCCTCCTTAATGTTTCTATAAGAATTGAGAGATGAAGTTCTCCCCTTCCTGAGACAACCATTCTTTCTCCGTTTTTTTCCAGCCTTAAGCTTATATTTGTTTCGAGTTCTTTAGTAAGCCTTTCTTCTATTTGTCTAGAATTTGTGAACTTTCCTTCTTTTCCTGCAAAAGGAGAAGTATTTGCGGATATCGCTATCTTAATAGTAGGCTCTTCGACAGTGATTCTTGGAAGCGCTTCGGGGTTTGAAGAATCGGCAATTGTATCCCCTATTGCAACTTGCGGAAATCCCGTGATATCTATTATGTCTCCGTCGAATGCTTCCTCTACGTCTATTTTTTTAAGACCGTAACTCACTCTTATGCTTTCCGCTTTTCCGATTATTTTTCCTCCCTTTTCATTAATTAACATAAGACTTTGCCCTTTTTTAACGGAACCTCTCTTTATCTTTCCTATTGCATGCTTTCCTTTATGGGTGTCGTAATCGAGGGCGCTTACAAGCATTTGAAAAGTTCCTTCTTCGGTTAACGGCGCTGGAATAAAAGAAATTATTTCTTCCAGTATCGGCTCAAGATTTGTGCTTTTTTCCACGTCTTCAGGGTTTTTTGCCGCTTTTCCTTCCCGTCCTATTGCATAAAAAACCGGAAAATCAAGCTGGTCGTGATGAGTGGCGAGCTCAAGAAACAGATCGTTAGTTGCTTCAAGTGTTTTATTTATGTCCGCAAGCCTTTTATCGATTTTATTTATTACTACAATAATTTTTAAATTCTGATCCAGCGCTTTTTTAAGAACGAATTTTGTCTGGGGCATTGGGCCTTCCTGCGCATCTATTATAAGAAGGGCGCCGTCTGCCATATTTAATGTTCTTTCAACTTCCCCGGAAAAATCGGCGTGTCCGGGCGTATCAATAATATTTATTTTGCGGTTTTTATAATAAATAGCGGTATTCTTGGCAAGAATCGTTATTCCCCTTTCTCTTTCCAAAGGGTTGGAGTCGAGTATAGTAGTCTGCTGCATTTCCGCCTCGTTTTCGCGAAATGTATGTGACTGCTTTAACATAAAATCTACAAGAGTCGTTTTTCCGTGGTCTACGTGGGCTATAACGGCAACATTTCTTATATTTTCGGAACGGAATTCGTTATTCATAATATATTCCCGCCACATTTTACCGTTCAACTTTCCAGAACTATTCGTTCACGTCTTACGGAGCAATGATAGGCGGATTGTAGACTAGTAAATTCGTCTACAAAAAACAGCCGTCTTTCAGCTGTTACACAATTATAACATAATTCAGATATTTACTATGTTATAATCCCACTATGGCGCGGAAAAAAACAGTAAAATCTAAAAAGAGGTCTAAAAATACTTCTTCCTTATTTTTAAAAAATTTGCCCCTTTTAGGTATTCTTGTACTTTTTCTCCTTTTGTTTTCTTCAGTTTCTTTTCTTTCTTCAAAACTTCAAGTAAAAAATAGCTATATATCTGCCCCAAAAATCGCTAAAGAAACTCCAAAGGCTTCACGGTCTGCAAAACTAGTCAATGCCAGCACAAAACCTTCTCCCACGACACTTGAATATTCTGCAGGCATACCTACAACCCAGCCTTCAAGCGGTTACTGCCTCTATGTTCCGGTGCTTGTCTATCATCATATACAGCCGGAGGCTACCGCAAGGCAACTCGGACAAACTTCATTAACCGTAGATAATGGAATTTTTGCACAGCAAATGGAATATCTTGCTACACATGGATATAACGCAATCTGGGCTTCCGATTTGGTTAATGCTCTTAGGAATCACACCGGGCTTCCCCCAAAAAGTATATTAATAACAATGGACGATGGATATGCTGATAACGACATATACGCATTGCCCGTATTAAAACAATACGGACTTAAGGCAAATCTTATGCTTGCCTCGGGATTGGTAGGAAGCAATCCCGATATGCTTACATGGAGTCAGGTGGCGGATATGAAAAATAGCGGCCTTTATTATTTTACCGATCATACCTGGTCCCATTATGCAATATCTAACGGCCCGCAGAGCAAGATTCAATTCGAAATTACAACTGCACAGAATGAAATACAACAACATACCGGGCAAACAGTGAATATTTTTACATATCCGTACGGTTCATTTAATAGTAACGCGATTAATACGTTAACTTCCGATGGATTTATCGGAGGATTTTCGACAATTCCCGGAATGTACCAATGTGATTCCTTTATTATGACCCTTCATAGAACTCATATAGGTAATGCGCCTCTTTCTGCTTACGGACTGTAATTTAGCACCAGTCGTTAGAAACTAGCGTAATTGACACTTCATTATCGTTAATCTACGATATTCTTATGGAAGTCGAACCACTTATAGAAGAGAAAGACAGCAGGTGGAAGTTTAAAAATCCCGGAATAAAAGGCCTTTTGATCTTTTTTCTGGTATTTATCTTTATCAATCTTATTTATATAGATCTACTTCTTATTCAGGGTCTTAACAAGCAAACTATTGTGCAAAAATTCGAAAGTATTGCTTCAAGCCAAACAACTCCCCAACCTTTGGCTACTCAAAATCCGGACGTTTGCCCTCAAGGATGTCTTACTCAAATCACCAATGCAATAAATTCCAGCAAAACGGCCGTTGTGACGCCTTCGCCGATAGTTACTCCTGCTCCTTCGCAAAACACAAATACGGCATTTTCTCAGATAAAGGAATACTACGTCCCTTTCGGTTCCGGCTCGGGAAGCTACTCCGACTGGACAAATGTTCCCGGACTTCAGGCTTCCGTTGACAGCTCTGCTTACGGGACAATAAAGTCGGTAGTTTTTGAAGCATCGTTACATATCCCAACCGGCAACGAAACGGCGAGCGTAAGGCTCTATGATGTCACACAGGGCCATCCGGTATGGAATTCCGAGATTGACTTTAACGGGAATACCAACTCCGTATTTTTAGCCTCACCCAATATTAACCTTGACGCCGGAAATAACATATATGCGGTACAAATGAAAACCCAGCTTCAATACAACGCTGTACTGGACCAATCCAGGATTCACATTACCACTCAATAGCCCCTTGGGTCGACAATGATCATTGAGAGAGATTGTCTTATTTTGTTCTATTGATTTTCGTATTATCTTCTAATATTATTGGATTAATATGCTGCCCTTTTATTTTTTTCCACAAAGAATTTATCTTCTTATTAAAAAGGTCTTGAAAGTATACGTTTATTGGATGCTTGTTTAAATTTTATATCTTGAAAATTGGAAACTGAAAAAATTTTGTTTATGAATAAAGTTATTTTGCATATTGATTTTGATTCGTATTTTGCATCCTGCGAACAGCAGTTTAACCCAAAGCTTAGGGGAAAACCTATCGGCGTTACTGCTACAAACGGGAGAACCTGCATAATTGCGGCATCGCGGGAGGCAAAAAAATGTGGAGTGAAATCCCCTTCAAGGACATGGGAGGCGGTAAAAATTGTCCCGGATATGGTTTATGTACCGGCCCAATTCGAACGCTATTGGGAAATAACACAAAAGTTCTTAAACATCTGCAAAGATTACTCCCCTTATGTTGAACTATTTTCGCTTGACGAAGTCTTTATGGATATTACGGGAACGGAAAAGCTTTTCGGAGGAAAATACAAGATCGTCCAAAAGATCAGGGAAAGAATTAAAAAGGAAATAGGCGAATATATAACCGTGTCTGTTGGAATTTCCTATAACAAGCTCTTGGCAAAACTAGGTTCGGGAATGAATAAGCCAAACGGACTATGCGAAATAACAAGGGATAATGTCTGGGATATTTACTCAAAAACAGAACTTACAGACCTTTGCGGGATAGGGGAAAGAGTAAAGAAAAGACTTAATAAAATAGGTGTTTATACGCCTCTGGAATTAAGGAACACACCGCTAAAAGTTCTGATAAAAGAATTCAAAGACGTAGAAGGACACTTTTTGAAAAATCTCGGGACCGCAACCGATGAGTCCGAAGTAATCCCCTATTACTTTGAAACAGAAACAAAATCGGTGGGAAGAAGTTATTGCATCCCAAAAAACACATACGACCAAAGGCTGATCCTTCAGCATATATACGAACTCTGCGAAGAAGTCGCATTGAAGTTAAGAAGACTGGATAAGAAAGGAAGAACTGTAGGGCTTTACCTTGGAGGAAGCAATAATTATCATGGACGAAAAACCCTAAAAAACCATATAGATAAAGCAGAAGAAATATTTGCTTTATGTAAAATCCTTTATGGCGGATGGAATCCAAAAATGGTAAGACAGATTTCTATCTGGGTAGGGAATCTTGAAGATTCAAAAAACCTTACCCTTCCCCTTTTCGATGAAAAGGAAAAAAGAGAAAAAATCTCAAAAGCAGTAGATAAAATAAACGAAAAATTCGGAGATCATACGATACGCAACGGTTTCCTGCTTTATGCGCCTAATCTAAAAACCGTTCCCAACGGTTATATGGCGGACAGATTTGAAAGGCAAAAATTAAGCGCAAGCTTATGAGGACAACGACTTAGCCTGTTCGAGAACCTGCTTCTTCCTTTCAAGAGAAAGATCAATCAGTAAATCCAAAACGTCTCCTGTAAGGTCTTTACATAAGACGATATGATTTTCCAATAATTGCTGTTTTTGATTCTTTGAAAGAGTTGTAAGAATGGTAATCGGATGAAGGTTATATTTTTCGACAAGTTCCCTCAGGCTTCCCTCCTTGGGATAACTCCAGCTTACAATCCCCATGCCCGAACATAAGGCATAAGAAAGGGCGTCTGCAGTAACCTTTGTGTTTGTAACAAGCCACGCTTCGTTCAAATTATATTTATCCTTAATATCTTCGAATCTTGAGTGGGTATAAAGAGATACCTGTACATCTGTCCTTGTTCCGGATTGATTGTGGAATTTTGCTTCAATCATTATTCTTTTGTTGTCTTTTTGGGCAATTACGTCGACTTCATGAGAAACACATTTGCCGGTCAATATACTCCTAACCTGAGTCGCATAACCCTCTTTCTTAAGGATTTCCGAAACAAAGTCTTCAAAGGGATAACCGGTGGGCCCCAAATCCATAATAGATTGCTTAAGACTGTACCTTGCGCCTTTATAAGAATCATTGGCGCCAAGATATTCCGTTATATGCTTATATATTTCGGAAGTCGGAATATTCGGATACAGCTTTTCTTTTACATGCTTTAATGTTTCTTCCTGAAGAGAGCGCTTTATTCCTGCGCGTTGAATAGAAACTCTTAGCTTATCCTCACTGAAGGGTTCAGTTTCACCTGTAGCTTTTACCACACTTATCCCCATAAATATATGTTAGTACGCCTTTTTTCTATTTACAAGGATTAGTGGGAATTGAAGAATAATAAATTCTTGTTTAATGCCTGGTTAAAATTACCCAATAAATTGTGGTTATCGTTAGGATACATAATAAGATTTGCATTTTTATTGAGGCTAACCAAATCGTCGTAAAGTTCTATTGAATTCTCAAAAGGCACGGTTCCATCATTTGTTCCCTGGCTTATTTGTATCGGAGTTTTTATATCGGTTAGATAATTTAGTTGTGATACGCCTTGCCATAAAACCGGATTGCTTTCGGGGGTGCCCATAATCTTAAATGTTCCGCCGTAAGGATCCTCCAGAGTTTTTGATTCCTCTAACTGCGGAAGATGTGAAGCGGAAAACCACCTCAAAGGGTCGATAACGGGGGCCCAGAGAGCCGCTGCTTTAATCTGGGGAGTAAAGTCAGACTGCTTTCCCAATATCTCCAGGACCTTAAGAGTAACTTCCCCGCCCATAGAATGACCCCACATATAAACTTTATTCTGATTTGCATAAGGTAAGGAATCCAAAGATGCAAGAAGATTCATTACGTCAATCGGATAGGCAAACCTCATAAGGGGAGCATCTACAACTTCAGATTTCCCGTTTCCTCTGTAATCCGGTTTGAGAACGAGATAACCGTATCGGGCAAAATAGTCTGCCTCCGCTCTATAAGAAGTAAGGGTATTATAGGTTTTCGGATCAATATATCCGTGATTTACTATTAAAACAGGATATCCGTCTTTAGGTGCCGGTGTATTAGGAACATCCATAAGAGAATTTATTTTAAGACCATCCGAGTAATAATAAACCAAATAGGAAGTGAAAGCTTTTTCCGAAGAAACTCTTTTTTCTATTGTTATATCACTTCCCTTATATTCCCTGTGCTGAAGCGAAGGCAGTGAATACGGAAAAAGATTTACTTCGTTTTTTCTCGGAATGTGTTTTAGATATAAATTTTTCTTTTCAAACACAACAAATTGTCCGAGTTTAAATATTTCAATATAGTTCTTGTCAGCTTCCATTTCATTTGCCATTTTTATCTGGGATTCCAGGGACGGTTGGGCAAACTGGTCGTTCAGAAGAAAAGCAATTATATCGGCTTTGTTAATCCCAACGGGAATCGTGTAAATAAGCTGCCTTCTGGATAAGTGGGATCCCAAATTATTTGTTGCGGCAATGCTATATCTGGGCGGTATGTCCGCGAGAAAATTGTTAATGATATCTTTATTACTTAAAGTCTGTGTGTACATGGCTATGTTAGGGTTTAGGGTTCCGGGAAGTGGCCCCCAAAGATAAGCCGATATTAAGGTTGTCGAGATTATAAGTAACGAATAAAACGTTAAAGAAACTTTCGGGAAATGTTTTCTTAGCCTTCTTATGCCGTATACGGCTGCAACAAACACGAATGGAGTGACAACGGATGTATACTGATAATATATCTGATGCATAGTAGCATCTGTGCTTAGCAAATTTATGCCGAGATCCGGTCCCGCAAAAATAAGGGCAAACGGAGAAAAAAATGATAAGAATCCGAGAGGTAAAAAAGTTTGGAGAAGGTACATAAGCTGATCTTTGGAAAATATAAAACCCAATGTTTTGACAGGAGACAAAATTATGTTTTTAATTATTGAAGACGGAGAAGATCCAAAATCCGAGTAATAAGAAAGAGCAAAATGATTTCCGCCGCGTGCCTGAGGAATAGCAATCCATATAAGATAGTAAAATATAAAAAGAGAAGATAAAAATATAAATGCTCCAAATAAGAATCTTGATACTAATGTTATTTTCTTACCATATTCTTTTCTTAAATACCCAACTGCAGAACCAAGGCTTAAGTATAGTCCGAAAATAGAAGTTACAGCCCAAACCTCCTCTTTTGTGAGACCTGCAAGCACAGAAAAAACAATAAAGACAATGTATTTTCTTTTTATAAAGAAATATGTTGCGGCAAGAAGAAATGTGGTAGCCAAAGTTACCGGATGGAAATCATACAGATTTGAATATCCTAGAGAAGGATTTAACAAATACGCATAAGATAAAATTAAGGAAATATTTTTATTCTTGAGTATTTCCTTTGAAATAAGATAAACAAATACCGCCCCAAGCCCTAAAACTACAGACTGTAAAACGAGTAATACCTTAGGATCGGACCATATAAAATAAAGAGGAGCTATTAATATAAGGATTAAATCGGCATGGAACGCCAGCCTTGAGATGACGTTTGTACCATTCGGATTGGTCATCTGAAATATTCTTCCATGTATGGTATTCCAGACGGTCTGATCCATATTCCCAAGGTCAAATCTTCCCGTAAAAAAATTATCGTATCTTAAAAAGCTTGAATTCGTAAAATAAAAGATGTAGACAACAACTCCTAAAAGAAGAATCAATTCATATATGTGGGAAGATAAAATATTTTCAATCCTTTCCAGTTTAGTACTTTTGGCTTTTGTCCATGCATAAACTAAACCCAGAAAAACTAATTCTGAAATAATAAAAATTATCCTTGAAAATATTGCCGAAAGTCCGGCAAGCGGAAAAGAAATAAATTTACTTAGACTTACAGTAATTACTCCTTCTCTGACTCCTAGACCCATAGGGGTAATAATTGAAAGATAACCCACAAGAAGAGCAAAAGCAAAAATACTTATTTCCTGTATAAAGAAGAATAGATTTAAATTTATTATGGATATTGTGGCAAAATAGCTACCCAGAGCAAAAAACAAAAAAGAAAAAATGGACAAAATAAGAATATCAAAGTTTGTACGGACAGAAAATCTTGGAAGTAAGGCAGTAATCTTACCGTGAATAATATGGTTATTAAAGATAAAAAATATTGTCAGTGAAGCTATAGCCAGTATGGATAATAAGGTTAACAAGCTATTATCTAAAAAAAGAGAAAAAGCGGGAATTGAAAGTATAAGGCTTGATATAACTATATATTGTGATTCGGTCAAAAGACTGAATGCAGATTCTTTTTTACTAAGACCCTTTTTTTCGAATAAAAAAGCTCTTGAAAGAAAACTCCAGATATTTCCCGGGGTATATCTTTTAAGCTCAGAGATGGAGAAATAATATGCATTCTCTTTATGGGAAATTTCTATATTTTTTTCCCTGATTATTCTCTTCCATGTAACAGACCTTAAAGCAAAGTAAAGTTGAAAACACAATATCGATACTACAAGAAGAAACGGATCTATGTGTTTTATCTGAAAAAATGTGCTTGCTGAATTTTGTAAGACAACCTTAAAAACAAAAATAAGTGAAATTACGGCAACCGGCCAGCCAATTAAAAATTTTATGAGCGGAAATAATCTGTCTTTGATTCTATTCATATAGAGCGCTTCAATCCATTCGACAAGCACGGGATTTCTGATTTACTCATACCTTAGAGCCTCAATAGGAGACAGCTTTGAGGCTCTGACGGCAGGAGCCATTCCGAATATTATACCAATAGCCACGGAAAAGCCAAATGCTATTGCAACAGACCACCAAGTGACGGTGGAAACAAGAAGCATAGCGACAATAACCGACGCACCCATTCCGAGAATTATACCTATTACTCCTCCAAAAACGGAAATCATAACTGCCTCTATTAAAAATTGTTTTAGTATATCGCTTCTTTTGGCTCCGAGGGCCTTCCTTAATCCTATTTCACGTGTCCTTTCTGTTACCGAAACCAGCATGATATTAGCTACACCTATCCCCCCGACCAAAAGCGATATGGCGGCGATACCCCCAAGAGCAAGAGAAAGCATATTAGTGATATTTGATATCGTAGAGGTGAGAGTGTCTGCCGTTTCGACCGAAAAATCATCGGAGGTGAGACGTTTGAGCAAAGTTTGTTTCGTCTGGTTTATGACGACAGGAACAAGCTCGGGACTATCGGCGGTAATAGCAATTTCCGTTAAGACATCAGAACCGAACAATTGCTGAGCAGACTCTACCGGGATATAGACTATGTTATCTTGGTCAACTCCAAGGAAAGATCCCCTCTTCTGCGCTACTCCCACAACCGAGTAAAGCTTGTTGCCTACATAAACTCTTTTCCCTATCGCATTTTGTCCTGGAAAAAACTTTTCGTAAACGGTGTTGCCAATTACGGCAACATTCGAACCCGCTTGCTCCTGGCCCTTTGTAAAAAATACCCCCTGAGACATTGTTGTACTAGTAACAACAAGAGGATATTCAAAGGAAACACCTGCTATGTATGCTCCCTTATCCTGGATATTTTTATATTTTAATGTTGCAACCTGCCTTATAACGGGTGTAAGTTTTGCGATAGGACTTAATTTTCTGTCAAGGCTTTTCCAGTCCTGGACTCTTAATTTATTAGATATAAAACTACTGAATCCTCCTCCGCTCGTACTGCCGGGTAAGACATCTATCAGATTTGAGCCCAAAGAGGAAATCTCATTGGTAATATAACTTTGCAGACCTGAACCGATTGATACCAACAGTATTATGGAAAACACGCCAATAATAATACCCAGAGTTGTTAAGAAACTCCTTAACTTATTTGTGATAATCGCTTTCCAGGCAAGTGAGAACAATTCTTCGTAATTCATCTATTTTGAAATAAGCTTACCGTCTTCCAAATGCAAAATTTTCTTGGCCTGAAGGGCGATATCGTGTTCGTGGGTGATAAGTACAATAGTTTTTCCATCTTTATTAAGTGCCTTAAGGGTATTCATTACATCGTCGCCGGATTTTGTATCCAAATTTCCCGTAGGCTCATCGGCCAAAATCAACTCGGGGGTATTCATTAAAGCCCTTGCTATAGCAACTCTTTGCTGCTGTCCTCCCGACATCTGATTAGGCCTTTTATTAAGATGGTCTTCAAGGCCCAATTCGGTAAGAAGTTCTACGGCTTTTTCAACTCTTTCTTTTTTTCCTATTCCCGCATAAATTGCAGGTAGAATTACATTTTCAACTGCATTAAGTTTCGGAAGAAGATTGAAAGATTGAAAGACAAAGCCTATTTCCCTATTTCTCTGAAAAGCCTGTTCGTCTTCATTAAACTTTGAAACATCCGTACCGTTAAGTATATATTTTCCGGATGTGGGATTATCCAAAAGCCCTATTATATGCATCAAGGTAGATTTACCCGAACCGGAACGGCCGGTTATTGCCAAAAAATCACCCTTTTCGACAACAAGGTCTATGTCTCTTAAAGCTACTGTTTCTACGTCGGAAGAATCGTAAACCTTTGTAATATCGGTCATTTTTATAATTTCTTCTCTTTTTTTCATGAAGATTATTTAGCGAGCATATTAGGGGTTATCGAGGTAGGATCTACTGCAACAACATCCCCCTGGGAAAGTCCCGACAACACCTGTGCCTGTGTATCGCTCTGGATCCCTAAATTTACGTATTTTTTCTGAAAAGCCTTACCTTTTTTAACGTAAACATAATCATTATCAAAGATTGCCGAAGAAGGAATCGAAAGAACATTATTTCTTGAAGCTATTATTATATCCGCATTGCCGCTCATTCCTACCCTATAACCCGTGTCGGCAGGCAAACTTGCATAAACATAGAATGCATTCCCACCGGAAGAACTTACATGACTGACAAAATCTATCCTGTTTACCGAAAGATAAATTGTCTGATTAGGAAAAGCGTCAAGGGAAACATCAACTTTTTGTCCATTTTTAACTTGTCCTATATCGGCCTCGTCCACTTCCATCTGAAACTCCAAAGACTTGGGATCAGTTACAGTAAAAGTAGTGGTAGGAATAACATTTACTCCCGCTGTCTGAACATCTGCTCTTGTGACAATTCCGGAAATGGGTGTAATTAATACAGATAATTGCTTGGTTAAATCGGAAAGCTCTACGGAATTTATTGCATTATCAAGGTTATACTGGTTATCCTGCAAAATTCTTTTCATATTGTCATTTAATGCCTGCTGCGGTGTTCTGTTCTGATAAGTGTCCTGAGTTTGATCAAAAGTATTTCTTTGCAATGAATAAGCTATCAAAGCCTGCTCGAGATTCTTTTGTGCCGTTCTTTGATCAAGCGTCGCTATAACCTGTCCCTGCTTAACTTCATCTCCTTGTTTCACGCCTAAATATGCAAGTTCTCCGGCAATTTGAAAAGTTAAATTCACCGATGTCTCGGCATAAACGTTTCCGGTTACGGAAACAGATTTAACTACATCCTGTTTACCCACAGTAGCAGTTAAGACATTTTTTGAGCCCTTAGGAAACAATAAATAACCTATAATTAATAAAATTATGAGAAGAAGCAGCGACAGCTTTTTGTGACCGAAGAAAAACTTCTTAATCCGAGCAAATAATGATTTGATTGAATTCACTGTTAATATAGTACAACTTAAGTTTTTTTAATACAACAACATTCTTACAATATTCTTTTATTCTTTTTATTCTCTTTTTTTATCATTGCATTAAAGGAGGTGAATATTATGGACCACGTACCGATGGATAATGTTAACGGGCTTTGGAATCAGACCAAAGCCAAAAACTGGGACGGACTCGAAAATGTCTTAACCGAACATAAAGAAAAGGCAGAAGGAATAGATGATGCATTAATTCCTCAGATGAAGCAAAAAATTGAGAGTCTCAAAGATGAAGGTCAGGATTTTCCCAATTCCGCAGGTGAATTATACGAGCTTTTAAACGAAGATTCGGAAACGGATGAGGAATAGTGAGCCGCCAGGGAGTCGAACCCTGAACCTATTCCTTAAGAGGGAATTGCTCTGCCAGTTGAGCTAGCGGCCCGTACTTTATATACGGGAATAAGTATACTATAATACATAGGCACAGACAATATGTGCCTGTAGCTCAATTGGATAGAGCACTTCGCTTCGGACGAAGGGGTTGGGGGTTCGAGTCCTCTCAGGCGCGCTAGAGGAACTTCTCAAGTTTAAAAGATTTTCTGTGCAATTCACACAACCCCAACTTTTTAATAGCATTTTGATGATATCTGGTTCCATAACCTTTGTTTTTGCCGAAATTGTATCCTTTGTAGATTTTTCCCATTCTCTTCATCAATTCGTCCCTATAAACTTTAGCTATTATTGAAGCGGCTGCAATCGAGATATGCTTTCGGTCACCTTTGATAATATATTCTAAATTTTTATACCCTATCCCCTTCTTGTTTCCGTCAATCAGAAAATAAATTTTTTTATTCTTATACCCTTTATTAATTTCTTTTATCAAATTCTCAAAAATCTTTTTGTTGCACTCCCCTATCCCTATTTCATTTATTGTCTCTACTTCTATAATTTCAATAAAGCAAATCCCATACTTTAGTACTAAGCTTGATAATCGTTTTCTTTTTTTATGGGTAAGAAGTTTTGAATCGTTAATATTTTTAAACCAGAGGTAACTTCTGTCAAAATGGACAGCTGCCGCAACAATAGGACCTGCAAAGCATCCCCTTCCGACTTCGTCCATCCCAAAAACTAAGTCAAATTCTTTTAGAAGTTGTTTTTCGCGGTTAAATAAGGGTTTCTTGCTCATCTGCTCCGTCAGCCAGAAGAGGGGTTTCCAGCTCATCAAGCTCGGGTAAATTTGAAACTATATCTTTTAATTCAGCATAAAATGTAACCGTATTGGAATCCAGCTTTTCTATCTGTTTTTGCTGTTTTACCCATCTTGCCATTGCCGTGCGCTTTTCGCTTTCTAAAATATCCCTCAAAGTTTTTACCGAATCAAAATGCGCCTGCATTCTGTGCTTAAATGTCTCGCTTAACATATAATCTCTTATCTTTCCCCAGTCCTCTCCGGTCTGGGAAGCGGAAGATTTTACCGAAGCAACAGCAGTTATAAGAAACCTTACAAACCTTGCTATTCCTATCGCATGCTCATATGTGGTGATCCAAATCCCGTCTTTTCGGTCAAAATTTTTAGAATCTTCGGGAAGAACTTGAGAAACTATAATGGACTCTGTTGCGCTAACTCTTGCCGCATCATCCTTTAATTTTGCAAGCCAGCCCTTACTCCATGCCTTTGTTCTTTTTGTTTCCCAAAGGATTGAGCCCACTACTTTTCCGTTAAATTTTACTTTTTGCCATATATCTCCTCCTTCAACTCCTTTCGGAATTGGAA
This sequence comes from bacterium, assembly GCA_021813145.1. Lineage (GTDB taxonomy): Bacteria > Patescibacteriota > Microgenomatia > Levybacterales > UBA12049 > JAKALS01. The sequence goes on from JAKALS010000002.1 coordinate 19,578, forward strand.
GAAATTCGTCGCTTGGGAAAGCATTTTTTAACTTTTCCTCAAGATCCAGTTCCAGAACTTCACCCTGAAGCTGTTGAGAACCTTGCTTTGCCTTTCTCTGGGCGTCGTCAAGAGCTTTTTGCATATCCCTTAATTTTTTTTCGTATTCGAGCTTTTCAAGTCTGTTTTTATTCACTGCTTCTTTGGCAGCTTTCTCCATTGCTCTTTTTTGGAAATCTTCCCTCTCTTGTATCTCTTTTTCAAGTTTTTCTTCAAGGAGTTCTTTGTCTTTTTCAGCTTTTTTCAAATCTTTTTGAGTTTGAGCCTTTAATCTTCGTTCTGTTTCCTCTATTGCTTGTATCTTTAAAAGTTCCAGCTCTTTCCTATGCCTTTCTTCGGTAGATTTTTTAATCGCATCTTCCAATTCATGCCTGTAAGCTTCGGAGGGTTCAAATATGTGTCCGCATTTAGGACATTTTATTCCGGCCATAGTAGGCATTATCATACGCCTGGCAAACAATGATTTCAACTGCCTATATAATTGACAGCCCTATTCCAACTTGATAGCATTAATTTACCCTATGAAATCCTTCATTAGGAATGTTTTTATTAATTCGTTTTCCATATTTGTCCTGGCCCAATTCGTCCCGGGACTTCGGATATCGGGCGGGGCAATTACCATACTTGCAGGAGGCCTTGCCTTATCTTTGCTTTTTATAATCGTTAAGCCCGTTCTTAATCTTATATCTCTGCCGCTAAACCTTATTACCATGGGGCTTTTTTCGTTTTTGACAAATGCCATAATTTTTTACCTGTTGACAGTATTCGTTCCGGGAATTACAATTTCCGCGTTTTTATTTGAAGGATACTCTTTTGCCGGATTTATAATTCCAAAAATATATTTTAACGTACTCTTTGCATTCATTCTGATTGCCCTGCTCCAGTCTTTAATAGTTACGTTTGTATCATGGCTGATAAAAAAATAAATGCACCGAAGATAGTTTGCTTGGGAGGAGGAGTAGGGACAAGTGTCCTTATACGCGGACTAAAAAAATATACTCCGAATATAACAGTTGTTACTTCCATGGCTGATGACGGAGGTTCTTCCGGAAGACTTCGAAAAGCATATAATGTCATGCCCCCAGGAGACCTTGTGTCCTGTATTGCGGCATTGACGGAGGATGAGAATAAAGAGCTTTCATCGCTTCTTACTTACCGCTTTCCGGGACTTAGCAGAGAAAATAAGATAATAGACGGTCATAAGCTGGGAAATATAATAATGCTTGCAGAGATGCTACGCACAAAGAACATCTACAAGGCTTTAGAGGCAACAAAAAAGATGTTCGGAGTAAAGGCAGATATACTTCCTGCTTCGGACCAGAGAACACACCTTAGCGCTATTACAAAAGACGGTAGAAGAGTGCACGGTGAAACCGCTTTAGACGTCGCAAGATACGCCGAGCCATACGGCTTAAAAAAAATTTACTTGACGCCAAAAGCTCCCAAAGTAAACAAAACCGTATTGGACAGGCTTAAAGAGTGCGACATAATAGTAAGCGGTCCGGGAGACCTTTACACCAACCAACTCCCCGTACTGATTATTCCGCAGATAAAAGAGATTCTTTTAAACAAAAAATGCAGAAAAATATTTGTGTTAAATATTGCAAATAAACCATTCGAAACAAAAGGATTTAAAGCTGAAGATTTTATAAAATCAATCGATGAACATCTTGGAAGTTTTCCTTTCGATACCATTATCGAAAATAATAACCTTTCACCCAAAATACCTTCACGTTATAAAAAATATAAATATATAAAGCCGGACTCAATAGCGAAAGGGAGTTATAAAGAAGTGATAAAAGACGTGGTTAACATGGATTTTCCTATTTATCACGATTCCGATAAGCTTGCAAAAGCCATACTGGAAAATATATAATCTACCTGATGGTCTTTATTAAAATTCTCGATATTATTGTAGCGGCTTTATTGATTGTAGTCATACTATTACAAATGCAAGGTAGCGGTTTATCAGGGGCATTCGGCGGAAGCGGTGAATTTTATAGAAGCAAAAGAAGTGTTGAAAAGTTACTTGTATGGGCTACTATCGCTTTAGCTGCCTTATTTGCCATCCTGTCGACCTTGCTTCTTGTTGTCCACTAACAGATTATGATTTTACTTAAGAGAAGGAGACTTATATTCTGGCTTATCAGGGCTTATTTTAAAAAATGGAGAAAAACAATATTTGCGTCTTTTGTATTCGGGCTTATTATTTTTTTTGCAATATATTTCGGATGGGGAATAATCGTACCACAGCTTCCTCTTAATCAACATGAAGTAATAGGTATGGTAGGAAACTATACGACCGATAATCTTCCAACGCAAGTCGTAAATAATATTTCATACGGATTGACTCAAACTTCGGAAAACGGGACACCCGAACCGGCGGCTGCAAAGAGCTGGCAAATAAAAGATAACGGTAAAACTTATATTTTTAATCTGAAACATAATCTTTATTTTACAGACGGTAAAAATCTCACATCCGATCTTATCAATTATAACTTTATAGACGTAAGCGTCCAAAGACCTGACAAATATACAATTGTCTTTAGACTTAAAGAAGCATATTCGCCTTTTCTTGTTACTGTATCTAATCCTATTTTTGAAAACGGCCTTACGGGACTCGGAAATTATAAAGTCGAATCGCTCGACCTTAACGGTGACTTTTTAAATTCGATAACCCTGGCTTCTACGAAAGTAAAAAACAGTATTCTTGCCTACCAGTTTTATCCTACACAGGAAGCGCTTAAAAATGCATTCGTAATAGGAGATATAGACAAGGCGATCGGATTAAACGACATAAATTACAGAAATACTTCATTCAAAAATTTTGTGAATGCTTCTACTCAAAAATCTGTTGATTATGACCATCTTGTAACTATTTTCTACAATACCCAGGACAAAGTGCTGTCGGACAAAAGATTAAGGGAGGCATTAACCTATGCCACTCCCGACAATTTCTCCGAAGGTGAACGTAATTTCGGTCCGTATTCGCCCCAAATGTGGGCCTATCAGGTATCCGGCTATCAGAGAGATTATGCCCATGCCAAGCTTCTTCTTTCCCAATCGCCTACCGCTTCACATAGCGCCATAACCATTACTCTCCAGACTCTTCCTCAGTTTCAAAATGTAGCACAGGAAGTAGCAAACTCCTGGAAAAATATCGGAATAAATACAAATATCGTTGTAGTAGAAACCCTACCTTCGAATTTTCAAGCTTTCTTAGGAGATTTTACGATGCCGAAGGACCCGGATCAGTACACCCTTTGGCATTCCAGCCAAATGAATAACATAAGCAACTATAAAAACCTAAGAATCGATAAGCTTCTTGAAGACGGAAGGCAAACAGAAGATATAAAAACCAGAATACAGATTTACAGTGATTTCCAAAAATATCTTCTGGACGATGCGCCGGCAACTTTTCTTTATTTCCCTTATTCGTACACGGTTAAGAGAAACTCCGCTCAAATATAAGATGCTTTTGCGCGAAGCTTTTTATGATATGTAATTGCAAATCTATGAGCCTCATCCCTTATTCTCATTACTAAATGGAGTTGTTTTGAGTCTTTGCGTAACTTTATTTCCTTAAAATCGGAAGTTATTATTATCTCTTCTCTTTTCGCCAATCCCACGAGAGGAATTTTCTTTTTTTCAAGAGACAATGCCATGAGGGCCGAAGAGATCTGACCTTTTCCCCCGTCTACTATAATCAGCCCTGGGGTTTCCCATTCTTCGTGCCTCAGTCTCCTTCTTAGTGTTTCATTCATCATTGCAAAATCATTCGGTTTGTTATTATAAAAGCCCTTTATCTTAAACCTTCTGTATGAAGATGAATCTTTCTCGCCGTGTTTAAATACAACCATAGAAGCCGTAGCGTTTTTTCCCGAGGTGTTAGAAATATCGTAGCACTCTATTCTTTCCAGGGAGTTTACTCCTACGCCGTTCTTGTTAAGTTCTTCCCTGAGGCTTAGAAGCTCTTCCCTTCTTATATCTTCTCTAAGATTCGGATTTATTTCATATTCTCCAGGATTATAAAATTTGCCGGTAATAAGCTCTATTGCTTGTATCTGTTTTTGGACCTTTTGTGCCTTTTCAAACTCCTGTGCTTTGCTGTATGCATCACGTTCTTTTTCAAGATCTTTTATTACTTTCTTTGTCTTTCCTTCCAAAAACTTTATTATATGGTTTATGGTTTTACCATAATCTATATCAGCGAATACCTCCGGACACGGGCAAAGGCCCAGATGATAATAGAGACAGGGTTTCTTAGGATGGTTGACTACGGACTGAAATGGAAAAATCCTTCTTACTGTTTTTAGTACGAGCTTCATTGCACCCGCATTCGGAAATGGCCCGAAATAAACAGATCTTGGATCTTCGGTTCTTCTTGCAATCAGGACTTTAGGGTATTTGTCTTTTACCGTAATGCGTATAAGCGGATAAGCTTTTCCGTCGGTCAGCCTTATATTGTATTTCGGATTATATTTCTTGATAAGATTTGCTTCCAAAAGCAATGATTCAATTTCAGATTCGACTTTTATAGTTTTTACCGAATTAATCTGCGTGACAAGGGCTCTTGTCTTTTCTGCGAGGTCTCTTTTGTTAAGAAAATAAGAGGCCACCCTCTTTTTTAGGTTTATAGCTTTGCCGATATAAATTACCTCATTGCGGCTGTTGAGGAACAGATATACGCCTGGCCCTGTAGATAATGATTGATATAATGATTGCGACGACAATTAAGAAAGCACCTCCAAATACGATTACCCCCTTATAAAGAAAAACCGGCAGAATCTTTATTTCTTGGGAATACATTAAATTTCCAAGTGTAATTCTAATTGTGTCTGTACGATTTGTCAAAAACGATGTAGGCTCGAACCTTATCGGGATAGAAGAATCCCCATACGGAGGTATTCCGTTGTAGTATATTGTCTGCGAACCCGGTTTTAGCTCATCCGAAAGAACCGAAAAACTACCTGCGGGTGCAAAAGTATTCCCGGTATTTTTTATATTAATGACAACATCTGCAGGAAATCCCGCAAAAACAGGGTTTTGTATTGTTATATCCGGCGCGACAGACATAACCGGAGTAAAATCTCCACCTACACTGACATTCACATCTTTAGATGTTTTATCCCCTGAAAGTTTATATCCTCCTGCCGGAACCGGATAAATGCTGCTCTCTCCTTTTACGACAAACGCAAAATGATCAAAGTCAAAGACGTTAAAATAATCTACTCCTCCCGTTGTATTTCCCCATGTAGGATCGACTTCTATCCACTCTTTTTTTGTGGAATCATAATACTCGGGCCAGGCATGAAGAATATCTTGAACAAGAGACAGAGGTCTTTGCTGTGTATTCTCGGTGTATGCATATCCGTCTATTTCTCTTGCCGGTATACCCGCAGCTCTTGAAAGAGCAATAAATAAATCCGTGAATTCGAGGCAAACTGCGGAATCGGGAGAATCTAAAACTCCGACAGCTCCGAGCCTTGGCTCATTTGAAGATACTCTTGAAAAATCATATGTAAGATGAGTCACGACATAGTTGTAAATTGCCTGGGGTGTTTTTAATTTATCTGCCAAGTTCTTGATCTGTTTGTTATTTACTTCCCAATACTGCTGCGGTTTTAAATAATCCTGAAACTGTGTCTGAGATATGGGACTTTGTTTAGGATTAAGAAATATTTTAGCTTTCCCTTTTACTTCAACATTCATCCTGCTCGAGGATGGAAGAGAATATTGTGCAAGCCAATTGCCGTCGGTATCGGTAGTTACGTTTGACGGCTTCGGGTTTATGGCGTCGATTTCAACATCCTGATAATTGGTGGAAGGTGGGAGAGCGATTTCGGTTTTTACAGGAAAAAGATTACTGTTTCCCAAATGATAGATAAGATCAAAAGAGTATATCTGATACGAACCGAATGTTATTGAGATTCCGGATGTGCCAAGTTGGTTCTTTGTGAAAGTAAGAGTATTCCCTCTTACCGAATCGGGAGAATAAACGGCGGGTTTAATATAAGCAGGTTTTCCGAGAGAGTACGGATAGGTAACTGTAGCATTGAATGTCGTAAAATCGCTTTTCTGTGATAATCCCGGAACGTTTATCTCCCAAACGTTATCTAAATCCTGAGCTACTTCATTTGTATCGAAAGAAATGTTAAGAGTATGCTTATTGCCTATTCCGACTACTCGTTGATTAAAGGTAACTGTAATACTTGTTCCGTCCTGAGTTTCTTTTACTTCCGGGCTTAGGGATCCATACTCGTCGTAAGCTTTTAAATTTTTTATATCTTTAAAACCCGACTGGATTTCGTATGATGGGGTGTAATATATACTCGAAAGATTTGTGACAACAACATTTAAGTTGACGTGCGTAGAAGCATCCTTTGCTATTGTATAGGTTACATTATAATCGGTTGAAAAATTGGAAGCTGCCAGGGCATTTGTTTTAATTTGAAAGAAAAAGAGGATAGAGAATAATAAAAAGATTAAGAGTCTTTTCACTTAAACCAGTATACAATATCCGCTTTATTTAAAAAAGCTATTTCTCCAAAACTTTTTTCAGGAATTGTCCGGTATAAGAATTTTGTACTTTTATTATATCCGAAGGTCTTCCTGTTGCTATTATTTCCCCGCCTTTCGCTCCCCCTTCGGGGCCCAGATCTATTATATAGTCTGCATTTTTTATTACATCGAGATTATGTTCTATTACAACGACCGTATTGCCCAGGTCAACCAGCTTCCTTAGTACCGCTAAAAGCTTTTCAAGATCGGCAAAATGAAGACCTGTTGTCGGCTCATCCAAAAGATAGAGAGAATTCGAACCCCTTTTAGACAATTCTGCTGCCAGTTTTACCCTTTGAGCTTCTCCCCCTGAAAGCGTCGGAGCCGGTTGTCCTAACTTTATGTAAGAAAGACCTACGTCATTAAGCGTCTGGAGTTTGTGGGAAAGGCCGGGAACAAAAGAAAAAAAAGTAAGTGCTTCCGAAACACTCATTCCCAGCACTTCGGCTATATTTTTATTATTAAACAATATCTCCAGAGCTTCGCTGTTATATTGAAGCCCGTTGCATACCTCGCATGTAACGTATACATCGGGTAAAAACTGCATTTCTATCTTTATTTTTCCTTCCCCCTGACAAGCTTCGCATCTTCCGCCTTTTACGTTAAAAGAGAATCTTCCCGGACCGTATCCTTTTATTTTTGCATCTTTAGTCTTAGCAAAAATTTCCCTTATATAATTAAACGCACCCGTGTATGTTGCGGGGTTACTCCTCGGCGTTCTTCCGATAGGAGATTGGTCTATGAGAAAAATATTTTTTATGTTCTCAAAGCCCTGTATATCTTTATATTTACCCGGTTTTTGCCGGTGGAAAGGATTATTTTTTTGCATCAATGCATGATAAAGAATATCATTTACGAGTGTGGATTTGCCGCTGCCCGAAACTCCCGTTACTACAACTAATTTATTAAGCGGAAAAGATGCCGTTACATTTTTGAGATTATGTTCCGAAGCTCCCGAAATAGTTAGAATCTTCCCGGTTGATTTATCGCTTTGGGGATTTAATATTTTTATCCTTCTTTTTCCCGAAAGATACTCGCCTGTTAAAGATTTAGGGTCTTTCTTTATTTCCTCTATAGTACCTTTGGAGATTACCTCTCCTCCTCTTTCTCCTGCTCCGGGTCCAAAATCCACAATATAATCCGACTCTTCCATTGTCTCTTCATCGTGTTCTACAACAAGAACAGTATTACCTAAATCCCTCAATTTTTTTAGCGTATCTATCAATTTTTTGTTATCCCTTTGGTGCAATCCTATTGAAGGTTCGTCCAGAACATACAAGACTCCGGTAAGTCCGCTTCCTATCTGTGATGCAAGTCTTATTCTCTGTGCTTCTCCTCCTGCCAAAGTCTGAGCGCCTCTTGAAAGAGTAAGATAGTCCAACCCTACATCTATCAAAAACATCAGTCTTTGTTTAATTTCTTTTAAAATCAACTTTCCTATTTCTTTTTCTCTTAGAGATGACTGTGTTTCGAGGCTTTTTATAAAATCGTATATTTCCGATATCGGCATATCCGATACTTCAACTATTGATTTATCGTTTATTGTTATTGAAAGTGCTTCTTTCTTAAGCCTTGCCCCTTTACAATCATTACAGACTTCATATCTCATAAACTTTTCTATTTGTGCCTTCATAAAAACGGATTCAGTAGACTGATACTTTTCTTTTAAGTCATGAAGAATTCCTCTAAAGGGTTCCTGTATTGCGGTTTCTCTTCCCCACCGGTTCTCCCCTTCTACATAATATTCTTTATCACCGGTGCCATTTAAGATCAATTCTTTTTGAGAATCGGAAATCTGAGAAAGTCTTGTTGTAAGAGATATCCCATTTTCTTCGGCAAAAGTCCTGAATGTTCTTGTAAACCACGTATCATGGGAAAATGTAGTCGAATAAGGCAATATACCGCCTTCGTTGATTGTAAGATTGTCGTTAAAAACAAGGTCTTTATCTACTGTTAGAATTGTTCCCAAACCGTTGCAGGTGGGACAAGCACCGTGGGGAGTATTGAATGAGAAGATTCTCGGTTCAATTTCGGGAAGAGATATTCCGTCAACAGGACAGGCAAATTTTTCCGAAAAAAGTTCATCATCCATTTTTTTCGGTTTTTCCGGAATTTCAAAACCCTGGTCTTTTATGATTGAAACGATAAGTTCACCATTTCCAAGCTTTAAACCCTGTTCGACATCGGTTGAAACCCTATTTCTGTCCGTGTTCTTATCAAGGATTATTTGGTCTACTACGGCTTCTATCGTATGCCTGTTTGTTTTTATAAGTATAAATTCGTCGTCTGCCGAGAAGATCTGTCCGTCTACCCTTATTTTTTTATAGCCTCTTTTCCGTAAGTCCGCGAATAATTCCGTATATTCCCCCCTTCTGTCTTTGACAATAGGGGAAAGTATCAAAGCCTTTACTTTTTGACTTCCTTCTTTTACCGGCAGTTCCAATATTGCATTCGTTATCTGTTCTTTGGACATATGCGATATTTCCCTTCCGCAAATAGGACAATGAGGATGACCTATACGTGCATATAAAAGCCTCATATAGTCGTAGATTTCCGTTACGGTGCCGACAGTCGAACGCGGATTATGCGAAGTTGACTTCTGGTCAATAGAAATAGCCGGAGATAAACCCTCGATAAGGTCCACATCGGGTTTTTTCATTACCCCCAAAAACTGCCTTGCATAAGAAGAAAGGCTTTCTACATAACGCCTTTGACCTTCCGCATATATTGTATCGAATGCCAGTGAAGACTTTCCGCTTCCCGATAAGCCAGTAAATACCACGAGTTTATTTTTAGGCAATTCAATGTCTATATTTTTAAGATTATGTTCTCTTGCTCCTTTTATTGTGATTTTGTCCATAATTTAGTAACTACCAGTTCATTAATAGTGGCAACTAATTTGTTCTTAGTTCTTAATTACCAGTTGCTAATTTTGACCATACATTATAGTTCAAATTTTCAAGTATGGCAATCCTTAAAGACTGCTATTTGACAAACTGATAATTGTTAAGTTAATATCTTTAGGGACATAACTTTTCCCCTTTTTAGATGTCCAAAGTATTTTATAAAGCATTAGGAAAAAGAGAGACCTGGCCGGATTTATCGTGGGCCAACCCCGCAGCTCTTACCTACGACGATGTTCTACTTATTCCACAGAATTCGGCGGTAATATCAAGAGCATCCGTTGATACAAGCGTACAATTCGGCCCTTATAAGCTCGAGAAACCGATAATTGTCGCTCCTATGGATACTATTTCCGGAGAAAAAATGATAAGAAAGCTTGCGCAGTTAGGGGCAATAGGAATTCTTCCCCGCGGAGATTTGAAAGAAAGGGCCACAATGTGCGAAATATTTACGGAAGAAAATATACCTTGCGTATATGCTGTAGGACTTAAAAATGGAATGGAAGAAGCAACTCTTCTTAGAGAGAAAGGAGCGGAAATGATACTTGTGGATGTGGCTCACGGTGGTATGGAAAAGATGAAAATGTTGGCCCATGATATAAAAAAGAGGCTTGGGGTTCATGTAATAGCGGGAAATATTGTTTCCTACGAGCAGGCAAAAGACTACAAGAAATACGAAATAGACTGGGCAAGAGTCGGGGTAGGACCCGGAGGGCTCTGCATAACGAGACTTGTTGCAGGAACCGGTTTTTCACAGCTTTCTGCGGTGTTTGAAACCACTTCGGCAGATATACCGGTTATTGCCGACGGTGGAATAAAAAGCCCGGGGCACTTTGCCAAGGCGATCGCTGCTGGAGCAAAAATGGTAATGATAGGTTCTTTATTTGCCGGAACAGACGAAACTCCGGGAAAAGTTGTAAAGGGATTTAAGGTTGCAAGAGGACAAGCTTCGGCAGAGTATATGAAAGATAACGGAGTCGAAACAGGAGAATTCAGAACAGCCGAAGGAGTTTCCATAGAAGTTCCTGCAAAAGGACCTGTGGAAAACGTAATAAACGACCTTATGGGCGGTCTACGAAGCGCAATGACTTATGCCGGAGCGCAAAGTTTAGAAGATTTTCAGAAGAGAGCCGAGTTTGCCCTCGTATCGGAATCGGGACGGGAAGAAAGCAAACCCTGGCTCAAAACCTCAAAGTAAAAATAGTCACATTAACCTCAATTTTTAAGTGATATAATTCCCCATCATGACTGAAAAGTTTGCGCCAACAGAAGTAAAAATTTCTACCTGGTCTTATAAACAATCTTTTAGCGATTATTTTAAGTTAAGAGAAAAAACTAGAGAACTACACACTGACCCGTTAAGAATAGTCGCTTTTGATGCGGAATCGGGGCTTGATTTACCGCGGGAATTAAAAAGATTCGTCCAAACAAAATTCGGCAATAACGAATTCGCAGCACATACGGCAGTATTCGAAGAAAACGATGTTTATATTATGGGTAATATTATTGCTATATCCAGATTATACAGAAGAACAATTCATATCCGCTTTGATGAAGGAAAAGTGTTTTGTGGAATAAGAGGCGGAACAAATTCCCAGGACATGAAAGAAGTTCATAACCCCCAAATCTTCGAAAAAAGCTTTTCGTTGATGATAGTTACATTGCCAAGGAAGAGAAGCAATCATGTTGTCTATTCAGGTGAACCGGTGCCACTCATAAAGTGAGTTATACTGCTATGAAAAGTAATTTATGGAGTTGCCCAAAATGCAAAAGAGAATTTAGAAGTAAAAACCAGGTTCATTCCTGTGTTTTTTATCCTATTGAAAATCATTTTAAAAACAAGCCTTATTCAAAAGAAATTTTTGAAAACTTAAAAAAAGAAATCGAAGTTAATATCGGACCTCTAAAGATAGACTCTCTCCCCTGCTGTATTCATCTTATAAGTAACTATACCTTCTCCGGAGTATGGGCACTTAAAGATAGGATTAGAATGGATTTTAGGACTACAAGAAAAATAAAAAGCAAAAGAATACTTAAAAACTATAATCTGTTCTCGAAATACTATATGAATTATACGGAAATAAAAACCAAAAAAGATATAGACAAAGAATTTCTCTCCTGGATTAAAGAGGCATACTTAGGAACAAATGAGTGAGCCGGGAGGGATTCGAACCCACGACCAAGAGCTTAAAAGGCTCCTGCTCTACCACTGAGCTACCGGCCCAACTAGAAAGTAGAAACTAGAATCTAGAAGCCAAAAAGATTATATCAAGCACGGCCTACCATTACAAGACATTCTTACTTTCCTCTTACTTGACAATTTTTTATAATTATTTATACACTATGTAAATAAAAGTCCCGTCAGCCAGCGTTAATGCGCCAGGTTGCGAGGACAGGAAGGGGGTGAAAAACTGATGCCAAACATAGGCCAAATAGTAGCAACCTCCCTAAACAATGCCCTGTTAGGTATTGCTAACTTTATTCCTAAATTCGTTGCCGGACTTGTAATTCTTCTAATCGGCATAATCATCGCGACAGTATTAAAACAGGTAATTGTCGGAGTCTTTAAGGCTTTAAAGATAGAAAATTATCTTAAAAGATACGGAGTACCGGAATTAAAGGACGAATTCACATGGACAAACATTCTGGCTGAAATAATCAGATGGTTTGTAATAATCGTCTTTTTAATTCCAACCGCCGATGTATGGGGACTTCCCCAGATAATTACAGTCCTTAACGAATTCCTTTTGTACTTACCAAACGTTTTCGTCGCGGCGATAATCGCATTAATAGGTTTTGTTTTTGCAAGACTTGCATATGATGTGATACTTGCTTCAACAAAAGGAATCGATGCGCAGACATCCAATGCTATTGCAACAATAACAAGATGGGCTATTAACGTATTTGTAATTCTTGCGGTATTAAGCCAGCTTGGGGTTGCAACCGACCTTATAAGAATTCTCTTTACGGGTCTCGTGGCAATGCTTTCAATTGCAGGCGGAATTGCTTTCGGACTCGGAGGTCAGGGTACTGCAAAGGATCTGGTCGAAGGAGTTAGAAAAAGGTTCAAATAATAAGTATTGTTGCCATAAATTTGAACTTAAGATATAATTGAACTCCTGCCGCGTTCGTCTAGTGGCCCAGGACGGGTGGTTTTCAGCCACCAAATCGCGGGTTCGACTCCCGCACGCGGTACATTGTCTTATAGTATTGACGTCTGCCTCCTTTTATGGTAAAACCAAAGATATGAACGAAAGTAAGGTAAGAAGTTCAAGAATGTGGGAAAAGTGGAGAAGCTCTGGTGCTGTTGGAAATATGGAAACAGCCAAACGAAGACAGCTATTTCCCTTACCCCCGGAAGGATTACCAATAGATGCCATTAGAAGGTATTATACTGGACCCGCAGAGGGGAACTCAGCTCTTTCTTTGGGCAGAAAATTGGTTAATTCAGGTCCAGATTGGAATGTGTTTAAACCGGTAACTACTGTGGTTGCTCCAGGATTTGGTTACAAACTAGGTCAAGTAATTGTGGAGTATCCTCAAGGAACAAGAACAATTGAGCAAGTATTTGGTAAAAGATAATTTCTTAAGATATTTCCATTCCTCATTAGTAGTTAAGTTGTAAGATTTCAGGTCAGGATTAAAAATGCTTTCCATTGTTCTAAAATATTTTAGATTTGGTTCCAATTCTGAAACATTTGGGGTGCTATTTTATGCTGTTCTTGGAAGCTGTATCCATTCCCCCGGAACCATTACCGTTTCTTCCAGAAGATCAACTTTCTTTGTCCTTTCCGTTCCATCCGGGTTAATTATCGTTAGGGTTGCTTCTCCTTTTTTTTTCTTTCTGCTGTTTTCGATTGCATCATCTATTTCGTCGCCGTTCATTGTTCCTTTTTCCGCAAGCGCCGAGGCAACCTCGTATATTTCTTCCCTGCTGTTGTTTATGATTGATTTTGCTGTTGCTTTTGCGCTCTCTACATTTCCTAGTATGGCTGCTATTCTTAAATCGTGTCCGGTACCGCTTAATCCGTCTGCCTCGGGCCCTACTGCTGCAACAATATCACTTCTGTCAGTCTCCGTAGAACCAAGAGTATTTACTCCGTCTCCTCTATTTTCCATATTTCTTACTCCGACACCCCTGACTCTTGCCAAATAGCCATGTGTAGCTTCATGAATATCCGTATTGTCCGGTTTTTTGCGTCTTTCAACCCAATCCTTCATTACGATTATTCTGTTTCCTTTGTAATTAATTTCTTTGCCTAAACTTACTGATAATTCAGGACCTCTCATGGCATTATTTTAACACTTAAAAATAGGAAATCCATTAATTTTTATTTTGCTATTATTTGATATAAATAATCTCAGTTGACATTTTTTAATTGCAGGTATATATTACGCATACCTCAGAAACGTAAGTTTCAAAAGGCAGGAGATCAGCTTTTTAGTTGATCACCCCGAAAAAGCCCCGTAAGGGGTTTTTTTGCGGGCAATTTTATTACGTCTGCTTTGCCGACTCATTGAACATGCTGTCAATGGAAGCCCTGATATTGTTTAAGGCTTCGTCCGGCGGCATATCATTTGCTTTGGCTGCTTAAATTTATATAAGTTGCAAGGGAAAAAAGCAAGAAAATGATATAATCTCCTTATGGCACAGGAATTCCCCACTCAAGACCCGTTTACCGAATTCGTATTTAGCCAGAGACCTTTCGGAAATGCAAAAGAAAGACTTACTATAATTCCCGAAAACTTTTTTGTAGCAAGACAGCAGGACAACAAAGGACCTTATATTAAAACAATAAGACAATACTATAGAGATTATCCTTCTCTGGATTATCCGGAAAAAAATCTTAAAGCGGAAGTCGTTTTATATTCGGAAGAACAAATGCCCGCCAATGTAGAAAGCATACGTCTTTTAAACGGAAAAGGAGACTTTTTTTCCGTAAACATAAGCCCGGACAGAAAAATTTTTACTGCAAACTCCAAAGTTGATGAACATCAATTTACGGTAAAATACGATTTAGACACGGGAGATATAATCTTTATGAGCCTCGGAGAAATAGGACAAAAGCCAACAACGAAAACATGGGCCGAGCTGGATTTAATAAGCATGTACCGAAATAAGGAAAAAACCGCGAGCATATTCGATACTACTCCAAAAACCGCACAGACGCTAAAACTGCCTATTAGATTTGATAATACTCTCCTTTTTAAAATGGTTCCGAGAGAGCTTTTGAAAGATACTATGACGGGAAACCTTTCTTATGACCTTTCCTGGATGAACGGAGATTGGCAGGGGCATATGGGGTTCGACTGGTCGGTAAACGGAAAACATATCAACATAAGAACCTCTGTCAGGTAGAAATCAGCTTTAGGTTGGTGTAAAATTAAAGCTCTTATATGAAATCCTTATTCAGATTTTTCCTCATATTATCTTTTATTCTTTTTTTCATCTTTAATTATTCCGTTAAATCCTATGCTATTTACGATCCGACTTCAAAACCTAACAATATTGTTGGGATACACATATTATTTCCGAGCGAACTTGCGGATGCCGCAAAACTCGTAAATTCTTCGGGAGGAGACTGGGGTTATGTAACAATCCCTATACAGGCGTCGGATATGGACCTTCAAAAGTGGCAATCGTTTATGGACAACGCAAGGAAGTACCACCTAATACCCATAATACGGCTCGCCACGGACGGGGATTATTTTAATAAAATTTCCTGGGAAAAACCTTCGGATTATGACGTTTTGGATTTTGCCAATTTCCTGGATTCGCTCAACTGGCCTACGAAAAACAGATACGTTGTTATTTTTAACGAACCGAATAGAGGCGACGAATGGGGAGGAACTCCGGACCCTTCGGAATACGCCCAAATCCTCGATTATGCTACCAAAATTTTCAAAGCAAGAAACAGTGATTTTTTTATAATTTCTGCAGGACTGGATAATGCCGCTGCGAACGTTCCGGGACAATCCATAGACGAATATACTTTTATGCGGGAGATGGATCAGGCAGTACCCGGAATTTTCGGTGAAATAGACGGCCTCGGAAGCCACTCCTATCCAAATCCGGGGTTTTCCCAACCTCCTCTTTCCTACGGCTATGAGGGAGTTTCAAGCTTTAAATACGAAGAAAATCTTGCTTCTTATCTTGGAAATAAAACCCTTCCCGTATTCATAACCGAAACCGGATGGACGGATAATCAAATTCCCGAATCGGTTCAAGCAAACTATTACACGACATCTTTTAGTTCTATATGGAACCAAAAAGAAGTAGTTGCAGTAACACCTTTCCTACTGGACGCCCAAAGCGGCCCTTTTCAACAATTTTCTTTTCTGAGCGGTGATGGCCAGTCGCAAAAATATACCGCATTACAAAAACTTCCGAAAATAAAAGGCGAACCGGAACTTAATAACTATCCCCTGTCTTCACCTTCGGATGTAATAAGTCCCGCGCTTCCGACGGAAAGTTTTAACTCAAATGCTTCCCGAAACTATACCGCCACTGTATCAAAGGCCGCAAAAACTTTTTTCAAATGGCTTCTAAAAATTTAGATATTATGGTATAATTTTGGCCTGTCTCCTTTTCCAGCAAAAAAGCATGGGACTTCGCGATAATAATACACAAAAAGGTATGGATAGCATCGATTTGGATAAACAGTCCTTTCAGAGTATTACTCACGGCGTTTTGAGAATCGAAGAAATTATTCTCCTTATAAAGGAGTTCCTCGAGGAAGATCCTGACGCCGAATACAGCCTTGTTATAGGTACGGATTCGCATGAAAAAAACGGGGAAAAAAGAAAACCTTCCGACGGTAAAACAATAAATGTTGTCACAGCAATTCTCATTCACAGAAAAGGTTTCGGCGGCAAATACTTTTGGATAAGGAAAGACATAAAAAATATTCATACGTTAAGGCAGAAAATATATGCCGAGACACTTACCTCGCTTAATTTTGCCACATCCTTTGTACCGCTATTAAGGAAAGGCCTTAACGGCCATTCTCCCAATTATAATCTGGAAATACATGTAGATGTCGGCGAACACGGAGACACAAGGGAAATGATAAAAGAAGTAGTAGGAATGGTAACAGGAAACGGATTTGTCGCAAAAACCAAACCAGAGGCTTATGGAGCTTCTTATGTGGCAGATAAACATACCTAGACAAAGTTATAAAGTATAAAGTGAAAATGAAAAAGACAAAAGCTAAAACATTGGAGTGGGAGCAAGCGAAAGAAGTAAAAAGAGACATATTGCATATAATCAAAACGTTAAAACTTGAATATATAGACCCAAAAAGAATCTTCTGTTACAGAACTTTCGGTTCGAAATCCCGTTCATACGCAAGAATTTGGACGTTCCCTAAAATCTTTCAGGATGCTCTGGGTATCGAGCCCTCATACGTGATAGAAGTCCTTTCAAAATACTACGACAAATTGGACGATGACAGAAAAAAACAGGTTCTTATACACGAGCTCCTGCATATTCCAAGAAATTTTTCCGGCGCCCTTGTCCCCCACAGATCAAGAAACAGAAAACTGGAAACACAGGTGGTAAAATTATTTAAGGAATATAAAAAAATAACCGAGGAATAAATGATTACCATAATTCACGGAGACGACCTTTCAACGTCGCGAAACCACTATTTATCGGAAAGACAAAAAACAAAAAATCCTGTTATTTTTGAAGGAGGAAAACTTTCTCTTTCCGAGCTTTTACAAAGCCTGGAGGGAGGTTCACTTTTTAACGAAGAAAAGAATATATTTATAGAAAATTTCTTTTCCTCAAAAAAAGCCAATCCTGAATTTAAAAAGATAATCGAAATTATCCAAAATAATAAAAGCGCAAATATTGTATTTTGGGAAAACACGGAGCTTTCGAAAACGGACTTGAATTCCGTAAAAAATCCGGTTGTCCGATTGTTTAAAGTACCTCAAAACCTTTTTAATTTTCTCGACGGAATAAAACCTTCGGACAAAACTTCGATAAAACTTTTTCACCTGCTCTTACAAGAAATGGAACCCGAGTTTATATTTTACATGGTTATACGGCAATTCAGGCTACTTCTGGCCGTTTCGGATATCAACTCGAATGAGAAGATAGACGAAGTAAAAAGACTTGCCCCCTGGCAGATTACAAAACTGAAAAGACAAGTTTCATTATTTGGAGAACAAAAACTCAGAGAAATTTACAATAAACTTTATCTTATAGACATGGAGCAAAAAACGGGGAAATCTTCATTTAACCTGCCTCAAGCCATTGACTTTTTTCTCCTCGGCTTATAAGATTAGGGAATGAATATAGACCCTAAAATCTTCAAATCATATGATATCCGCGGAATATATCCTACTCAAATAAATGAAGAAAACATAGGTCAGATCGTGAAAGCTATCTATAAATTTTTTTATGAATCCATAGGCAAATCCCAACCCACAATTCTTCTTGCTTATGACATGAGAATTTCCGGTCCGGCACTCTTTGAAATCGCCAAGAAAACATTGGTGGAAATGGGCGCGGACGTTATAGATGCAGGTCAGCTTTCCACTCCGTCATTCTATTTTGCCGTATTTCACTACCAATATGATTGTGGAATCCAAATAACCGCTTCCCATAATCCTAAAGAGTGGAATGGCCTCAAATTCGTAAAAAGCACGCCTAAAGGACTTATCAAAATAGGAAAACCTACAGGCATGGATGAAGTCCAGAAATTGGCCCAACAGGAAATTGTATTTACACCCACCCAAAAGGGAAAAGTAACTGCAAAGACGGGTATCCTGGAGGATGAAGTTAAAACAACTCTTGATTTACTCGGAAATCCCGAGGTGAAAAAGTTTAAAATTGTTGCAGACCCGGGAAATGCAATGGGGGCGCAATATATAGAGGCATTGTTCGAAAAAGTACCTGCCGATTTAATAAAGATGAACTTCGAACTTGACGGAAATTTTCCCGCGCATGAGCCAAACCCACTCAAATTCGAAACGCTTAGGGACTTGCAAAAAAGGGTAATAGATGAAAAAGCGGATCTTGGAATAGCTACCGACGGGGACGGAGACAGATTGTATTTTATAGACGAGAAAGGACAAATAGTCCCTGCGACCAGCATAACTTCCATTGTTGCAAGAGAGTTGCTTAAGAAATATCCTGGAGAATTAATTTATTTTGATATCAGGGATATTCTCGGACCGCAAAAAATAGTAGAAGAATACGGCGGAAAATCGGAAATAGTCAGAGTTGGACATGCATATATCACGGAAGCGATGAATAAAACAGGCGGAATATTTGCGGGCGAGTCCTCGGGACATATGTTTTTCAGAACAAACGGAAATTCCGAATCAAATATGCCGATAATATTAATAATTCTGCAGGTATTGACCGAAGAAAAGAAAACTTTATCCGAAGTGGTCGAAATGTTAAGAAGAAGTTACGAGTCGGGAGAATTAAACTTTGAGGTATCAAATTCAAAAGAGATACTGGATGCATTAAAAGAAAAATATAAAGACGGTAAATTCTGGGATCTGGACGGAGTTTCCGTATCGTACGATAATCCGGTCTGGAGGTTTAATGTCAGAACTTCCAATACGGAGCCGTTATTAAGGCTAAACGTCGAATCTTACGACAAAGATTTAACCGCTCAGAAATTTAATGAGTTAAAAAATTTCATACAATCAATTGCAAAAAAATGACGGACTTAAATAATCTCGAAGAAATAAAAAAACTGGACCCTAAGAATGTTTACGGTTCTACCGAAATGCTAGCAAGTCAATGCGAGCAAGTCTTCGAAGATGTGAACAAACTTCCCCTTCCTACTCTCGAGCCGGCAAATATCGTCATTTGCGGAATGGGAGGCTCGTCTTATGGCGGACATGTACTTAAGGCACTATTTTCAGATTCTATGAAGGTTCCAGTAACAGTCGTTAATGACTATCATCTTCCAGCTTTTGCAAATTCTTCAACTCTTGTCTTTCTTACGAGCTATTCGGGGACAACCGAAGAAACACTCTCCTGCGCAAAAGAGGCGGTTGAGAGAAACTGTGCCATAGCAGGCCTTACAAGCGGAGGAGAATTGGAAACTTTCCTTAAAAATGGAAATTATCCCCATTATATTTTCGGTCCGAAATTTAATCCCTCGGGACAGCCACGCCTCGGAACGGGTTATATAGCCTTCGGGACGCTTGCGGTATTTGGGAAGATGGGTCTTGTCGAACTTCCCGAAACCGAAGTGCGGGATGCGATAAATCTGTTAAAAACCGAAACCGACAATATAAAATCGGAAGCCAAACGGATGGCCCCGTTACTGCAAAATAAAATACCGTTAATAATTGCCGCGGAGTTTTTGGAAGGAAATGCTCATATTGCAAGAAACCAAATGAACGAAACCGCAAAAAGTTTTTCCGATTTTGCGGTTCTTCCGGAACTGAATCACCATTTAATGGAAGGGTTAAAATATCCGACAAAAGATATAGTTGCTTTATTTTTCAATTCTGCCCTTTATTCCGAGAAAATTCAAAAGAGGGTGAGTCTTACGAAGGACGTTATAGAAAAGAATGGCCTTTCGGTTCTTGAATACGATATAAAAGGAGACAGTAAATTGGCACAAATGCTCAATGTTTTGTCTTTTGGAGGGTATCTCTCCCTTTTTCTTTCATTGCTTTACAAAGAAGATCCAAGCCTTATTCCATGGGTAGATTACTTTAAAGACCAACTGAAAAAATAAGAGTACTCCCCTTGCAAAAAAGGCTTAAAAGTTCCAATAATAGTAATATGACTGCCAAATCCAAGTATGTAGCATGGTTTAATGAGGTTGATAAAGAAGACGTACAACTGGTAGGAGGAAAAGGCGCAAACTTAGGAGAAATGACACAGGCGGGATTTCCTGTCCCTAACGGATTTATTATAACTGCGCAGGCTTATTATAAATACATAAAAGACAACAACCTTTCGGTTAAAATAAGACACCTTTTAGAAACGGCAAACTTTGAGAATCCCGACTCCTTAAATCAGGTTTCCAAACATATTAAAAAAGTGATAATCGAGGGAAAAATTCCCGATGAAATAGTGAAAGATATTTTCACTTCCTACAGTAAACTCGGAAATGCTTTTAACGATTCCCTTGTTGCCGTGAGGTCATCGGCGACCGCAGAAGACCTTGCAAACGCTTCTTTTGCGGGACAGCAGGAAACTTATCTTAATGTACAGGGAGAGGCGGTTCTTCTTGAGAAAATAAAAGAAGGGTATGCTTCCCTTTTTGATGCCAGGGCTCTTTTCTACAGACATCAACAGCACTATGACCATATGAAAGTAGGAATCGCTCTTGTGGTACAGAAAATGGTCGAATCGGAACAGTCCGGAATAATGTTTACGATTGACCCTGTAACGAACGATAAGTCTAAAATTATAATAGAAGCTATTTATGGACTTGGCGAACTTATTGTGGGGGGAATCGAAAACCCCGACCATTACGAAGTCCGAAAAAGCGATTTATCGATACTTGTAAAAAGGCCTTCTCTGCAAAAGAAAATGCTGAAGAAATCGGGCAATAAGGATAAGGAAATAAAACTAACCGAATCGCAGGGCAAGAGACAAAAAATAACGGATGGGGAAATTCTTACATTAGCAAAACTGGGACTAAGGCTTGAAAAGCACTACTATTTTCCCCAGGACAGCGAGTGGGCCATAGAAAAAGGTAAAGTTTATCTGGTACAGACTAGGGCGGTAACGACAGTAAATGAAAAAAAACAGTCGAGAAAAGAAACGCAGGAAATAGAAAATACCTCGAGAGTTCCGATATTAAAAGGCGATCCTGCCAGCCCCGGAATCGCGGCGGGGCCCGTTAAAGTAATAGAAAGCGCAAAAGAAATCGGAAAGATATTGCCGGGAGAAGTTCTTGTCGCTCCCCAGACAAATCCGGATTATGTGCCTGCAATGAAAAAGGCCGTTGCCATAGTAACAAACAGCGGAGGAAGGACTTCGCATGCTGCAATCGTCTCAAGAGAGCTCGGTATTCCGGCTGTTGTGGGAACGGAAAAAGCAACGAAAACCCTTAAAACAGGCGAGGTTGTAACGGTCAACGGAACAAAAGGAGAAATTTATAAAGGAGGACACCTTACGTCGAATATGAACGTGAATGTCGTTGATCCTTCTAAATTCATTAAAACGGCAACAAAAGTGTACGTTAATCTTGCCGAGCCTGAACTTGCCGAAAAAATATCGCACGAAAACGTAGACGGCGTAGGGCTTTTAAGGGCGGAATTCATGATGGCGGGAATAGGCATACATCCTAAAAAACTCATAAGAGAAGGTAAAAAACACGTTTTTGTAGAGAAACTCGCTGAAGACTTGGAGATGTTTTGTAAAGCATTCAACCCCAGACCTGTTGTCTACAGAGCTTCCGATTTTAAGACCAATGAATACCGGGCCTTAATAGGAGGACGCGAATTTGAACCGGAAGAGCCTAATCCGATGCTCGGATACAGAGGGGTTTACAGATATATACACGACCCCGAAGTTTTTGAACTTGAACTCGATGCTATAAAAACAGTAAGAAATAAAATGGGCCTTAAAAATTTATGGCTAATGCTTCCTTTCGTTAGAACGGTAAAGGAACTTGAAGAAGTAAAAAAATTAATAAATCTTTCGGGATTGCAGCGTACACCCAGTTTTAAATTATGGATGATGGTAGAAATCCCTTCTAATGTAATACTTTTGGACGAATTTATAAATGTCGGAATAGACGGTATTTCAATTGGATCCAACGACCTGACAATGCTTCTGATGGGAACCGACAGGGACAATGATGAAGTAGCTCCGGAGTTTAACGAAACAAATCCCGCAGTTTTATGGGCACTAGAGCACATAATAAAAACTGCTCATAAACACGCAATCACGGCTTCTATATGCGGACAGGCCGCATCTACCTATCCTTCCCTTGTTGAAAAACTTGTCGAATGGGGCGTAACAAGTGTATCGGTATCCCCCGATGCGGTCGATCATACAAGAAAACTCATAAGGGAAGTTGAGAAGAAAATAATAACTTAATATGGCAAAGATAAAACAAATATCGGCAAGAGAAATTTTAAATGCAAAAGGGATTCCGTCCGTAGAAGCAACCGTAATGCTTAATGACGGGAAAATAGGGACAGCTTCGTGTCCGAGCGGTACGTCGGTTGGAAACTACGAGGCAAGCGAATTAAGGGACCACGACGAAAATCATTTCCAAGGTAACGGAGTATTAAAGGCAATAGCAAGTGTCCAGGACGTAATAGCGCCCGCGCTTTTGGGAATGGAAGCTACAAAACAACCCGAAATCGACAAAAAAATGATAGAAATGGACGGTACGCAAAATAAAGGAAGGCTTGGGGCTAATGCTATACTCTCGGTGTCTATGGCTGTTGCCAAAGCCGCAGCAAAGAGCTCTCTTTTGCCTACATTTTTATATCTTAGGGAATTTGTTCAAAAAGGAAATACTCCTGTTAAAATCCCTACACCGATTTTTAATGTATTAAACGGCGGAAAACACGCGGGCGAAAATATAGACTTTCAGGAATTTATGATGATTCCCGCTTCCTCAAAAAGTTACAGCGAATCCTTAAACATGATATATGTTTTATATCAATCCCTTAAAAAAACTCTGGAACAGAATAACTTAACAACTCTTATAGGAGACGAAGGCGGATTTGCACCGAAGCTTCCCAGCAATAAGGACGGATTAAATCTTTTAAAAAGCGCAATTGATACTACATCTTTCCGTTTTGGATTCGACGTTTTCCTCGGCCTTGACGTTGCCGCAACAAACCTTTTTACCGAAGGAAAATACCATATTAAAGATAAGACAATGCCTATGTCGGGCAGCGATATGATTTCGTTTTATCAGGATATCAATAAAGAATTTCACCTTTTATATCTTGAAGACCCTCTCGCGGAGGATGATTGGAGCTCTTGGTCGAACCTTTATTCACAACTTTCACAGCAAACACTTCTTGTGGGAGACGACCTGACCGCAACAAATCCGTACAGGCTCCAGATGGCTCTGGACAAGAAGGCTATAACCGGGATAATCATAAAGCCCAATCAGATAGGAACCGTAATCGAAGCTCTTGCGGTAGTTGAGGTGGCAAGAGAAATGGGACTCAAGATTATCGTTTCTCACAGAAGCGGTGAAACTAACGACGACTTTATAGCAGACTTTGCCGTTGCCGTTTCTTCGGATTATGTAAAATTCGGCTCTCCAGTAAGAGGAGAAAGAGTCGCAAAATACAACAGGCTTTTGGAGATAGAAAGAGAAATCAAATCACTTTAAATTAAAAAGGACGACAAACTCCCCTTTCGGATTTGTTTTTTCAAAATGCTTTTGTAATTCGGTAATTTTTCCACGCCTTATTTCTTCGTGCATTTTTGTAAGCTCTCTGGCAAGCACAACTTCTATATCTCCAAAAACTTCCTGTAATTCTTCCATAGTCTGTTTTATTCTAAATGGCGACTCGAACAATATTACCGTCTGCGGAAGAATTTCCAAAGTCTGTTTCATTTTCTTAAGCGCCTCATTCCTGTGGCCGGGTTTTTTTGGAAGAAAACCTACAAACATGAATTTATCCGTCGGAAGCCCGGATGACGTAAGCGCCGCAAGCACGGAAGAGGGTCCGGGAATTGATTCCACTTTAATATCCGAATTTACACACTCTCTTATAAGCCTGAATCCGGGGTCGGAGATTGCCGGAGTGCCTGCATCCGAGATAAGCGCAAAGCTAAAATCTTTTTTTAAAAGATCCAGCACTTCGGGGATCCTCTGCTGTTCATTTTCCTCATAATAAGAGACAAGTCTTGCCTTATTTTTAAAATCCGGGAAGTTTTCTTTAAGACTTTTTAACAGAACCGAAGAGGTCCTGGTGTCTTCACAAAGTATAAAATCAACTTCACCAAGAACGGCAATGGCTCTTAATGTTATATCTTGTAAATTCCCGATCGGTGTTGATACAATGTACAAGGCGCCCATAAAAATATGCTTGGACAGCTTTCAGGTTTTATTATACATCTAATCCAATCCTCAGGCTATTTTGGAGTATTTTTTCTGATGATACTCAATGCCGCTGCAATTCCTTTTCCTTCCGAAGTAACGCTTCCATTCGCCGGATTTTTATCCAATCAGGGACATTTATCCTTAACCTTTGTGATAATTGTGGGAATATTGGGTGATTTGGTTGGTTCGGCGATAGGTTATGGAGTCGGATATTTTTTGGAAGAGGCATTAATTCTTAATCTGATTAAAAAATACGGAAAATTTATCCTTCTGACAGAGCACGATTATCAAAAAGCAACAGGCTGGATTAAAAAATGGGGAGCGCCTTTTGTTTTCGTAGGCAAAATGACTCCCGGAATAAAATCATTTATTTCCGTTGCCGCAGGTATAACCGAAATAAATTTTGTAAAATTCATAATCGCAAACCTTCTGAGCGCAATCGTATATGTAACAGCCGTTTCGTCCGTAGGATATTACCTCGGAAGCAAATGGAATATTTTAGGGGGATATTTTAGAAGATTCGAACTTGTAATAGTAATTTTAATTTTGATAGCGGCAGCTTTGTATGTTAATTATAAACTCAAGATTGTAAAACTGCGAAGAAAATAACTACTGGAATCTTCTTACAAGCCCTACTACTTTCCCCTGGATTATTAAAGAGTTTGGATAAATAGGCTCCATTTCCGAGTTAGCGGGCTTTAGAACGACTCTGCCGTCTTCCCTGTAAAACTTCTTAAGCGTCGCCAGATTATCGTCGACAATGGCAACCACAATATCTCCGTTATCGGCAACATTTACTCTTTCTATTACCACATAGTCTCCGTCAAAAATACCTTCTTCTATCATTGAATTTCCTTTTACCTGAAGTGCGTAAGCGGTCTTTCCCCCTGAAATCATATTAGCGGCAACATAAATAGACGCGTTGGGATCCGTATGCGGCTCCAAAGGCTGTCCGGCGGCAATAAAACCCATTAAAGGAAGCTCTATCGCGGGTTCGCTGCCAAGCATCGATAAGGTTACTTTTTCGTCTATTATCTTAAGGACTCTTGTATTTCCGTCTACTTTTTGTACATATCCTTTTTCGACAAGAGAGCGTATAAGTGTATGAACCGTGGAATTGCTTTTGTGTCCCGTTGCTTTTGCTATTTCAGCCAGTGTAGGAGAATATCCGTATTGCCTTTGAAATTGGGCAAGGAATTCCAAAACTTCTCTTTCTTTTCGATACAAGACACCGGCCATACTATTATTTTATACGAAAATTATTAGAACTTTGTCAAGAAGACAAACTGACTCAGACATAATCATCCGGGTTTTAATGATACCCAGCTTATGATAAAATATAGAGTCAATTTAAGTACAATTTATTATGAAATTTAAACTAAAATCGGATTTTAAACCGACGGGGGATCAGCCCCAGGCTATCGAAAAACTTACCCAAAGCATAGAAAAAGGAAACGGAAACCAGGTTCTTTTAGGCGTTACGGGGAGCGGAAAAACCTTTACCATGGCCAATGTTATACAAAATATTCAAAAGCCTACTCTTATTATTTCCCACAACAAAACTCTTGCGGGACAGCTATACCAGGAATTCAGGGACTTCTTCCCCAATAACGCCGTCTGCTATTTTGTATCATATTACGATTTCTACCAGCCGGAGGCGTACATTCCACAAAGCGATACTTACATAGAAAAAGAAGTGGAAATTAACGAAGAAATAGATAAACTCAGGCTTTCTGCAACGACAAATCTTTTAACGAGAAAAGACGTAATAGTCGTCGCATCTGTTTCCTGTATTTACAATCTTGGCTCCCCTCTTGAATACGGAAAATTTGTTATGGAACTGCAAAGGGGAGTTAAAATCGACCAGAAAAGTATCCTTTTAAGGCTGGCAGACCTGCAATACGAAAGAAATGATTACGGTTTTAAAAGAGGTACATTTAGGGTAAGAGGAGAAAACATAGACCTCTTCCCCGCGTATCTGGACAACGGACTTAGAATTGAAATCTCGAACAATTTTATAAAAAAACTTTACGAATTCAATCCTCTTACGGGAGATATCACAAACGTAATTGAAGGGACGGTAATCTATCCGGCAAAACATTATATGACAAACCCCGATACCTACAAAGATGTTTTTCCAAAAATAAGAAACGATTTAGATAAAAGAGTTTATGAACTGCGAAAGCAAAACAAACTTCTTGAAGCCCAAAGACTCCTGCAGCGGACAAACTATGACCTTGAGATGATACAGGAAGTAGGATATGTAAACGGGATAGAAAATTATTCAAGATATTTCGACGGGAGAAAACCCGGCGAAGCTCCCTACACGCTCTTGAATTTTTTTAAAGAATGCTCCGCCGATTTTTTAACAATAATCGACGAATCGCATATGACAGTACCGCAAATACGAGGAATGTACAACGGAGACAGGGCAAGAAAAGAAACCTTAATCGAATACGGATTCCGTCTTCCGTCCGCTCTAGACAACAGGCCTTTAAAATACGAAGAATTTGTGCACAGAGTCAACCAGATAACCTACGTAAGCGCTACGCCCGACGAATATGAAATATCACTGGCAAAAGAAACAGACGGCATTGTAGAGCAGCTCATAAGGCCTACGGGGCTTGTAGATCCTAAAGTTACGGTAAAACCGACAAAGGGACAGATAGAAGACTTAATAAGCGAAATTACAAAAAGGGTAAACAAAAAACAAAGGGTCCTTGTAACTACCCTTACAAAAAGAATGGCCGAAGAACTCTCTTCTTATCTTGAAGAAAGAGATATAAAAGTTTCTTATCTTCATTCCGATATTGAAACACTGGAAAGACAGGACGTTTTGGATAGATTAAGGCTGGGAGAATACGACGTACTCGTAGGAATCAACCTTTTAAGAGAGGGCCTGGACCTTCCGGAAGTATCACTTGTTGCGATACTGGATGCCGATAAAGAAGGATTTCTAAGGAGCAGGACATCTTTAATTCAAACTATGGGAAGAGCTGCAAGACACTTGGAAGCGGAGGTAATAATGTATGCCGACGACATGACCGGCTCTATGGAAGCTGCAATAAAGGAAGTAGAAAGAAGAAGAGAAATTCAGCTTAGCTATAACAAAAAACACCATATAACTCCCAGGGGAATAGAAAAATCCGTACGGGCAAAGCTGGTAGAAGAGCAAAAAGAAAAAGAGGAAATGAATTACCTTTTAACGCTAAGCAAAAAAGAAGTGATACTTCCCGACGAAAAAGAAAAACTGATTAAAAATCTTACAAAGGAAATGAAAAAAGCGGCCGCTGAATTGGACTTTGAAACCGCAACAATATTAAGGGACCAAATAAGAAATCTTAAAACAGTGTAATATTTTCCACATGTTCGATATCGGTATTATCCTCTACAATAAGAAAGCTATTCCTAGACTTTTAGAAATCCCGGGAGGAATCATGCGAGGTATTCACCTTTTCGGACAATCCCCATTTATTTTTTCTTTCGAAGGTAATAAAGTTTAGATCTTCTTACTTTATCTTTAAGATGACTTTTAACCTCTACCTTTTCAACATTAGGCGTGTTTACGGGAAAAATTCTTTCAATCCCCACATCGCCTACCATTTTTCTTACCGTGAAAGATTTATTCCCTTCTCTGCCTTTGATTTTTAAGACCACTCCTTCAAATATCTGAATCCTTGTTTTTTCGCCTTCTTTTATTTTTTGGTGAACTCTTATAATATCTCCGGGAACAAAATTAACCGCGTTTAACATAAAGCATATTATATCTTAAAAAACCCGCCTTGACAATCATTTTGTTTTAGAGGACGCCTTAAGAAATTCTACAAAAACAGGATGAGGAGACAAAGGTCTGCTTTTGTATTCGGGGTGCCCTTGAGTTCCAAAGTAAAACGGGTGGGCACTTTTTGGTAATTCTATTATTTCTGCCAGGTTTTCTATTACCGAACGCGCGCTTATAGTCATCCCCTTATCTTCGAATTGTTTTGCAAATTTATCATTAAATTCATATCTATGTCTATGTCTTTCGCTGATTATTGATTTATCCCTATTTTTAAAAGCATTATATTTTTGATATATTTCATAAGCTCTAGTACCTTTCTTGACTTTTGCATCCCAGGCTCCTAGCCTCATTGTTCCTCCGTAAGCTCTTCTTTCCATAAGTTCTTTTTGACTCGGAATAAAATGAATTACGTCATGTTTTGACTTAGGATTGTTTTCTACTGTGTTCGCGTCTTTAAATCCCAGAATATCCCTTGCAAAAGCCACAGCAGCTAGCTGCATTCCGTAGCAGAGTCCAAGATACGGAATTTTATTTTTTCTTGCATAACTTGCGGCTTCTATCATCCCTTCCGCTCCTCTTTCGCCCCAACCTATCGGAACGATTATCCCATCGGGTTCACCCAATACTTCACGGACCCCCTGATCAGCATCTTTTTTGTCTTTCAAAGCTTTAGCTACAAAGGATTCTATTTTTTCCGCATCAATCCAGAAGGTTTTAACTTTTAAACCGGTTTCCCAGGCTGCGTGGTCTATGGCATCGAAAAGCGCCGCGTAAGAATCCCTTAATTGATACTCGCCTGTTCCGAAGTATTTTCCGACAATTGCTATATTGATTTCTTTTTTTGATTTTCTCATTCTACTTATAAGTTGATTCCATTCCTTAAGGTCCTTCGTTTTTACTCTAAGCCCCAGCTTCTTGATTATCTTTTTATCCAAATCTTGTT
The DNA here is from genome assembly GCA_021813145.1 of bacterium. Classification (GTDB taxonomy): domain Bacteria; phylum Patescibacteriota; class Microgenomatia; order Levybacterales; family UBA12049; genus JAKALS01. The sequence continues at coordinate 48,822 of JAKALS010000002.1, forward strand.
TCTTAAGAACCAAAGGTATTTCGTAGACCGAGTTCATATCGGGACTGGAGATTACATCCTCTTTATGCATATTACAAAAAAGGGCAAGTCTGTCTTTTCTCCTGTCATCCAAAAATCTTAAAGAACGGGTAATTATAAAATCAGGTTGTATCCCCATGGAATTGAGCGTTCTTACGGAGAGCTGAGTGGGTTTAGTTTTCGGCTCGCCTAAATGACCGGGCGTGGGAACATAGCTTACGTGTATATGGATTACGTCTCCCGGATTTTTTAACGTCATCATTCTTGACGCTTCATAATAAAATACGTTCTGATATTCTCCGGCTGTCCCACCGAGTTCGATTATTACAATATCGGCTTTTTTTACTTTGCCTACATTTTCTATTCTTCCTATTATCTCATTAGTTATATAAGGAATAGCCTCTACGTCTTCTCCTTCGTATTCGAACCTTCTTTCTTTGTCTATAACCGTTTTATAAATCTGTCCCATTGTAACGAAGTTGTCCCTTCCCATGTTTTCTCCGAGATATTTTTCATAGCTTCCTATATCCATGTCTGCCTCTGTTCCGTCTTCGCACAGAAATGGATCACCGTGTTCTATCGGATTTATTGTCCCGGCGTCAAGATTCAGATAATTTTCGAATTTAATGGGGGTTACTTTATAGCCCGCAGATTTGAGAAGAAGAGCTATGGATGCAGCGGTAGTTCCTTTACCTATTCCGGATATCACCCCTCCGGAAACAAATATGTATTTTAACTTTTTAATATTACTAGAGGGCACGATTAATGATACCAAATAGCAAATTGAACGTCAATAAGAAAACTTTATGAGCGGGATACGAGAATTGAACTCGCTTCTCTACCTTGGGAAGGTAGCATACTACCGGTGTACTAATCCCGCGCACGTGAATAGATTCTACCATTTCTGTTAGAATAATTCACTACAATACTGCGGCAGTTCTAAGCTGCCCGTATTAAACTTTAAAAGGGAAATTAAACTTAACGGGGGATCTTTAATACATTTCCTGAATGTATTATGTCCGGATTCGCAAGGCTGTTTGCTTTTGCAATATCAACCCATTTGTATCCGTCTCCGTAAGCTCTTAATGCAATTTCCCAAAGATAATCTCCTTTTTGTACGGTATAAGTTACTCCTGTTATGGAAGGCTGGGTCACAGTTGTAGGCACAGTGCTTGTAACGACCCTTGTTTTAACATTGGGAACAATAAGATTGGTTCCCGAAAATAGAACATTGGGATCGCTAAGTTTGTTTGCGTTTGCAAGATCTACCCAGTTATAACCGGAACCGTATATTTTTTCGGCAATACTCCAAAGATCGTCTCCCGCTTTTACCGAATAGGTCTTTGGAAGCATTTTTGTTCCCCCTACTTGTCTTTGCGTAGGAACAGGTGTTGCCGTTGCCGTTGCCGTTGAAGTCGATTGTGTTGACGTAGTAAGGTTCCTTCCTTTAATAAAAGAGAAAACCAAAATAGCCGCAACAACGACTACCACAATTCCGAGAAATAAACTTGTATAGGACTCTCCCCATTTAACTTCAGGGAAAATATTGCTTTTAGCTTTAGCCGATTTGGGGGCAGAACTTTTTCTGACTGTTTTTTTTGCTCTAGGCATCTTTGTCCTCCTTTCCGGACAGGGGTAAAGGAACTTTAGTATGGTGCGGGGTGAACGGGGCTCGAACCCGCGACCTCTTCCGTGACAGGGAAGCGCTCTAACCAAACTGAGCTACCACCCCAGACTTACTGAGATTGCATTATCCTAACAAATTGCTCAGATATAGTCAATCCTGATTACGGTTTTTTGCTTGTGCCCCAAAGACCGAAGTGCTATGATTTTTTTGCCATGAGCAACAAAGAAATCGCAAAATTATTAAGGAACGTAGCAGCTGCCTATACTATTAAGGACGAAAAAAAGTTTTACTTCCAAATAGTCGCCTACCAAAAAGCCGCGGAAGCAATAGAAGGACTTACTTCGGAACTAAAGGACTATTATGCGGAAGACAAGCTTGATGAGGTTCCGGGTATAGGGGTAACCTTGAAGTCGAGACTTGAGGAACTCTTTAAAAAAGGCAAAGTAGCTCATTACGAATGGGCACTTTCCGGAATTCCTCAGGCCATGTTCCCCCTCTTGGACATTCCTTCATTCGGTCCGAAAAAAGCATATAAACTGGTAAAGGAATTTAATCTTAAAAACCCCGACACCGTGATAGATGACATAGAAAAAATTGCAAAAGAAGGACGCATAGCTTCTCTTTCGGGTTTCGGAGAAAAATCCCAGAGTGATATTTTAAGGGCCATAGCGGAATTTAGAAAAGGCTCGGGTAAAACAACCAGAATGACTCTTCCCTTTGCGTCGGAGGTAGCCGAAAAAATGCTTGATTATTTAAGAAAATCTCCCGATGTTATAAGGGCCGAGCCTCTCGGAAGCCTAAGAAGAAGTTCTCCCACTGTCGGCGACATAGATATTGCGGTAGCTTCAAAAAATCCTAAAGCAGTTCTTAATTATTTTATTAAATATCCTTACCTTGACAGGATTATCGAAAAAGGGTCAGTATCTTCTTCGATTTTAGCTTCAGGGGGAAAGCAGATTGATCTTCTTATCCAACCGCCGGAGGGATTCGGAGCATTGCTTCAACACTTTACGGGCAGCAAAAATCATAATGTTCATTTAAGGGAATTTGCCCTGAAAAAAAGCCTGTCTTTGTCTGAATACGGAATAAAAAATACAAAGACAGGTAAATCAACGCAATACTCAAGCGAAGAAGAATTTTATAAAGCTATCGGACTTGAATGGATTCCTCCCGAAATGAGGGAAGACACGGGGGAAATTGAGTCGGCAGCAGAAGGAAATTTACCTAAAATTATAGAACTCTCGGATATAAAAGGAGATTTACACCTTCATTCAAGTTTTCCGATAGAACCAAGCCATGACCTTGGAGTAAATAATTTCAAGGAAATGCTTGCAGTAGCAAAGGATCTTAACTACGAATACGTAGGCTTTGCGGAGCACAATCCGAGCGTTTCGAAGCATACTCCAGAAAAAATTTACGGATTGGTTTCAAGAAGGAATGAAGCTATTGAACATATTTTATCGGACAATAAAAGTATTCGTATATTTAAATTACTCGAAACAGATATTCTACCTAACGGACAACTTGCAATTGATAATAAAACCCTTGAAACCCTGGATGGGACAATTGTTTCCATTCACAGTGTTTTTAATATGAGAAAAGACGAGATGACAAAAAGGGTAATCGAGGGACTGTCACATAAAAAAGCGAAAATACTTGCCCACCCGACCGGAAGAATGTTAAATGAAAGACCCGGTTACGAACTTGATTGGGAAAAGATATTCGAATTCTGCATAAAGAATAACAAGGCGCTCGAAATTAACAGCTGGCCAACAAGACTAGATTTACCGGATTCCCTTATCCGAGAAGCGGTAAACAGAAAAATTAAAATGGTAATAGACACCGACAGCCACGCAAAAGACCAAATGTATCTTCAAAAATATGGCGTGGAAATGGCAAGAAGAGGCTGGGCTACTAAAAGTGACATAGTAAATACTTTGTCGTATAATGAATTCAGGGAATGGCTAAAAATCTGAAGGAGGTGAGTTTGTGAGTATTACAATTACTTTGATTATCGTTGTTGCTGTTATTATCGGACTTGTCTGGTATCTCTATAACAGCTTTATAGTAACCAAAATGAGGGTTTCAGAAGCATTCTCGCAGATAGACGTACAGCTTAAGCGAAGAACTGATTTAATCCCGAACCTTGTAGAAACAGTAAAGGGCTATGCCAAACATGAAAGGGAGCTTTTTGAAAAGGTAACAAAAGAAAGAGCCAGTCTTGTCTCCGCAAAAAGTGCCGGAGAAAAAGCCGAAGCAAATAATCAGCTTTCTCAAACCCTAAAATCTATATTCGCGGTTGCCGAAAACTATCCCGAACTTAAAGCAAGCCAAAATTTTATGGAGCTGCAGGATGAACTTTCCGATACGGAAAATAAAATTGCGTATGCGAGACAGTTCTATAACAGCACTGTTATGGACTACAATACAAAACTCCAGGTATTTCCGAATGTTTTTCTGGCAAGGATATTGAATTTTAAACCTGCGGAATTTTTCGGCGCAACGGAAGAAGAAAAAAAACCCGTAAAAGTAAGTTTCTAAGACCATGAAGGTATATTCGTCTATTTCAGGAAATAAGACAAAAACATGGCTGATAATGCTGTTTTTTGTCGTTTTCATTACGACCATCGTCTATGTATTCTCAAAGGCAATGGGTTACGGGCTTTCTTTGGCAGGAATAGCGCTTATTCTTGCGGGAATTACGAGTATTGGAAGTTATTATTATTCCGACAAGCTCGTACTTGCCACGTCCGGGGCAAAAGAAATAAAAAAATCGGATAACCCCGAACTTTTCAGAACTGTCGAAAATCTTTGTATCGGTGACGGTTTACCGATGCCGAAAATATATATAATAAATGACACTTCCCCAAACGCTTTTGCTACGGGAAGAGACCCCAAGCATGCCGTGGTATGTGTGACGTCCGGACTGTTAAACAAACTTGATGATGTCGAACTCGAAGGAGTTATAGCTCACGAGCTGTCGCATGTAAAAAATTACGACATTAGACTTATGGGTGTTGTAGCAATTCTGGTAGGTTTTGTTGCTATTTTGGCAAATTTGTTTATGAACCAGCTCTGGTGGGGAGGTTTTGGGAGAGACAGAGAAGACAGAGGAAGCAATATCCAGGCATTATTTCTTGTTATCGGAATAATTCTCGCAATACTTTCCCCTATTGCAGCAACCCTTATACAACTTGCAGTTTCAAGAAAAAGAGAATTTCTTGCCGATGCTTCCGGAGCTCTTCTTACAAGATATCCGGAAGGACTTGCCAGCGCCCTTGAAAAAATCTCAAAAGACCCTGCGGTTCTTAAAACCGCCAATAACGCAACGGCACACCTTTTTATAGTCAACCCCTTTAAAGGAAAATCGGCAAAATCCTGGTTTGCATCCCTTTTCGACACACACCCGCCTATCGAAGAACGCATTAAGGCTCTTCGGGAAATGTAATGCTAAATCTTATCCTTATTCTTACAGGAAAATTATTGTCTTTTATAAGCGTTTATCTAAATCTTGGAAACGGTTCAACTTGGCCGGGCCATATTGCCCTTAATATTAATCCTGATTTTGCGGGAGAAATTCTTAAAAAATCTAAAACAAAGATAATTCTGATAACAGGTACAAACGGCAAAACGACAACGGCAAAAATACTTGAGTCAATTCTTGAAAAAGACGGAAAAAGAGTTTTAACAAATAAATCCGGAGCAAACCTCTTAAACGGAATTGCTTCCTCCCTTATTATGGAAGCAGGAGCTAACGGAAAAGTGAATAAGGATTATGCAATTTTTGAAACTGATGAAAGCGCCCTTTCCGAAGTAGCCTCAAGATTAACTCCCGATTTTCTTATTGCCCTCGACTTATTCAGAGACCAGCTCGACAGATACGGAGAGGTGGATACAATATATAAAAACTGGAAAAGCATATATTCGGACTTAAAAGGAAAAACAAAATTTATTCTTAACGGAGACGATCCGAGAATTGCTTATCTCGGAATGGAAACCGACGTAGATGCAAAATATTTCGGGCTCGATGAACCCGCCTTTAAAACAAATATTCCACAATACGCCGCCGACTCTAGTATTTGCCCCAGGTGTTCTCATACTCTTGAGTTTAAACCGCTTTATTTTTCGCATATCGGAGTTTGGGAATGTCCCTCGTGCGGTCTTAAAAGACCTCGAATTTCTCTGAATAAAAGTCCCTCGTACCCTCTTGAGGGAATTTATAACATCTATAACACTCTCGCATCCGTCCTCACCGCTCAAGAACTCGGAGTAGAAAAAGAAGCAATAGAAAAAGGTCTGATAGACTTTAAGCCTGCTTTTGGAAGGCAGGAAGAACTTAACATAGATAATCGTAAAGTCAAACTTTTCCTTTCAAAAAATCCGACCGGTTTTAATGAATCACTAAGGACAATTAATAGCCTGAAAGCAGGATATCTGCTTATAGTTTTAAATGACAGAATCCCAGACGGGAGAGACATATCATGGATATGGGATATAGATTTTGAAAACCTCTTAAAAACAAAAACGACGATTAATTTAGCAGGAGACAGAGTTTATGATATGGCATTAAGGCTTAAATATGCGGGGTTAAAAACTCTAAATTTTGAAGATCTGGATGAGGCAATAAATAATGTACTTGAAAAAGTTTCCGAAGGAGAAACTTTATATATCCTTCCTACTTATTCGGCAATGCTTGAAGTAAGAAAGATTCTAACAGGAAAGAAAATATTATGAAATCGGCAATCAGCAATCAAAAATCTTTAATCATCGGATGGCTTTATCCTGACCTTATGAATACGTACGGAGACACGGGAAATATTACCGTTATAAAAAAAAGGTGCTTATGGAGAGGGATAAATGCCGAAATTAAAAGCATAGGTCTTAATTCAAATGAAAAAGACCTTTTATCCTGCGACTTACTTCTTATGGGAGGGGCCCAGGACACGCAGCAGGAAATTGTAGCCAAAGACCTAAAAAGAAAAAAAGATGCGCTAAAAGAAACGATAGAAAAGGGAATTCCGGGCCTTTATATCTGCGGAGGATTTCAGTATTTGGGCAATTACTATAAAACGGCTGACGGACATAAACTGGAACAGCTTGGAGTACTTGATATGTATACGGAAAATCCGGGGAGGAAAAGACTTATCGGGAATATAGCGGTAGAGACAGAAATTTTCGGGGGAAAGAAAATTTTACTCGGTTTTGAAAACCACGGAGGAAGAACTGTCTTAGGCAAAACAATAGTACCTCTTGGAAAAGTGTTAAAAGGATTCGGAAGCAACGACAAAGATAAAGAAGAAGGAGCAGTTTATAAAAATACTATTGGAACATATTTTCACGGCCCTATTCTTCCCAAGAACCCGTTTCTCGCAGATTACCTCATAAAAAAAGCTCTCGAAATAAAATACGGGGAAGAAATAAGTCTTGAAAAACTGAATGACGAATTAGCCGAAAAAGCAAGAAAAACGATTGCTAAAAGGCTCTCTATTGCCATATAATAAAGCTAATGAAAATTAACGTGCCCCATATAGCAAAACTGGCAAATTTCCCCCTGTCTACGGAAGAACTGAAAAAATTTGAAATTCAGCTTGAAGAAACCGTAAAGCATGTAGAGAGTCTTAGTACCGTAAAGACAAATGGAATAGAACCGACGAGTCAGGTAACAGGACTTGAAAATGTAACACGTGAAGACGTTGCAAAACCCTCTCTGACCCAGGAAGAAGCATTATCGAATACAAAATCAAAACACAACGGGATGTTTATGGTAAAAGGAATTTTCGAAAATGAAGCTTAACCAACTGACTTTAAAACAGGCAAAGGAAGGATTAAGAAAGAAAGAATTCAGCTCGCTTGAGCTTACAAATGCATGTCTTGAGGAGATTAAAAGATTAGAACCCAAGTTAAATTCTTTTGTTACGGTCACGGAAGAAACAGCGATTGAAGATGCCAAAAAAGCAGATAAGGCGATTGCGGACGGAGTTGATTTGCCTCTTTTGGGCATTCCCCTATCGGTAAAGGATAATTTTTCAACAAAAGACGTAAGAACGACAGCCTCGAGCAAAGTTTTAAATGAATATATTCCTCCTTTCGATTCCACTGTTGTAGAAAGGCTTAAAAATGCGGGTATGGTGCTATTGGGAAAAACAAATATGGACGCATGGGCTCATGGTTCGTCTACCGAAACTTCCGATTTTGGACCCAGTAAGAACCCTTGGGACACAAAACGCTTAACAGGTGGCTCTTCGGGGGGTTCAGCGGGCAGCGTAGCAGCCGACCAGACAATCGCTGCAATAGGCTCCGAAACAGCAGGCTCCATAAGGCAGCCTGCTTCCTGGTGCGGAGTAGTTGGATTAAAGCCTACTTATGGAAGAGTTTCAAGATACGGTGTAATAGCAATGGGTTCTTCCCTGGATTCGCCCGGGCCGATTACAAAAACCGTAGAAGACAGCGCAGTAATCCTGGAGGTATTGGCGGGGAAAGACGAACTGGACGCAACAACTTCCCCAAAGCCGGTAACAGATTATTCTAAACAACTAAAAAGAGACATAAAAACACTAAGGATCGGAATTTCCAACGAATATTTTATAACGGGCATAGATAAAGAGGTAGAAGAAAAAGTTAAAGAAGCTATAAAAAAACTTGAAGAAGCGGGGGCAAAAATAGAAAATATAAAACTTTTCGACCCCAAATATGCAATAGACGTCTACACAATAATCCAACGCTCGGAGGTTTCCTCGAACCTTGCCAGATATGACGGTATAAGATACGGAAACACAAGGGAGTATTTCGGGGAAGAAGCAAAAAGAAGAATAATGTTCGGCACCTATGCCCTATCTTCGGGCTACTATGACCAGTACTATAACAAAGCTCAGCAGGTAAGAACCGTAATAATCGATGACTTCAAAAAAGCATTCGAAAAAGTAGACGTAATAATAGCCCCCACAAGCCCTTCGCTTGCTTTGCCCGTCGGGTCAACAAAAGACACTTCGATGTTTGGAGAAATAGCAGACGTGTTAGTAGAACCTTCTTCTATAGCAGGCCTTTCGGGAATAAATATACCCGTAGGCTTATCGAAATCGGGACTGCCCATCGGAATGCAGATAATTGCTCCGCAGTTTGGCGAAGAAGTAGTTCTATCAACAGCATTTGAATTCGAGAGTATTACCAAAGGCGAGGATTGGAGAAGGCTAAAACCGCAATTATGAAATATAAAGCCATAATAGGACTTGAAGTCCACGTCGAACTAAAAACAAATTCAAAAATGTTTTGCTCCTGCAGCGCCGATTATTTCGGGCAGGAACCAAACACCCATACCTGTCCTGTTTGCCTCGGATTACCTGGTGCCCTTCCCGTCCCGAATAAAAAGGCTATAGAATGGTGTGTAAAAATAGGCATGGCATTAAACTGCGATACTCCCCTATTTTCCAAATTTGACAGGAAAAACTATTTTTACCCCGATTTGGCAAAAGGATATCAGATTTCGCAATACGACAAACCTTTCTGTATAAACGGGCATATGACGCTTTCAAACGGGAAAAAAATAGGAATAAGAAGGGTACATATGGAAGAAGACACGGGAAAGCTTATACATGAAACTGTTGACGGAATAAAAGTGACACTAATAGATTTTAACCGCTCAGGCGTTCCACTCGTAGAAATAGTAACAGAGCCGGATTTTGAAACAGCCGAAGAAGTAAAAGAATATCTCCAAAAACTCCAGCAAATAGTAAGGTATCTTGGCGTTTCAAATGCCGATATGGAGAAAGGGAATATGAGGCTGGAGCCAAATATATCCCTAAGAAAAGAGGGTCAAGATGGACTTCCAAACTACAAGGTAGAGGTTAAAAACATTAATTCATTTTCTTTTGTAGGAAAAGCTATAGACTATGAAATAAAAAGGCATGAAGAAATTCTTGAGAGCGGAAAAACCCCCACCCAGGAAACAAGAGGCTTTGTAGAAAAAAACTCCTCTACCGTATCGCAGAGAATAAAAGAAGAGGCATCGGATTATAGATATTTTCCCGAACCCGATATTCCCCCGATCCGATGGGCAGATCGGGAAATATCAAAGCTTAAATCCCAAATTCCCGAATTACCGGATGAAAAGCTTAAGAGATTTATAAAAGATTATGCGGTAACGGAATACGACGCTTCTATATTAACCAAAGCTATAGAAATGGCGGATTATTTTGAAGAAGCCGTGAAAATAGGAAAATCTAATAATCTAAACGCGAAACAAATAGCAAATTTTATAATTAACAGAAAACAGGATATTAACAATATTCTTCCGGCCAAACTTATAGAAAATATATTGGAAGCGACAAAAACAGAAAAAGTAAGCGAAACCGAACTGGAAAAAATAGCAAACGAAGTGCTTTCAAAAAATCCCCAGGCAATTTTAGACTATAAAAACGGTAAGGAAAACGCTATAATGTTTTTGATAGGTCAGGTTATGCGTCAAATCGGAAAGAAAATTGACGCGGAACAAATTAAGGCGGTTTTAACCGCGAAATTAAAATAATGCCAGAAGCAGGAACACCAATTGAAATAACAGAAAGCGCTTCCCCACCACCTTTAAGAGCTCAAGGCTTAAGGGAGGTTATCCAAACCACAAAAGAAATAGAAACGAATAAGCCAAAAATATCGCGAATTCATGCTATAGCCAAAGCCTTACTTCAAATTCAGGGGAAAAAACTTGAGCAAGCGGAAAAACAACTGAGCGTAGATCCCTTAACCGGACTTATGTCAAAAAAGTTATTCGAAGAAACAATTCAAAGGGAAACAGAATTGGCTAAACGTGACCCTTCAAGAAAATTGGGATTCGCTTTCTTGGACATTGATGATTTCGGAAAATTTAACAAACAATACGGACAGGCAACGGGAGATAAAGTTTTATCGGAAGTAGGAAAAACACTGCAGGAGAACATCAGGAAAACCGATATAGCGGGAAGAGAAGGAGGAGAAGAGATGGGTATAATAATGCCCTACACGGGCACAGAAGAGAGGTCTCCGGAAAGTAATCCTTCTGAAAGAGTAAGGCAAGCAATAATGGGAATAGACTTAAAAGAATTAAGACAAATAACCGTTAGTATAGGCACTACCGAATTCATCAACAACGAAAGCTATGAAAGTTTTTACAATAGGGCTGATTTGGCAATGAGAGCCGCAAAGCAATTAGGAAAAAACAGAACAGTTGTTGCAAACCCCGATCCGCAAAAAGGAATAATCTTCACCGATTTAACGGATAACAAAAAATATACAGCCGAAGTTACCATTGAAGGAGCGGAAAAGAAATTAAAAATGACAGAGGTAATTAATTAACATGGCAGAATTTGTTCACCTTCATAACCACAGCGAATTTTCCCTGTTGGACGGCCTTTCAAAAATAAAGGATATGGTAGCCCGGGCAAAAGAGCTCAACATGAAAGCATTGGCCATAACCGACCACGGCAATATGTACGGAGCGATCTCCTTTTATAAAACATGCATCGAGGCGGGAATTAAACCTATAATCGGGTGTGAAATATACGTAAGCAAAAGGACAAGGCACGATAAGGAAGCCGGGGTAGACGGAGATTCGAATCACCTGGTCCTTTTGGCAAAAAATCAAACAGGGTACAAAAATTTAATGAAAATAATATCCGTGGCAAATCTTGAGGGGTATTATTACAAACCCAGAACCGACATGGAGCTCTTGCGGGAACACCATGAAGGGATTATCTGTTTAAGCGCCTGTATTAATGGGTATGTTTCAGAACCTCTTTTAAACAACCAGGAAGAGACCGCGGAAAAAAGAGCCCAAACTCTTTACGAAATTTTCGGTAAGGACCACTTCTACCTCGAAATACAGAAACACCTTGATGTAAAAGACCAGGACAGACTGAATGAAAAAATAATAGCGCTTTCGGCAAAGCTTGGGATACCTCTTATAGCAACAAACGATAATCACTATGTGAGAAATACCGACGCGCAGGGACAGGAGGTTTTGCTATGCATACAAACACAAACAACTCTGGATACACCCGACAGAAAACTTTCCATGATTTCTTCCCCGGATTTTTATCTAAAAAGCCAGGAAGAAATGACGGGGTTATTTATCCAGACTCCCCAAGCAATAGAAAACTCCGTAAAAATTGCAGACATGTGCAATCTGGAAATAACTCTGGGAAAATGGATAATGCCCCAATTTGAAGTGCCCGATGGCAAAATTCCCGCAGAATATATGACTGAAAAAGTCGAAGAAGGGTTAAAAAGAAGATACGGAACAATAACAAAAGAAATAAAGGAAAGGACCGATTATGAGCTTTCGATTATCCTTAAAAAGGGATACGAAACCTATATTCTAATCGTTGCCGATTTTGTAAACTGGGCAAAATCTCAGGGTATAACAGTAGGTCCGGGTAGAGGCTCAAATGCAGGATCTATTGTTTCTTATGCCCTTAATATATCCGATATTGACCCCTTATTTTTTAAGCTGCCCTTCGAAAGATTCCTAAATCCTATGCGCCCTTCCCCGCCCGATATCGATCTGGATTTTGCAGACGACAGAAGAGACGAAGTAATTGCATACGTAACGGAAAAATACGGAAAAGATAAAGTCGCGCAAATAATTACATTCGGAACGATCGAGGCAAGAGGCTCGGTAAGAGACACCGGAAGGGTTATGGGATTCCCCTACTCTTTTACCGACCGTATTTCAAAAATGATACCTATGGGCTGGCAGGGACACGCGATGACAATAGAAAAAGCGCTTGAGCAAAACCCGGAACTTAAAAACGCATATCAAACCGAAACCGATACGAAAAGAGTTCTCGATCTCGCACAAAAGATAGAGGGCGTTGCAAGGCATGCATCGGTACATGCAGCCGGAGTCGTAATAGCTGATAAGGACCTAACGGAATATACGCCGCTTCAAAGAGAGACAAACGGCGACAAAATAGTTACCCAATATGACATGTATAGTATAGGAGAAGACGGAGTAGGGCTTTTAAAAATAGACTTTCTGGGTCTTAGAAACTTAACAATTATTCAGGAAGCGCTTAAGTTTATAAAAGCAAACCAGGGTAAGAATATAGATTTTTCAAATATCTCTTTCGAAGACGCAAAAACCTACCAACTTTTATCCTCGGGAGAAACCACCGGAATATTCCAACTGGAGTCGTCGGGAATGAGAAGATACATAAAAGAACTCAAACCTACTTCGATTTTTGACCTTCAGGCTATGGTTGCTCTTTACAGACCCGGTCCTATGGCAAATATCCCCGAATTCATAAGAAGAAAAAATAATCCGCAGCTTATAAAATACCCCGACCCGAGACTCAAAGACGTCTTAAAAGAATCTTACGGAATAATAACTTTTCAGGATGATCTGCTTTTAACGGCCATAAACGTAGCCGGTTATTCATGGCTAGAAGCAGACAAATTAAGAAAAGCAGTCGGAAAGAAAATCCCTGCAGAAATGAAAAAACAGCACGATAAATTTGTCGAGGGTTGTGTCGCAAACGGCATGACCAAGAAAAACGCGGAAGAGCTTTGGATATTATTCGAACCTTTTGCGGGCTACGGGTTCGGAAAAGCACATGCTGCATGCTACGCAACAATAGCTTTCAGGACTGCATATCTTAAAGCCCATTACCCCGTTGAATTTATGACGGCGCTTCTTACGGCAGAATCTCGCGGAAGTTCGGGCCCGGTTAAAAACGAAAAAATATCACAGGCAGTTGCAGAATGCAAAAGACTTAAAGTAAATGTCCTCCCTCCTGACATAAATAAATCGGGAAGTGAATTTACCATAGAAGACCACATAAACATAAGATTCGGACTGTCGGCAATTAAAAACGTCGGAGAAGCCGCCATCCAAACTATACTTGAACAAAGAGAAAAGGGTGAATTCAAAAGCCTTGAAGATTTCTGTTCAAGAGTAGATCTTGGGGCGGTCAACAAAAAAACAATGGAGAGTCTTATAAAAGCAGGCGCAATGGACAGATTCGGAGAAAGGGCCAACCTATTGATTAGATATCCCGAGATAATCGAGAAATCCCATAAAAAATCAAAGGAAATTAAATCCGGCCAGACGAGTTTATTCGGAGATACGGAAGAGCCCGAGGAATTATCAAAGGGGCCGAACAAAGTTGCCGAATTTACGCCAAACGAAAAACTGGCTTTCGAAAAGGAATTTCTTGGTTTTTATCTGACTTCCCATCCGCAGATGGACAGCCTTATTAAAATAAGAAACTATGTTTCCCATAATATGGAACTTTTAACCGAAGAAACAGAAGGCACTCAGGTAACCGTAGGAGGCCTAATCGAGAATATAAGAAGAATTTTTACAAAGAGAAACGGAAGCGAGATGGCATTTATAACCATAAGCGATGAAAACGGAATCATGGCAGAATGCATTGTGTTTCCCAGGGTTTTCGAAATGTATAAAACCGTATTGTTAAAGGATACTGTAATCGTAGTTAAGGGGAAAATAGATACAAAAAACGATAAACCGATAATAATTGCTGAGAAAATATCCGCATTTAGCCATTTTTCTTCTTGACTTGAGGCTAATTTCTATATAAAATAGGGTACGTGGTTTCATTCGCAGCAGAACCTATATTTCGTTTGGGTTTTTTTCCGGTGACAAACACGGTTTTAGACACATTAATCGTCGACGGTGTTTTAGTCGGAGCAGCCTACTATATTAAAAAAAATCTTAAATTAATCCCCGGTTTTTTTCAAAATCTTTCGGAATTTGCAATAGACACTATGTATAATCTGACCGAATCCGTCGCTCCGGGGAGAGCCGCAAAAATATTTCCTTATTTTGCAACTTTCCTGCTTTTTATACTTCTAGCCAATTGGTCCGGACTTGTGCCCGGTTTTGGAACAATCGGGTTTTTTGAAGGAGAAGGTGCAAATCGGACTCTTGTGCCTCTTCTAAGAAGTACGACGACGGATTTAAATACAACCCTTGGGCTTGCAATTTTTTCAGCTGTTGCTACACACATTTTAAGCATCAGAATCATCGGAATTAAGCAGTATTTAGGACGATATTTTTCCCTAAACCCTATAAATCAATTTATAGGGTTTTTGGAAATGATCTCCGAAATTACTAAAGTAATATCACTCTCTTTCCGTCTTTTCGGAAATATATATGCCGGAGAAATAGTTTTGGGAACAATATCTACCCTTTTTGCCATAGCCTTACCATTACCGTTTTTACTCCTGGAATTTATTGTAGGATTTGTCCAGGCCCTGGTTTTCGCAATGTTGACAATGGCTTTTATGGCAATACTTTCAACGCCTCATCATGAGGCCAAGGAGGTGAGTCACGCATGACATTTAGTGTATCGGGAGGATTAATTATCGCAATAGGAGGACAGAGTGCTGCTTTAGCTATCGGCTTTATAGGCATGAAAGCAATGGAAGCTATCGGAAGAAACCCCGAAGCATCCGGAAGAATACTTCCTGCAATGCTTTTGGGAATGGCTTTCGCAGAAGCTATCGCGATTTATTCTTTAATTTTTGCCTTTATAGGAAAATAAAAATATATGGAAATTCTTAAAACTTTTGGAGTCGATCCTATTTTATTGGTCGCCCAGATAATAAATTTCATAGTTATTCTATATATCTTGAAAAAGCTTCTTTATAAGCCTGTTATGGACATGCTTAAAAAGAGAGAGGATGTTATAAAAGAGGGGCTTAAACAGGCAGAGGAAGGAAAACTTACTCTTGAGAAAGCCCTAGAAGAAGAAAAAAAGATTCTTAAAAAAGCTCAGGACCAGTCTAAAAAAATTGTGGATAATGCTAATGAGCAGGCTAGTGCAGTGTCCAAGGAAATAGAAGAAAATGCGCGTAAACAAGCCGATAAAATATTGGAAGAGGCAAAAAGACAAATAGAGCAGGAAGCAAAAGATACCGAAAAAAGGCTTTCGGAAAACGTGACAAACCTTTCCATTGACATATTAAGAAAATCCATAAGCGAGCTATTCGGAGAAAAAGAGCAAAAAGCTTTAGTAGAAAAAGCAATAAGAAATATCACTAAAAAGAAATAAATATGACAAAAAAACAGATAAGAAGACTTGCCTTTGCAAGCTATACGAAAGAGCAACTAGATGCAAAGAAAGTAAAAAGGGTCGCAAAAATCCTATCTAGACAAGACCTTAAGGAATATATTAAAATCCTGAGGGAACTGGAAAAAAGTAAACAGGTAACAGTTTTTGTACCCCGCTTGTATAAGAGTAAAGAGATAGAGAAAAAAATTTCGGACTCTTTCCCGGGCAAGAAAATAATTTTTCAGCAAGACCCTTCTCTTATGGCGGGGTTAAGAGTGGAAAACAACGACTTGGTATATGAATTAAGCTTGAATAACACTTTTGAAAATCTAAAAAATTATATTAACGGATAATAAATTATGGTAAATAGCGAAGAAATAATTAAGCAGCTGGAAAAGGGACTCACATCTTTCAATTTTGATCCAAAACTTCAAAATGTAGGAATAGTACAATCAAACACCGACGGAGTAATTACGGCAAGCGGACTTTCAAAAGCAATGATGGGAGAATTGGTAGCTTTTGAAAACGGAACAATCGGAATGATACTCAACCTCGACGAAGATTCCGTATCAATTATTCTTTTGGGGGAAGGAGAAAACATAAAAGAAGGAGACAAAGTAAAAGCAACAGGAAGAATGCTTTCCATAAATGTTTCCGACGATCTAATAGGAAGAGTAATTAATCCCCTAGGAGAACCTTTGGACGGAAAAGCCAAATCCAAAAAATCCGGGAAAGAAATGCCTCTTGAAAAAATTGCCGCAGGCGTAGTCGAAAGAGAACCCGTAAATACTCCGCTTAAAACGGGAATAAAATCAATAGATGCTATGTTTCCCATCGGACGCGGACAAAGAGAATTAATTATCGGAGACAGAGGTCTCGGAAAAACCGCAATTGCAATAGATACGATAATAAACCAAAAAAATAACGCTAAAAACGGCGGATTAAGGCCCGTAACCTGCATATACGTAGCGATAGGGCAAAAACAGAGCCGAATAGCCCAGGTAATAGATAAACTTAAGGAAACAGGGGCAATGGATTATACGATAGTTGTCGTAGCTTCCGCTTCCGACCCGGCTTCCCTGCAATATTTGGCACCTTATGCCGGAAGTGCAATAGCGGAATACTTTATGGAGAAGGGCGAAGATGCCCTTATAGTCTACGATGATCTGACAAAACATGCCTGGGCTTACAGGCAGATTTCGCTGGTACTTAAAAGACCGGCAGGAAGAGAAGCATATCCCGGTGACATCTTCTATCTCCACTCAAGGCTTTTGGAAAGAGCGATAAGACTTTCTAAAGAATTGGGAGGAGGTTCTATAACCGCCCTTCCTATAATAGAGACTCAAGGAAACGATGTTTCCGCGTATATTCCGACCAACGTCATTTCTATTACAGACGGACAGATCTATCTTGAGGGCGACCTTTTCTACAGCGGAATAAGGCCTGCAATAAACGTTGGCACTTCTGTATCCAGAGTGGGAGGAGCAGCGCAAACTTCGGGAATGAAATCTGTTTCCGGGAAAATGAAACTTGAACTTGCCCAGTATAGAGAAATGGCATCTTTTGCACAGTTTGGAAGCGAATTAGACCCTGCAACCGCGGCACAACTCGACAGAGGAAGAAGAACAACCGAAATACTTAAACAGCCACAATACGATTCGCTTATTGAGGCGTTAGAATATCTGAGCATTTGGGCAGTAACAAACGGATTTATTGATGATATCCCGGTAGAAGAGGCATCAAGGTTTGAAAAAGAATATCATAATTTTATGAAGGCTTCCTATCCCAAGCTTATTACGGCACTTTCCAAGGGTGACAAACCGGACGAAGAACTTATAAAACAATTGCAAAAAGCGACATCCGAATTTAAGAAAGGATTTTCAGTCTAATGGCATCTATATTATCTTTAAGAAGAAGAATCAGAACAGCAGGAAATGTTTCAAAAACAACAAGGGCAATGCAGATGATTGCAGCCTCAAAGCTTAAAAAAGCCCAGGATTCTGCTGTTCTCTCGAGACCCTATGTTGAAAAACTAAGCGCCCTTTCCAAAAACCTTTCCGGAAAAATAGAAACCGATAATTTACATCCTTATATGAAAGAAAACGGCCTTGAAAACACCCTTTATATTATTATTTCCCCCGATAAAGGGTTATCGGGAGGACTTGTTTCTAACCTTACGAGGGAGTTATTTGAATCGACTAAAAACAAGAATGATATTTTCATAACAATAGGGAAAAAGGCAGAACCGGGTGTCTTTTCGCTTGACAAGGAAGTACTGGCTTCTTTTCCATTCGGAACTTCCCTACCGCCTTTTGAAACGGTTTACCCTGTAATCAAATTGGTAAACGATTATTTCCTTAATAATAAGGTTGGGTCGGTAAAGATAATCTCGACAAAATTCACAAGTGTATTTTCCCAGGAGCCTGTAATAAAAGAGATTTTACCTGTAAAATTCGAAGAAAAGAGCGAAGGAACCAACGGCATGCTTTTTGAGCCCGCAATTGAAGATCTTTTGCCTTCCCTTCTGGAACATTACATCGAAATGGAACTATACCAGAATCTTCTGGAAAGCTATGCTTCCGAGCAGGCAGCAAGAATGGTGGCCATGAAAAATGCAACAGATAACGCGAAAGAAATAATTAAAGAATTACAGCTCGAATACAACAAAATAAGACAGGAAAAGATAACAAACGAAATTTTGGATATAATAGGAGGACAATTCGCATATGCCTAAAAGTAAAGACGGAATCATAATAAGAGTTGCCGGACCTGTAGTCGATGTAAGATTCGAGGAGAATCCGCCCGAAGTAAACGAAGCTCTTCATGTCGATCTTAACGGAAAAACGCTTGTGCTTGAAGTAGCGTTTTTAACAGGTGACAACGAAGCAAGAGCTCTTGCTTTAGGCTCTACCGACGGACTATCAAGAGGAATGAAAGTTGAAAGGACCTTTGCGCCGATCAGGGTTCCGACCGGTCCAAAAACTTTGGGAAGGATATTTAACGTACTCGGTGAACCGATAGACAATCAGAAATTCAACAAAAACGATAAAGATATTGCATATCAATCAATTCATCAAAGACCGCCCGTTCTGGAAGAACAGGAAACAAAACCCCAGATGCTTGAAACCGGAATCAAGGTTATAGACTTGATAGCTCCCTTTACAAAGGGAGGAAAAACAGCAGTATTCGGAGGAGCGGGAGTAGGAAAAACCGTTATTGTTAAAGAACTTATAAGGAATATTGCTATGGAACACAAGGGCCATTCGGTATTTGCAGGAGTTGGAGAAAGGACAAGAGAAGGAAACGAACTTTGGGGAGAAATGGTTGAAGCAAAAGTAATGGATAAAACCGTAATGTTATTCGGGCAGATGAACGAACCGCCGGCAAACAGGCTTAGAATTGCCTTAACGGCTCTTACAATGGCAGAATACTTCAGAGATGTAAAACATGAGGACGTGCTCTTGTTTATAGATAATGTATTCAGGTTCGCTCAGGCAGGAAGCGAGGTCTCGGCACTGTTGGGAAGAATGCCTTCGGCGGTAGGCTATCAGCCAACACTTGCCTCCGAAATGGGAGAGCTTCAGGAAAGGATTACATCGACAAAACACGGGTCCATAACTTCGGTTCAGGCTGTTTACGTTCCGGCCGACGATTATACCGATCCTGCACCTGTTGCCATATTCTCCCACCTTGATGCAAGTATTTCACTTGAACGTTCTATTGCAGATCAGGGAATTTACCCTGCGGTTGACCCTCTTAACTCTACCTCGAGGATTTTAGATCCCAACGTTGTAGGAGAGGAACACTATAATGTAGCAAGGGAAGTCCAGAGAGTTCTCCAGAAATATAAAGACCTTCAGGATATAATAGCAATTCTTGGTATGGACGAACTCTCTGAAGAAGATAAAAAAACAGTAGCCAGAGCCAGAAAGATACAAAGATTCTTAAGTCAGCCCATGTTTGTAGCCGAAGTATTTACGGGAACGCCCGGTAAGTACGTAAAAGTCCAGGAAACGGTAAAAGGGTTCAAAGAAATACTTGAAGGTAAACACGATAAGCTCCCCGAACAGGCTTTCTATATGGTAGGCTCCATAGAAGAAGCCGTACAAAAAGGAAAGTAATATGAAACTTCATCTGGAAGTCATAACACCGGAGAAAGTAATTCTTGAAGAGGATGTCGACGAAATAACCCTGACAACGGCAACAGGGGAAATAAGCATACTCCCCAACCATGAAAATCTTCTTACAAAACTTATGCCCGGAGAAATGACGATAAAAAATAATGGAAAAGAAGAACATTTTGCCGTAACCGGGGGTTTTTTGGAAGTATCCGAAAACCGAATCAGTCTTCTGGCGGAATACGCTGTCAGAGCTTCCGATATAGAGGTCGGAAAAGCCGAAGAAGCTCATGAAAGGGCTAAAAGAAAAATGGCGGAACACAAAAACGATAATGAATTCAGGATTGCCGAATCGGAACTTAGAAAAGCAATACTGGAACTAAAAGTGGCCCGAAGGAATAAAATACGAACTTCATAAATTTGCCTTCTCCCGTAAAATTTCATAAAATAAGTTGGATTTGCCGGAGTAACTCAGTGGTAGAGTAGCTCTTTCGTAAAGAGCAAGTCGTGGGTTCAAGTCCCACCTCCGGCTCACATAAGAATAGTTAGCACTTAAATATATTAAAGTGCTATACCGGCGGGAAGACAAAATTTAAGACAAGGAGTATAATAAACTAATTAAATTTCTATGAGAAGGTCAAGGCTTGCTCTCAAAACGGAGAAGAAGTCCAAGCAAACAATAATTCTTGCAGGTATAGGAATACTAATCATACTATTTTTGCTTGTCAAATTCGGAACAAGTGTACTTATAGGATTTAGTGTTTTTTTGGGGGGAACCAAGGCACAAACCGTTGACACTAATTCAAATTCTTCTGTGACTTTTATTCCTGCTCCCGTTTTAAATCCCCTTCCAAATGCAACAAACAGCGCTCAGGTTGTTGTTACAGGTAAAGCCCAAGCAGGTAAAACAGTTTATCTCTACATAAATAGCAGCCAACAGGATAGCACCCAAAGCGACAGCAACGGAAATTTTAAATTTGTCGAGGCCCTGTCGGCCGGAAGCAACAATGTAGAGGCAAAAACAGTAGATGGCAGCAAAACCAGTGATTTTTCAAATTCGTATACAGTAAATTATATTAGCAAGGCTCCTTCCCTTACAGTCCTTACTCCTTCAGACGGGCAATCTTTTTCTAAAGACCAAAATACCGCAACAGTTACCGGAACAACCGATCCGGGTGTAAGCGTAACCGTTAACGGTTATTGGGCTGTTCTGGACGAAAACAATAATTTTTCTTATACTCTCCCTCTTCAAAATGGGGATAACCAGATAAAAGTTATCGCAACCGACCAGGCAGGAAACAAAACGGAAAAAGACTTAAAGGTTACCTACTCTCAGTAACTGCGGCAATTATCCAAACCCATTCGAGTATATATACATAAAACAGGCTGTTTAAAAACAGACTGTCTACCAAAAGCCCGAAGAGCGAGGAAAAAAGTACAAGTGAATAAATATTATTCTTTTTATTGTTTTCGGCAAGCTTAAATATGGAATAAAGTAAATAAACATAAAAGACAAAACCTATTATTCCTGTTGTAGCCAGAACAAAAACAAAACTATTATCTGTTCCAGCTCCCGAATGTGTAATCATCCACTCCTTGTTATTAAGCCCGTATTTGTTTTGTGCGTATCTGTATGCATCAAAACCTACTCCGTAAACAGGATTTTTCTGGAATATCCTTAACGCCACATCCAGAGAGTTAATCCTCGCCTCACCCGAAGCCGTTCTCAAAAAATTTGTTCCTTCGGTCTTAAACGATTTAGGTAGAAAAAAAATAATTAAAATAAGAGCTAAAACAGAGACAAATATAAGCTTCTTTTTTCCTATTAAAAAAAGGAAAACTGCAACAGAAATAATAAGCATCAACAGTGCACTTCTGGAATAAGTAAGATATACGCCTAAAAGAATCGGCAAATCAAGAAAAATAAAGCCCAAGAATAAAAATTTCTTATTTTCTTTAAAAAACTTAAACCCAATACCAAGAACAAGAATAAAAAGAAGTACTAGGAAAGCTCCTAAAAAATCCGGATCAAGAAAACTGGAAAACATTCTGTAAAGATGTTCGTCCCAACCTAAATAATAGAGATTTCTAAGGCTAGGATATAAAAAGTATTGTATATATCCGCCGGCCAAAACAATAATTCCATCTAAAATCAGAAGATAGGGAATTTTTTTTATAAACTTCGGGTCAAAGTCACCGATTATATAAAAAATCGAAAGATAAGCAACCCATCTTAATAAATAAAGGGAGGAAACAAAAAACTCGTTAAGTTTAAGGTTAAAAAAATTCAAAAGAAGAGCGATTAAGGCAAAACCGGTAAAAAAGACTGAAGGTTTTAAAAGATTTGTCCTTTTTATATTTCTGTCTCTAAATATTTTAAAAATTAGCCAGGATAATATCAAAAAGGCAAGCAGGAGTTCATTTGGGGTAAAAGCTATTCCGTTGGAAAACTGTATTCTTCCTAACTCGGCAAGCGGCAGGCTAAGCAGAAAAATAATAAATATAATCTTTAATAGACCCATTCTTTTCCTCCGTCTTTGTATAGTTTAACATGTGTGACAGGGTTTACATAAACCAAAACCCAAGAATTAAATTTGGAAGGCAGTACTGTATTTTGAGTAGCTATGTAATTGAACTTGTCCCCTTTTCTAACCCAGGTCGAGTCCGTAAACGGAAAGTCCACGTAATAAAGATTATGGAATCCGTATAAAAGGACATTATCGGATTTTTTTATATGGGAAGCAAAATAACCGTCCGTATCATAGAAATCTCCATAGGAAAAGTTTAGGTGTGCTGTAAGATATGATGATTTACTTTCTTTTCCTAAAATTACCGGGATAAATCTTTTATTAGCCATAAACCTGTATCCGACAGAAGAAAAAAATATGATAAAGATAACAAAAACAAGAAACCATTTTAAATTTTTATTTTTGATAAAAAAGACCGCATAAACTGAAATAAACGAGAAAGCAGGAAGATATGGAAGGATAAATCTTCCTCCTCCGACTCTTGGTGTAATGTACCAGAAAAAAAGAGCAAGAAGCGAATAGGCAAAAATTATCTTTATACGTTTTCCCGTTTTAAAAATAATTAGAAGGACCAAAGGAACCGAAATCAAATAAAATGGAGAAATCGGATCACTCGAGAATAAAAAAAGATTAATAATATCCTTTGGAAAATTCAGAACATCCGGAATAGAAAAGTTTGTGCCTGTATTAACACTGTTGTCAAAAAAGGGGTAGAGAGGATTTCCCGTATTAATAAAAGAAAATATAAACCATGGAAGAGGCACGGCAAGCGAGAAAAAAATAAACAGGAAAGAATTCTTTAAGAAAATAAACAGCCTTATCTTTTCTTTTAAGGCTATTATAAAAAGTAGTATTAAGAATATTAAAAGAGATTCGAGGGCAAGGACTTTGGCAGAAACGGCAAAACCAAGCATCAAGGCAGATAAAATAAGTTTCTTCGAATTTTTTTGCTCCAACCACTCTATAAAGCCGAAAAGAGCGGTTAACTCAAAAAAAGTCCTTGATAAATCGATGTAGGCAGATATCGTTTCCCATCCGACCACCAAGTTTGAATAAAATACTAAAAGAACAAGTAACGAAAAATTCCGTGGGAGGAATTTTCTTGATAATCTATAAAGAACAAAAAGTACAAGGATTCCGAATATAAAATGGGTAAATTTAGCCAGGGTTGAATTTCCAAACATCAAAGCAGGGACATAAATCATTTCCGTTAGTTTTGGCATATCGGAGTAGTAAAGAAGATTTCCCGGAATATTAAATATAGAATGGTATGTTATGTAAATTTTAGGAAGAGTAAGATGATACCATAAAGCGTCAAATCCTATTTCTGGACCCAAAACGCCGATAAAATTTACAATAATCTGGACAATAAGAAAAAAAATTAAAATCAGAGAAAATTTATCTCTTAAATAGAATGTTTTTTTAAGATTTTTTAAAAAAACGGTCAGCTTATCTCTAAAAAGAATAACTCCGATAATAAAATATAAAGAAGAAAGTGCGAAAACAACATTTTTATATAATAATCCGGATATCCCGAGAAAGAAAATAAGATACGAATATAAACCTATCAAAATTGCCAATGCAAACATATACCTCCCCTGCAAAGAATATAATTAAGATAAAAAGCCAATATAACTAAAGACCAGATAATAAAGATAAAAGCAGCTATTTTTTTTGCCATAGGAGCCAAAGTTTTCCCCTTACGAGAAAGGAATGAAGACTCATCATAATTGCAAAGACCAATCCTTCCACTCCGTCGAGAAAGCCAAGTTTAAGTATAAAATTAAGCTTAAATTTCGCAAGAGGATATACAACTATTTGCCAGGGCTTAACGGTTACCCCTTTTTCATGAAGTTCCCGTGCCCTTAAGTCGGTATATCCGTTTATTTCTCTTAAAAATTCCTCTATTGTAGGATGCGGGTAATGATAAAGAAAATTTTTTAAATTTCCCTTACCCCCTTCCATATTCCATACTTCATGAACTTTACCGCTCCACTTTCCCTTATTTTTTCTTCCGAGCCTTAATAGCCTTATGTTTCCGGTTTCTCCATGCTTTAAATTTTTTCCCCAAATAACATCTTCCCTTTTTATATAAAACCCGTTCTCTTTTATGTTTTTGTCCTCCAAAAGATCCTGAATCTCTCCTTTTAAAGAATTACTTAATCTCTCATCCGCATCTATAAACAGTACCCAGTCATTTCTTGATTTTGTAAGTCCGAAATTTCTTTGGGAGGAAAAATCATTTTCAAGTCTTCTTTGAAAAACTTTAACTCTGGGGCCATAGTTTCTTACCACCTCAAGTGTCCTGTCTGTAGAAAAATCATCCACTATTAGTATCTCATCGCACCACGAAACACTATCAAGGCAATCCACAATATTGTTTTCTTCGTTTTTTGTAAGAATAACTGCGCTTATCATGGCTTATAAACTCTTATTCCGTTTTTTGTCTCCCAAACTACTATCTTTGTGTTTGCATCTTTCCGGGAGGGAGGGTGTCCTCCATACCAGAGTAGATATTCGTAGTTCATTGTAAAACTTACGAATTGGCTCCCCTCTCCCCTTCCGATTAGATTGTACTCCTTATTTCCGGCCAAGGAAATTATCTTATTGACGGCTTGTTGTCTTTTTTCAAGGTCCGGAACTTTATCGTTATTATAGGAAGAATAAATATTTAAAATAGCAATAATAATTAGTGCTGCCAAAACCGGATATTTTAGATTATTGAATTTTAATATAAATTCAAAAAGTAAAGAGACCGAATAAATAATCAGGGGAAAAAGTATAAAAAGATAGGCGTCAGAAGGAGTCTGATTTGCAAGTATACCCGCAAAAGAAAATAACAGAAGTATAAACAATACAAATTTTGCTTCTTCTATCTTAAAATTATTTTTAGCATTCAGATAAATTAAATACGCAGAGGAAAGGATAAACAATAGCAAAGAAATCAAAAAGTTGGATTGTAATACGAGTTTTTGAATATTCTGACCCAAGAAAACTAAAACACGGTATAAGTTCCCGGTAAAACTTCCGGAACTATGTTTAATTAAAAAGCTGAAAGGTTTATATACTGTCCATCCCAAAAATATTATGGTCTGGGTAAAACCGTGTGTCGAATCATAAACAATAATCGGGAACATCGGGACAATAACCGCAAGCGCGGAATAAATCAAAATTCTTGAGTTTTTTAATCCCGTCAACCATTGTTTCTTTTTTATTAAACCATATAGAAAAATTAGCAGAAACGGGAAAAACAGAATGAATGTGGAGAGTTCAAGATTATATAATACGGCTATTAAAAATAGTATTAATGGAAAATATTTAATATTACCTTTAATCCATTTATAAATAGCAAGGATGTACAAAATTGTGAAAAGAGGAATCGGAGTCGGATCAAAAGGCATTCTGTCGTAAAAAACAATCAGAGGGGAAAATGCATAAAGAAAAGCGCTTATTAATCCAACTTTTTTAGAAAATATATTTGCTCCGACAAGGTATATGGCTAAAATTGAAAGTAATCCTGTAAATATCGTAATATAAGCTCCCGAAAGAGGATTAAACTTAAAAATCAGAAATCCTAATGCAAGCATGTAAGTCCACAAAGGCCCCTGATGAAGCCATGTGTGACTGGAAGTAATACCGACAAGGGGGATAATTCCCTTTATTAATAAATCTCTTGCCGATAAATAAAACCACCCCTGGTCGCCTATAAAAATCATTCCGTTTGAAAGGTTATAAAGCCTTAAGGCCAAAGCCGAAACCAAAAGAGCCAAAATAAAGAGCGATGTTTTATTAATTTTTAAAATGAGTTCCAGGCTTAATGCCTGCAGTATTCCAAAATATTTTTTAAAATAAAGATATCTGCTTTTCTCAAAATACTTATCCCTTTCCTTAAGCTGATTTGTGCTTTGGGCAACCCGGTGGATAATTTTTGAGGCCGAGTCTATATAGAGTTTGTATCCAATTTTTCTGACCCGTTTTGATAAGTCATTCTCTTCAAAGTATAAAAAGAACTCTTCGTCAAATCTCCCAACTTCATGAAAAATTCCCGAAGGAATCATTAATGCGGCACCGTAAACAGTTTCCACTTCTTTAACCGGTTGTTTTTTCCAATCATCCAGGGAATAATATTCTGCAACACTGAACTTTCTAAAACTTTTCCTCAGAAAAGAAAAGGTAAAAAAAGCATTTATAAAGTTAAGCTCCTTATATCCCTGTCTGTCTAAAGGTTTGTTATCAGATCCAACAATAAGTGGAGAAACTATTCCCGCCTCTTTATGCTGTTTTAAAAAATCATATAATTCGTCAATAGCACCGTTTGTAACTTGAGTATCCGGATTAAGGAAAAACAAAATTTCTCCCTTTGCGTTTTTTGCACCCAGGTTGTTTCCCCCACCGTATCCTAAATTCTTTGTGCTTTTTATATAACTTAACTTAGGAAATTGTTTCTTTAGGTCTTTTCCTATTGTTTTTACTTCATCGTTATCAACGACTATTATTTCAAACGGGGTCTTGGGTTTTGACGCATAAATAGATTTTAAACACTCAAATAGTTTTTCCTTTACTTTATAATGGACAATAATTATAGAGATCTTCATTTTAATTTGCCTAAAATAAAATCTTCCAGCTCTTTACCCCTTTTTTCCCAGCTCCAGTTGTCTTGAACATATATTGAGGCATTTTTACCCATTTTTCTAAGAGTATCTGGATTATTTAAAAGTTCATCTAGGTTTCTTGCAAAAAGCTTTGGGTCTCTTTTTAGAACGTATCCAGTTTTATTATTGATAACTGTCTCCGGGTGCGCCCCTTCGTTTACTGCAATAACGGCAGCACCGCAAGCCATTGCCTCAAGTGGAACTAATCCGAGCGGCTCTCTGTAAGCTGGCGCTACTAAAACTTTTGTTCTTTGATAAACATCCAAAAGTTGTTTATCGTTTAACCATTCATTTTCAAAAATAATAATTCTTGTTTTCGGTTTAGACTTCATGTTCTTTATAACTTCCTCAAAAAATGGATAACCATCCAGAAAATCATAAGAGCCTATAAATAATAAATCTATGTTTTTATCTGTATAACGAGGCACAAAAAATTTTGTATCAACTCCATAATATACAACATCTCCTTTTCTTCCGTATGCTCGGTAAAATTCTCTCTCGCAAAAACTAGAAATTGAAATAATATAACTTGCTTTACTTATATTCCATTTGTCCAAATATTTTCTAACAAATCTATTAACGCCCTCGTACTTCACTTTATACCATTCAAGGCCATCTCGCTTAAATAAATCCGGCTCATAAATAATCCTGTAATATGGATCATTACAATAAAAAAATGTGGGAAGTTTTAAAAATTGCAATACAAAAGGAGATTCAATAAAAAAAGATGCAGCTATGTAAGCAGCGTTATACTTTCTTTTTTCTATGTCTGCAGCTATTTTCTTGTCTAATAAATATAACCTAAAAAGCTCTATGCTATCTTTATACAGTCTTGTTTTCCAATCATGTCCCTTCCATTTTTTTGGTTTAAATTTATATAAAAATATATTGCTATAAATTTTTTTTTCTTCCTCTTGCAATTTCCCAATAGTATATAAATCCACCTCATGACCTCTCATTTTGAGC
Organism: bacterium; assembly: GCA_021813145.1. Classification (GTDB taxonomy): domain Bacteria; phylum Patescibacteriota; class Microgenomatia; order Levybacterales; family UBA12049; genus JAKALS01. The sequence continues at coordinate 76,773 of JAKALS010000002.1, forward strand.
TGCCTTGCAAATTCATTCGTACCTCTTCTTGCACCACCTTTATGAAGCTGATGATAAAAAGCTATTCTCATAATTATCTCCCCTTGCTTATCTTGTAAATAAAATAGAGAATTATCGGAAATTCCGTCAAAGATGATAGCAGGGCGGAATATCCTGCTCCTACCATCCCAAAATAGATAACCAATGGATAAATTGTAATAATTAGGGTTATAAATCTTACAAAAATCATAAAAGTAACATATCTTTGTTTTTCTAGTGCCAAAAACATGGCAGAAGATGGACCCATTGCCGCTCTTATTATTCCATATATAGAAAGAACTCTTAAGACAGGAGCTGCACTAACCCATTGTTGGCCCAAAATTACAGTTATTACTTCTTTTGGGAACAAAAATATAATCCCGCCTGCAATTATTGTTAGGAACGATATTACCCCGGTACTCTTCCAGAATGCAGAAATAAGCCGTTTTTTATCTTGATCTATTTTTGAAAAAACCGGAAAAATAACAATATTAGCTACATCCGAGATCTCTGAAATAGGGATATAAGAGACTTTATAAGCCATCTGGTAAAGACCCAAGGTTGTAGCACCAAGAACTTTTCCGACAACAATGTTGTCTCCATTCTCGCTAAAGTAATTGAAAATACCGTAGGCAGTAACCCATTTACCCTTATGGAATATCTCCTTAAGATAATTGTTATTGAATTTTAATTTAGGCAAGGGTTTTACGACTGTAAAGGACAATATTACTTCTAAAATTGAACCTGCAAGAAGGCCAAAGGCTAAACTATAAACGGAATGTGTAATTAAAGCTGCTATTATTGCAACTGCCGCATCTGTAAAATAAAGTGTGGTTCTAAACAAAAATTCGTAATTAAATGTCAAATTTTTTTGAAATCTTACTTCGGCAGGATTAATAAAACCTTTTATCAATGGCGACAATCCGATCAGCAAAATTATATTCAAGGATGCAGGAGTGTTAAAAAAAGAAGCTACAAAAGGCGCCGAAAGCAATATTATCAGGAAAATAAAAGCTCCTCTCAGAATCGAAAGTATCCACGCCGAATCTAGATATTCCTCTATTTGTTTCTGACTTTGTATTAAAACAACATTAAGACCTGTTTCTGTTAGAATCTGCAAAAAAGAAAGTAATAAAGTTGCTATTCCGAAGATACCGAATTCCGCTGGAGTGAGTAACCGTGCTAAAACCGCTATCTTTACAAATGTTAAAGCCCTATTGGTCATACGCAAACCTGACATCCAGGAAACACCTTTTATAGCGCTTTTCGTATAACCCATATTTAGTATTGAAATTATACCAGTTTTACCCATATAATACACTAAATTCTGCCCTCTGTATGAAAATTAAAAAGTGCAGGTCTTGCGGCTCCAAGAACCTTATAAATATTCTGTCTTTAGGCAATCAATATCTTTCGGATTTTGTAAAAATCAATAGAAAACCAAAATCTTTTCCTCTTAACATGATTCTTTGCAAAGATTGTTTTCTGGTCCAGCTCGACTACTCGGCTCCTCAAAAATATTTGTATACCGAAAGATACGGCTATAAATCAGGAATTAACCAAACAATGCAGAATGAGCTAAAAGAAATTGCCCAAAAATCCTTAAAACTTGCGGGAAAATCAAAAGATAAAATAATCGCAGTAGATATTGGCGCTAACGATGGAACTCTTTTAAAAAATTATCCGTTGAGTGTCTACAGAATTGCCGTAGAACCCATAAGAAAATTTGCAAAAGAAGCAAAAAAATCTTCCGATAAAGTTGTCAACGATTTTTTCACCTACGAATCTTTCAACAAAAATATAAAGAATAAAAAAGCAGACATTGTTACCGTTATTTCTTGTTTTTACGATATGGAAGAACCGAATAAATTTATCTCGGATGTAAAAAAAATTATGAAAGAAGACGGAATATGCGTAATACAGCAAAACTATCTGGTAAGTATGTTAAAACAGAATGCCTTCGATAACATAGTACATGAACATCTGGAATACTACACCCTTCTTTCCCTTAATAATCTTTTAGAAAAACACGGGCTTGAAGTTTTTGACGTAGAAGAAAGAGAATTAAACGGGGGAAGCTTCAGGACATATATTGCTGTTAAGGGGAATAGAAAAATTTCCAAAAGTGTTTTAAAAATGCAAAAAGTAGAGGAAAAATTAGGCCTGAACAAAAAAGCTGTTTACCTGGAGTTTGCCAAAAGAATTAAAGATAACAAGAAAAAGATTTATGAATTTATCAAAAAACAAAATGAAAAAGGAAAAACTGTTTATCTTTACGGTGCCTCAACGAGAGGCAATACTCTCTTACAGTATTTCGGCCTAGATAGACAATTTATAAAAAAAGCGGTGGAAAGAAATCCTGAGAAATGGGGAAAGATAATAGCCTCTGTCGGAATTCCTATAATTTCCGAAGAGGAAGCAAGAAAAGACAAACCAGATTATATGCTGGTGTTGCCCTGGTTTTTTAAAGAGGAATTCTTAAAAAGGGAAAAGAAATATCTGGACAACGGAGGACATTTCATATTCCCCCTTCCTAAACTTAAGGTAGTTTAAATAATCCTCATCTTTATCACACAAAATAGGGAATTTAAGAGTTCTTTCGTATTTACATTAGACTTACCGTACACTCTGTAATTCCATGTTATCGGAACTTCTCCTATCGAATAACCTTTAAGATATATTTTATATGCACTTTCCGAAAGAGTTATAAAACCTTTTGAATACATCCTTGTTTTTGTTAGATAATTGACCGAGCGCCGGCTGTAAAGTCTAAACCCGCTCGTATGGTCGCTTAAATGAATTCCCAGCCAATAGTATAAAAATCTGTTTATCATTCTACTCATTATTGTTCTGTCTGGAGCAATATTTATTATTTTTCCTCCGGGCAGATACCTGGATCCTATTACAAGATCAAATTTTTTTTCCTTAATTTTTTCCATAAATCTTTTCATTTCTTTGGGATCGTGTGCCAAATCCGAATCCATCTCGAAAACATAGTTTATTTCTCTATCTTTTAAAGCCTCTTTAAAACCTTCTATTACCGCACTTCCCCTCCCGCCTTTTTTAAATCTTGATATAAGCATTGTATTTCTTTTCCCTTTAAGTATGGCCTTGAGTTTTTTATTTTCTTTAGGCAAAGAATCGTCTACTATAATTATTTTTGCCGAAGGAAACAGTTTTCTTATACCCTTCATCAAGATAGATATATTCTTTACCTCGTTATACGAAGGAATCACTATTGCAAAATTATTTTTCATAAATAGTAACTGCAACGGGGATAGTTAATATATTTTCCAAAATAAATAATCTTTTTTCCGCAAATAAAGAATAATATTTAAGATTCGGAGAAAACTCTTTTATTTTTTTGTAATGCTTGCTGTTAAGTTTGGCTACAAGTTCCTTTTTGGGGGAATTTATTATGTAATCCATATTATCGAAATTATTAGTAATAATGACATATGTAGGAAAAGTGGAATTCTGAGCCGAAATAACCGAATACTGGTATCTTGTTTGTATATCGGAATTATGTTGCTTAAAGTAAAATTCTTTTAACACAAAATCGGGCAACATCTGGTAGATAGGAATATTTTCTATACCGACTGAGGCGTTTTCGGGAATATTTGCCAATATCCACTCCGAGGAAGTTTGTCTTGGATCCGGAAAAAACTTTACCGAAAGCCATGAAGCAGACTGAATCACTTGAAATGATAATCCCAAAAATAAAATCACAATAAACAACTTTTTATATTTGATAATAAAAAGTTGTTTTATAAAAAGTGCGGATAAAAGAATAATAAACGGCGTCAAGATCAAAGCCCTATTTCCTCCCCCGTCAACGCTAAATGATATTACTCCAAGCAGGTATAATACCGAGCCAAATAATATCAGAATTTCCGCTTTATACCCGTTTATCTTCTTCCCCAAAAATGCAATAGTTAAAAATATTGCCCAGTAAATTATGCTTATATAGAATAACGAAATTAAAAAGATACCGAATATCGATGGAAACTCTTTAAGTAAAAGGAATATTTGTGATGGATATCCTAAATTAAATTGTGTGCTCGATTCAGGCCCCTGTATCAAAGTTGAATATAAAAGTTGAAAATAATTTCCTTTGCCCAAAAGTAAATCGGGTATTCCAACAAAAGCAAACACAAGCCCCACGACTCCGATCCCCAATAGCAGTTCTTTATAGCTTCTATTTTTGTAAAATAGAAAGTATCCTAAGATATATACGCAAATCAGCGGTATCGCAGTAAATTTCGTGGACATTGCCAAACCTAAAGCAATTCCGGAAAATATAAATTTATATATGTTTTGTGTTTTTAATAAATCGATTAAAAAATATAAAAAGACAATTACCCAAAATGTAAGAGTAACATCGTATTTATAGTAGTTTGTCAAAGATAACCAGATAGGATTAAAAACAAATAGAGCGGTAAAGATGGATGGGAAAATACCTATAAATTTTTTAAGTATCGTATAGATAAACAATGCCGAAAGTATCCCGTAAAAAAGCGTATGAAGTCTTAATATTTCAAATAGTATATGCTGCATGGGTAAATTGTCCAAGGTATACTTAATGGCAAACGGGTTTACTATATGCAAAAGATAAAAAGGGATAAGAAAAACTATCGAAGAAACTATATGATACAAGGGAATACTTGCTGCTCCGCTTACCGAACCCGTTCCATCTTTTATAAATGTTCTCAATGCCTGGGAAAAATGCCACTCATCCATTGCATAAGTAAAAGGATGCGAAGGGCCGGGTATTCCCCAACTTATTAAATAAAATATTAAAGCAGAATAAATTATCAGGATTAAAAATAAAAATTTATTTTTGAATACGGCTTTGATAAAATTTTTAACTGAAAGACTTTGAAGAAAGCCAAATGATGTACCCGTAATTACAGCAATATCCGAAGAAAATTGTAGCAATGGAAGATAAAGAAAAGCTTTACTGTCTTTTATATATCTGTAATTTTTATTTATTGACCAGAACATGTATGATACAAGTCCCAATGCTATAAATGAGTCAAGGACATAAGACTTCATTACAACTGCAAGGGCAAGAATATAGACTGCAAAAATATATCTTAAAAATAAAAATGGTGTATTTTGCCTGAAGTATCTTGCAAACCCGTCTCCTCTTGCATACCCGAAAAACTGTTTAATTGCTTGTAATAAATTTTTTCTTTGCGGCCAATATACAGTTGCATCTTTAACAAACTTAAATTTATATCCATTATCTTTTAACCTTTTATCGAAAATTAGGTCCTCGCATGTGTTTAATTTCTCAGGATATCCGCCCACCCTTTTCCAGGCAGTCTTTCTAAATGCAACTGACCTTGAAGAGGGAAGAAAATTATCCGCATCTATTCTATCTGGCATTACACTTGTATAAGTAGCAAGACACTTCTGGAATACTGTTTTTGCAACAGGTGAATAATAACCGGAAGAAACATTTATTTTTTTGTCCGAAAAAGGTTTAATAATATTTTTAATCCAGTCTTTATCCAAAATGCATCCTGCATCAGATATTAGAATAATCTCGTTTACAGCCTTTTTAATACCCTCATTTCTCCCTACGGACCTGTTACCTTTTTTAAATATTAATTTAATGTTGGGAATATATTTTTTATGGGGAATTCTGAATTCCGAAATTTTTTCAACGGTATTGTCCGTTGAACCTGCATCTACTATTATTATTTCGTCGGGAAGAACACTTTGATTAAAAATAGACTCCAAAAAATTTGTTATGGAGTCTTCTTCGTTAAAAACCGTCGTAATAAACGATGTTTTAATTCTCATTAAAAACTTGTTGAAATTATAGCATTTTCTGTTTTAAAATACATTAAATGTGGCTTCATTTATTTACAACCCTGCCTTCAAATATTCTCACGAACTTTGAATATCTTAAAGCGGATTTTACGGGTTTTCATATCTCTTTAAATTTCTTCCTCAACTTTGTTCTGGGAAATTTTATATCGGCTGTTTTTCTCACATTAGCACTATTAATCGGTAAAAATATAAAAAAATTATTATTCATGAATAATAATTTAAATTATCTGACTGATTTTGCATTAGGTTCTATATTTATAGGCACCGGAGTAGCTATACTTGGTTTTTTCTCTTTAATAAACCGCCTGTCTCTTAGTGTTTATATTTTGTTTTTATTCCTAATTTCTTTTTATCAAGTAGACCTTAATTACTTTAGAAATGTCAAAAAAGATTTTTTTGCCGACATAAATATTTTAAAAAGGAAAAAATTAGTTTTCATTTGGGTTTTACTTTTTATTTTGTTAGCGACCGTAAATCTTATAAATCCCGAAATACGGGAAGACCAGTATCATGTGGATTTACCCAAGATGTATCTGGCCCAAAAGACAATAATGATACCCTCCAAAGAACAAATCCATGTCTCCGCAAGTCCTCTTTTATCGGAAATGACTTATATGCTGGGTATTTTTGTATGGTCCGAAGAATCGACAAGATACATCCATTTTTTATTTTATCTGTTTGTTCTTTTAACCTTACTGCAATTTTCTAAAATTAAAGGTTATGAATTTTCAATATTTACCCCGCTTCTATTTGTCAGCGCACCGGTTGTTTTACATGAAACATCGTCTATGTATGTAGACTTTCAGTGGATTTTTTATTTCTTGCTGGCAATTCTATCAGTAATAAAACAAAAAGATATTTTAACATCTAATATTTTTCTTACAGGAATCCTGCTTGGAGCTATGGTTTCCTCAAAGCTTTGGACAATAGTTTTTATTCCTGTAATTGTAGTTTTTCTGTTTATAGCTGAAAGAGACAGCGGTATAAAGAAAATTTTAAAATATTTTATTATATTAGCTGCAGGAACCTTACTAATATCTTTTATATGGTTTTTAAGAGCATATATCCTAATGGGTAATCCGTTCTACCCTGCTTTTGCCAATCAGCAGGTTTTAGGAGAACCGGCATTTAAAGTACCTATTACAAGACTTATTACGCTTAATACTTTCCTTATAAACCCTTTTAACAGTCTGAATATCGTTAGCCCGTTATTTTTTGCTGGAATCTTTCTATTTCTTTACAAATTTGAAAACAATTTAAAGATGATAAAAAATAGAATGTTTCTTCTGCTTGGACTAACTTTGTTGTTATATCTTTCGATAAATTACCCTTACGGAAGATATCTTTTAGGTCTTTATGTTTTGTTTATTTTCTTTTCTTCTGTAGGAATTGCCAATACCTACAAATTTTTATCTGTCAGATTGCTTTTAAATACGGTTTTATTTTTAATATTCGGTTACTACTTTATTAATTCCGTAATGGTTTTACCTTATGCTATCGGAATAGATAACAAAAATAACTACCTTACCAGAATTTTATCCAGAGACAACTCGAGCTATTATAATTTCGACAACAAATTTAATAAATTTATCAACAAAAAAGATTACGTGGCGACATATGGAATATTCGGCTATTATTATGCGGATTTTAAATATACCGATGTTGATTATGTTTTTAATGAAGAAGGAGAATCTTTTAATCTATTAAAAGAAAAAGGGGTAACAAAACTTTTTATAAAAGGAGGGGACATAAACTATTTTTGCTCTGTTTTAAAATTAAAAAACTGTACACCCGATAAATATACTTACCTTTCCGGTTTTATGGGAACCCAACCCTATTATCTTTATGGTATAAAATAGCTTTATGGCTCTTATAAAATGGTTTTTGTAAACATTATCGCTTCCCTTATTTTAGGAGCAGGGCTTTTTGTCTACCGCTTTGTTTATCCTAAGAAAAAAATAAATGTATTCGCACTTCTGTTGCTTATTCTGATTCTACCCGTTATAAGCATTACCAGAACGGGAGCATATCAATCGGGAGATTTTGATATTCATATTTACCGCACAATGGCCTTTTACGGCTCTTTAAGCGAAGGGCACTTTATGCCTTCCTGGGCGGAAAATTTAAATGCCACATACGGATATCCGTTATTTATTTTCAACTATGTTCTTCCTTATTACATTATTTCCTTATTCCATTTTATTGGGCTTAGTTATATTTCAAGCATGAAGCTATTTCTGGCATTAAGTCTTTATCTTTCAGGAATATTTATGTATATAATGGCAAAAGAAAAATTTAAAGATAATCTATCCGCCTTTACTTCCGCAATATTTTATACCTTTGTTCCCTATCATCTTATATCAGTACACTTCAAGATTACCATCGGGGAAGTACTGTCTTTTACGATTATTCCCGTTCTTTTTATATTTATTAACCGCTTATTAAAAAATAAAGATAAATTTTCCCTCATTCTTAGCGGATTTTTCTTAGGACTCTTGGGCCTAAGCCATATTTTTATTGCTATTATTATGGTCCCTATCCTTTTTGTTTATATTCTCTTCTATGTTAAGCCCAAAACCGGCATCCTCTATTTTCTCTCAATCTTTGGAATAGGTGCGCTTATTACCTTTTATCAGTGGCTTCCTCCTATTCTTTATAACAAATATCTTTTTATACATAAGTATCCTATTGATACCTCTGCTCTTTATTACCCGACGATAAAGGATTTATTGTATGCTCCTTGGAGATTCGGACTGCTTTTCCAGGGTCCTAAAGGGCAAATCTCCGACTTGATCGGTTATGCTCAATTATTCGTAATAGGTATCTTTGTATACCTACTTTTTAAGAAGAAAATCCCAAGGGTATACACAAAAGAAATAATTGCCTGGCTTTTACTGTTTTTAGTGCTGATATTCTTTATTACTCCTTATTCAAAGATAATATGGATACACCTGCCGCTTATAAGTGATGCGGGAACCCAAAGATTACTTATACCTGTAGCCTTATCTACATCAATTCTTGCAGGCTTTCTTACCTACCTTAATCGAAAAAGAATTTTTCCAATAACTCTGCTTATACTTTTTGCAATATTTTCTACAATTCTTAATTGGGGACAAAGAACTGTAATTCCCCAGATAAATGACTCTGTTCTTTCAAAAAATTTGCCTTATAGCACTTCCCAGGGAGAAGGACACTTCTATGCAAACACCGGGTGGGCAAACCCCAATCATCCCTGGTTTTCGGTGATTCCCTTAAATCATTTGGAAATTCTAAAAGGTATCGCGAAGTTTACGGAACTAAAAAGAATATCCGTTGAACATGAGTATATTATTAATTCCGTTACGCCTATAAGCGTAAACGAAAACACCTTATACTTTCCCGGTTGGTCGGCAACAGATAACAAAAAACCGTTAGGAATAAGGCCAGACAAAAACGGAGTTATAACTTTCACCCTGCCTAAAGGGAAAAATCTTGTTATACTAAGATATAACGATTTATATTGGTTTAGTATAAGTAAGATTGTTAGCGGAGGATTAATTCTAATAATTATTCTTTTTTCAGGGTTTTACCTAACTAAGAAGATTTTATACCCCAAAGTTTTAAGTAAACATTAACCAAATTTTCCCAGGTTTGATTTTTAACCCAATTATACGCGTCATTAATTTCCAGTTCGCTGTTTTTATTTAAAACTTTAATTAATTTTTCCGCAATTTCTTCTCCGTTTTTTGCAATAATTATATCTTTTGCAAAAGGCGCCATTTGCAAATAATCTCTCTTAATTGCATTGTTATATTCTGCAATAACTAACTTTTTTGCCGCCATTGCTTCCAGTATCCCTAGGTATCTGGAAACAAATACATAATTTGCAGAATTGATATATTTTTCAACATTATTTATAAAACCTTTAAATTCTACGTTAAGATCGTTTTCTTTTACGTACTTTTTAGCAGCATTTTCGAGGCTACCTTCACCTAGAACTGTTAGCTTTAAATCCTTTCCTTTATTTCTTAATATACTTAATGCTTTCAAGTACTCTAATATTCCTGTTTCTTCTTCCAGTCTCCCGACAAAGACAGCCTCGTTTTTTGATTTTTCGCCCTTAAATTCATTTAAGTCTACCGCCCCGTATGTTACAAATGCAGGTTTTGTTCCATACCATTTTTTTAAAAAATCCCCTACGCATATATTTCCGTTGGAAAGTTTTTCAGCCAGCTTATGCATGTAAATCGCCTTTCTTCCCGGAATATTATTGCCTTCATATCCATGGAAAGTAGTAAATATTTTTTTTCGAGGATATAAAAATCTAAAAAGCAAATACCAAAAGAATACGTCATGGCAATGCACTATATCTGCTTCTTTTATTAATTCACGTTTGCCCCAAAGCTCTTTCCATATCCTAAACTTCTTCCAACGGTTGTCTTTACCCGCTTCTATCTTAACCGAAGCTATCCCGAATACCTTTCCCGTGGCTTTAGCGCTTGAAGAATTTGAGTGCTTATCTAAACTATGAGTTTTTTCAAAATTTTCGGAAATAACCGTTACCCGATAACCATTTTCTGCTAAAATTTTTCCAATTTCTAAAACATGCCTCTCTACTCCCCCAATTTCCGGATAAAATCTCCTCGCTAAAAATAAAACCTTCATCTATGAAATTCTAGCATTTGAGGCTACAATAAACAACCTGCCAATTGCTCTTTAAATATATGAGGTAGCTATTCCGGATTATTTACTTATTTGTGGATTGTTTGACAAAATACCTCTTCCAGCCGAAGGAAATCACCAGGTAAACAAGAAGGTCTATAAGCCAGAACCACTTGCAGAAGATGCTTGCGGAGTCTACTACAAACCACCAGACACCCTGCCCCAGGCAGCCTTTATTAATAAGAATAAATATTATGTAGGCCAGAATCGGAATTACCAGCCCCCATACCAGCTTTCTTTTTATATACTTCTTTCCTATCCCCTTGTTAAACACAAAGTACAAGTAAAGTATAAGTACAATGATTTCCCCTAAAATAATAGGCCACCAGATACACTGTCCGCATGCGCTTACCTTAACCTCTTCGTTGGTTGACTTGCCCAGTACCTCTTTTTTTGGGGCGGGAGTCGGCGAAACTGCAACTCCTAGGACTTCCTGCCCTCCCCCTATTCCCGTAACGGTTACAGGGCCTGCAGGGTCTCCGGGCATACAGCCGTTAACCGCTTTTACCCAGAAAAAATACTGGTTAACCGCAAGACCCGAAATGGTATAGCTTGTAACGTTGCCCGTATCGGGAACTCCCCATTTTTGAGTATCGGGATTGTCGGAATAAGATATCTGAAACGTTGTAAAAGGCCCCTGCGGGGGGATCCAGGAAAGGGTTACCTCCCCCGGCCCCGGCCCTGCAACTGCAACTAAGCTAATCGGTGTACCTACCGGTTTTGTATCGGAACATGTAGACGAAGAGCTTCCCCCTCCTCCTCCCCCTCCGCCATTATTATTGTTTCCGTTGGGGGACGTAGTAGGAGAAGGTGTAGAAGAAGGATTAGGGTTATTAGCTACCGAACAGGGGTTACCGGATGAATTAACAGAATTAATATTCACGCAATTAGAAACAACCGTTCCGCTGAATGCGCTACCCGTATTTACCTCCTGCGCGTACACAGAAAACATGCCGGCCATAAGGAAAAAGCCGATAATCAAAATAAACCCTAATAAAAATTTATTTAGTTTTTTCATAGAAGAAAGATTTTTAACGCCTTCATTCTTTCCTCAAGGGAAATTCTTTTTCCGAATATTGTCACAAACTTATCTTTTTGCCTGAAGCTCTTTAAAGCTATATATGCCATTATTACCGTAATCAAAGCATACAAAGGTCCGTAATCGTTACCGGCTGTACCATTTTTAATTGCCGTAGGATAATGAGCTCCCAATACTTCGGATTTAGGATTATTAGGAGTTTGGAAAATAACGGAGTTACTTACAAATCCTCCTCCCAAAACCGTAAAGTAAGAATCTCCAAATGCCGTTACTGTTGCGTCATTCGGCCCCACATTTCCATACGCAAAGGCCCGAGCAGTGTATATTCCCGAAGGGGTATTGTCCGACAAAACAAGACCCGTTGAGACCTTAACCCCCTGCCCTGCAGGAATATTTCCCAGGTTGTATCCTGCTCCTCCCGCTGGAACACCGTTTCTCATTAAATAAAGCATCAGTTTTGCGTTATAAACAGTTCCCGTTCCCGTATTTTTTACATTAATAAAGAAGGTAACCGTATCACCGGGCTTAACATAACTTCCCGTGTTATTAGTGTTTTCCACGGAAAGCATTCCTCCAGATTCCATAGTCGAAGTCGTAGTAGAGGTCACCGTATTGGTATTGGTATTTGTATTTGTATTTGTATTGCTTTGGATGCTTGGAAAATTGCTCGCTCCGCCTATATCTCCGTTCCAGTCTCCGAAAATATTAATAAATCCGAAAAATCCTACGGAGTTTATAAAGGTGCTGTTTATAAAATTTATTAGAGATATAACACTATATGCATTGCCTGTAGTTATATAACCGCCACCCGAAAGATTATTTTCTCCCGTATTTGCAAACGAGGAAATATTATTGTTTATTACGGCATTATTATTAATATTAGTATTGGCCGAACAGGAGGCACAATTACTCGTATTCGGACCGAGGCTATAAAATACAAGAGTCGCTCCTCCCGACTGGGGATCCAAAGCTCCCCACCCTACAAAATTACCGTTCCAGTTGCCGTAATCGTTAATATACAAAACTTTAGCATTTACCCCCACAAGATTTGTATTTACAAGATTTATTGTATTTATATCACTTGTAGAATTTCCTGTATTAAAGGTGGCGCTGCCCGAAGCCGTATTTTGTCCCGTATTTGCACCGGAATTTAGATTATTATTGACATCTGCATTGTTGTTTGTATTAAGATTGACTCCGCAAGTGGAACTTGAACAGTTTGTTGATGAATTCAAGTCGGGAAGAATTATATTTCCGTTCAGTTTCCCAAAAAGGTTTATTGTAATTACATGAATTTCGGAATTAACAACGGTAAAATTAACCTTATTAAGAAGCGACACCACCGAGTATGCATTTCCCGTATTAATAACTGCCGAATCTGTTGCCCCATTCACCTGATTGCTTCCCGTATTTGCAAAAGACACAAGGTCATTGGAAAGATATGAATAGTTATTAATCGTTGTGGCAGAAATATTAATTGTGGGTTCATTTGGATAGGATTGAACGGCGTTAGCCGCAAGAGTAAAAGGATCGGAAAGGTTAATATCTCCGTTTTGTGTTACAAAAATATTTATTGTCTGGTAAACAACCTGTGAGTTAACGTTTGTACTATTTACCGTATTATCCGCCGAAATTACGGAAGCGGCATCCCCCGTGTTAACAGCAGTGTTTGATGAAACAGTTGAACCGTTATTCGTAGCAGCCGAACCCGTTGCATCAACAGTATTGTCTCCCGTTATAGCCGAGGATGATGCGGAATTTGTAACATCCGCCGAGTTTGAAGCATTAAGTATTGTATCAACAGGAGAAGGAGTGGGTGTAGGCGAAGTGCTTGGATCGGGTGTTGTACTAGGATCGGGTGCTGGAGAAGACGTTGTATTAACTGTATCTGTGGTAACCGTAGTGCCCGATGGCGAAGGAGAAGGGCTTGGGCTTGAACTTGGGTCAGGTGTAGAACTTGGAGCGGGAGTTGAACCTACCGAATTATTTCCGGTATTTGTGATAGTCGTTGAAGTATTATCGACCGTAGTAGGGCTGGAAGAAGGACTCGGAGAAGGAGATGCATCATCGGCAAAAGCAGGAGCGGGCACAGAATATAGAAGCACTATTGTTAATGCTAAAAATACTGCGAAAATTTTTTTTATTTTTAATAACATAACTGCTCCTTTTTCCTGTTGTTTTCGTACCTATTTTATGCTTAACGCGGTAGGCACTTTATAGGCTTAATCCTATATTTTTTCTGTATTAAATATCACAGCGATAAGTTCAATTAATTCTTCCGTCCCGGGGAGAGCCCTGAAACATTTTGCTCTCCCCGCGGACCGGAAAAGAATTACCTATTAAGGAGTAGGCACGTTGAACATATTGGTGTTAACAACATTGCTTACAACCGAATAGGATGTAGCGGAACCGGTATGAACTGGAGACTGATAAATAGACGCTCCATAGTGTCCGGTTACCCCGTTATAGCCCGTATTGGACGATGTATTAACATTATTGGACACTGTACCCGAATTTGACAGGTCAAAATCCAAGAAGTGTACACCGCTGAGGCTTAAACTGCCGGTCGATTGATTCCAGTTAAGCTGGGTTTGAACATTGGCGCTCGAAAGAGCATTGCCGGACGTAAGAGAACTGTTCGTTACTCCTCCGTCTTCGCCCCATGCAGTTAAACCGTTATATCCAGTATTAGAGCTTGTATTTACAGAATTACTGACCGTTCCTGAATTTGAAATATTGACGAAAGCTTTTGGACCTTCATACCACGCAAAAGCCGGAACCGATGTTGCTAAAAGTAATGCTGCTGCTGCTCCTGTTGCTGCTAATTTTTTGAACATTTTATTCACCTCCTTCCCTACGTTGGATAGTTTGATATAGTTAATACTATATTCATTATCCGAGTGGAATTAATACTAAATTTATTTCATGATTAAAAAATAAAAGAATTGTAAGAAGTCTGTAAGAGACCGAAGACTAAGCGTTACTCAAGGTAAAGAAGCTTAAAACTTTATCGAAGAAACCAAGCACCATGCTTTTGAATGCCGATACTATATTAAAATTTCTTGTTTCCGAAACGGTTATAGTTTTATTAGAAGGGATAGGAAGCTGAGGAGTAACTGTGGCCGAAGGAGTCGCTATTATTTTTGAACTTGTCGAACTTCCGTTTGATTTTACTTCTACTTTATAGGTCCCCGGACCGGTAGCATCAAGAGTTTTTGTTACCCTGTTTGCCGTAGTTTCTATATGGGTTTGCACATTCCCGCTTCCCTGTATTTCGGTTTGAACACTGGACCGAGCAGCCGAATTGCCGTTTGTTACTTCGGCCGAGGAAATTTGGGGGAATAAAAATACCATCACTGCCGTAAGTAAAAGATATTTCATAAGCTCCTTTTACTTCTAAACAATAAATTTGTCAAGTTTTACAAAAGGACCGAACCCAAAAATAAAACCGAAAGCACAATAATAATTATCAACATAGAAAACAGTTTCATCTTTCTTTTTTACTCTTATTAAAAACTTTTGTCAAATTACTTTTGGGGAATTGCAGTAACAATAAGACGTTTTTCATCGTAAAATCCGGTACATGTATAAAGGGTAAGGGTGTCTGTTCTTGTCGGAGCAATTACATCTGTCTGGTTTGGGTAGACTGCTGTAATTTTATTCACTTTATATCTGTACCATTTGTTTTTTGTAAAAATATAAATAATATCTCCTGTTTTTACGTCTTTAAGGTTGTAGAAAAGCCCCTGTCTTGCATGGGCAAAAATTACAGTGTTCCCCGCAGTCCCGGGATGGCCGCTCCCCAGCCCGTAAGAAGCCGTATTATCCGAAAGTTCCCAATATCCGTTAACTACTTTTGCGTCAACTACGGGAAGGTCGATTTCTACCGAAGGAATTAAAATTCTTACCGGATCGCTTTGAACAGACTGCTCTGCCAAAAGCTTCGGAGAAATTTTAATGGGATTAGTCGTATTGCTTTGGCTAGTAGTGTAATAAGAAGACCCAACAAGAATTGCAAGCGCTGCAATAAGAAAAACGAGACTTAAAATTTTGTATTTTAAGGGGTTTTGCTGTTTGGTTCTTTTCCCGGATTTTTTAGGAGTTTTTTTAACTTTTTTCTTAGGCATTCTTTTTAAATAAGGCAAATCCCGTAATGCTTAAGATTAAAGAAGCGAATATCTGCAACGCAAAAAGATTATTTGTATCCCCTGCCGTATAGGAAAGGCCTAAAACACCGGGCCCAGTCGAAGCTCCCAGGACCGCCTGGGTAGGGCCTCCTGTTCCCCCCACTGTTACAGGTCCAACAGCATCTCCGGGCATACATCCGTTAACCGCATTTACCCAGAAATAATATTTAGTGACCGAAAGACCCGAAATTGTATAGCTTGTTACATTTCCCGTACTTGATACTCCCCATTTCTTTGTTCCTGGATCATCGGAATAAGATATGGAATAATCTGTTACAGGCCCCGAAGGAGCCGCCCATGTTAATGTTACCTGACCTGCGCCCGGCCCCGATACTGCCGTTACATTAGTAGGGGCTCCGGGTTTTTGATCTGAGCATACAGGAGGATTCGAGCTTCCTCCCCCGCCTCCCCCATTACTTCCCCCACCTCCGGGTGTAGAAGTAGGAACGGGCGTAGGCGTTGAAGTTGGTATGGGTGAAGTTGTTTCCTCGGGCTGGCAATCCTGGTTAGTTTCACAATTACTCTCTCCCACACCGGGGAATTTCACGCATTGGTAATCATTATTGCAAGAATCGTAATAAGCTTCCGTCTGGCAATCCTGATCGACCTCACAATTACTTTGTTTTATACCCTCATGCTTTATGCATTGCCTATCTTCATTGCATGTATAGTAGTAATGAGGTGTCGGAGTTGAAGTCGGTGAGCAGGTCGGGGAAGAACTCGGGCTAGGATTCGGACATTCTACCCAGAACTCCTTGTGTTTAACATTTTGCTCGTTACTGCCTTCCCAATTAAGGCGGTAGTGTCCGTTAGACAATGAATAATCTTGTGTCTTATAGAACCCGGATGGACTTGTGTTATATGTTCCTGACTCAACTTGTGACCCGTTTCCGGTAGGCTGCCAGGAAAGGATTTCCCATGTGCCTGATTGAGAAGGATCAGCAAAATAAAAGGCTATATAGAAAGTGCAAACGTGCGGATCGTTATCGGGGAGATCAATTCCTGCGCTAACATCATGAATTTTAACCGTCCCATTATTTCCATTATCAGCTTTTGCGATTAGAGGATTTAAAGCCAGAATAAATAATGCCAAAGTAAAAAAAGCAGTTAGTAGAATCAATCCCTGTGCTTTCATAAAATTCTTGATTTTCATATTTAGGGGACAGTTAGAGGCAGCTAAGTTCTACTGCCTTCTTAGATACTTTCTTAATAAAATTCCGCTTAGTAATACAAATAGAAGTACTACAAATGCCCAGCCTATCGAAGCCATGCTAATACCCTTTGTCAGCAATGCAGGTTTTTGCGAAGGAGTTGGCGTAGATGAAGGTTTAGCACTTTCTGTTGCCGCACCCAAAACTTCCTGTCCGGGTGCAGTTTCTTGAAGAGTCGGTTCTGCATTTTCGGAAGTATTGGCTCCTAAAACTCCCTGTATTGTATTTGCAGCCAAAACCGATGGACCTGCCGAAGGCGCTCCTCCGCCTCCTGATGAGCCTCCGTCGGATCTCCCGTCTCCGGGAAGTCCAAAAATATAATAAGTAGAAAAAGCTGTTTCGTTTCCAACCGCTTCGGGAGATCCCGCCGAAATAGTTCTGTAATAATAATCCTGATTTACGGTTAAACCGTTTACTGTTACAGAATGACTAGTAACTTTATTAGTATCTTCTACCGTTGAATAGGCATAACCGTAATTCGGAGCGCTTCCCAATGTGGGATGGGAAACTGTATCGTAGACTACCCTGCTTGTTGCAGGGAAATTAGTTGCCCATGTTATTAATACCGAGTTATCTCCTGTACGTACAATCTTTTGGTCGGAAATAATAGGAGGAACATTGTAAACTCCACTAAAGGTTGTGCTGTTGCCGGCATTATCGTATGCAATTGCATTTATCGTAAGGTCGCGGTCAACAACAATGGGCGAAGAATATAAAACTTTTGTTGCGGAAGTTGCAGGATTTGTTCCGTCGGTTGTATAGTAGACATCTTTTACTCCGCTTAAATTATCGGTAGCAATTAGAGCAACATTTGTCGGATTATCCGGCTGATCTCCAGGCAACGGATTCGCAGTCAAGGCGGGAGCAGTTGCATCATATACATAATGCACAGGAGCGCTCCATGCCCCGACATTACCTGCGTTGTCAACGGCCCTTACATAAATCGTAACTCCGCCTTGTTCATTTAATCCGGGAACATGTCCTCTAGAGGTTACATTTCCGGCTACATCACGGCATCCGCCATTTGGTAAGTCCGAGCATGTACTCCCGGAAAAAGTGTGATGGTCATCGTAGACGTATCCTACTTGATACTTAGCAATTCCGCTGGTATCCGTAACCGCTGTCCAATTGGCAGTAATTGGTATTGAATTAAAGTAGTCTCCATTACTTGGAGACGTGATTGTAGGCGCTGATGGAGCTGTCCAATCAACTGTATATGTACAACTGTTATTAATACCCTCGCTGCCACCAAACCAAGCTGATTTATTTCCTGCTTTATCAACTGCCCTTACTTGAACTCCATAGGTTCCTTGCACAGGCACCGTCCACCAGGAAGCATTGAAGTATGGAGTCGTAAAAGTTCGAATAGGACCAACGCTTCCATCAGCATTAAAAGAGACATATTCATAATGATCGAAATCCGCCTCGGTATTAGCATTCCAATACACATCAAAATTCCTTGCAGATGTTATTCCTCCACAAGCAACATCTTTATTATTTACAGTATCTTTGAAATAAATTCCTGTTGGAACAGCCGGAGCCGTGCTATCTATATTTACCGCCCATGGACCTGACCAATTACTGCAGTTTCCAACACTATCACAAGCTCTAACTTGCCAATAATACAAATGGTCACTGGAGCCGGAAGCATCAATTTGAGACGCTGTTCCCGTATTTTTATTATATATAGGTGAAACGAAACCATTACCAGCACCTACCGCAGAACTATAAGAAGACTGATAGTAGTAAGTAACGGGTAAGCTGGGATCAGTGACATCCGACCAATCCAAAATCAAACCTCCCGGTTTTACAAAAGCGCCGTTTGCGGGACTTACTAGTGTCGGAACATTTGGAGCAGTTTTATCAATTGTAAATTTATATTCTGTCGAATTCCCAGCCTTGTCTACTACTACCATTCGATAACTATCATCGGCTAGCCAAAAAAGACCAAACCACTCACCTGTATAAATCTTAAATGGACTGGATTCACCTTCTCTATATAATTCAGTTTGTAAATAATTAGTGTCAATTGCATGAACATTAATGTTTGTACTGCCGTTATATAGGGCTTTTGGAGCAACGCCGTCTATAGTGGCTGTTGGAGCTGTTCGGTCGACATAGATTGTGCGAATAGCATTTACACTCCAATTCAAAGCCATATCTTGGGCACCTACTTGGACATAGTATTTTCCATCCGACAAATTACTAGGCAAGTGCACTTTGCAAATTCCGGAATCACTCGTACCACTTTCATTTGAATTGTTATAACATGTGGCAACCCAATGGTTTGAATGCGAAGAATCAGTATCATAAAAGCTAACATTGACGCTTTTTAGCGCTACATTATCACTTGCTGTGTAACCAACATCGAAGTTACTGTTAACATATGCATTGTTGGCTGGTGTGGGCAAAGTAAAGGACACCGTGGGTTTGGTGGTATCTGGTCCATTACAGAGTCCATTAAGATCCGGAGTAGTCAACCAGGTTGAGAAATCAACATTAGTACTAACCTTATCTCCAGAACCAGGCCCCACCGGTCCTGGACCCGTTGCGCTTCCCCACCAATTGCAGGTTGCTTTGACTAATGGGTTAGAGTTGTCATTCTGAACACCGATTGGATTTCCGGTAATTTGATTACGGTTAACAACAACCTGATCAGATATAGTATTCACAGGTACTAGAATTCCCGCATTCGCCATATTTGTAATTATATTGTTGAGCACTTGAATATTTTGGTTTAATCCAGTACCGAAGTCATTAGATAGACGAACCCCTCTATAGCCATTATCAAGATTGTTATTTTGAATAGTAACGCCATTATTACCAAGTCCTACGAAAATTGTCGAACTTTGATTAAAACCCGATCCTGTGTTGGTGGAGGTATTTTCACTTACATTTACGGTAGTGTTATTAACTAGAACTACGAAACTCCCATCATTATGGCTAGTGTTATTTGTGATCGTCAGATTTGTTGAATTGTCAATATTTATTGCTGCATAGTCTCCACCATCTCCATGGTCATGACCAAAGAAGCTATTGTCCTTAATGGTTAAATCATTACTTACGGCCGAGGCCATCCAGATACCCGCATCTTGTTTATAAACATCGCCCGATTCATCAAAAAATTCATTTTTATCTACTGTCATTCCGCTGGATACATTTGTACTTGGCCCCTGAACATGTAAACCCTCATATAGGTTTTTAAAAATTGTGTTTGTAATATGAACCCCTGAAGTTGCCACCCCAGCTGCAGCATTTATCCCCCAGGTTTGATTGCCGGGTGTCCCTGCGCCTTGAATATAAAATCCATCGATTGTTACATTATTTGCTTTAATTGAAATAGCCGAATTTCCAACTCCACCGCTTTGTGCCGGAATTATTGACTCAGAAGAACTATTTCGTCCCCTTGCATCTATGCCTTCCTGAGCACCATTAAGAGTAAGCGATTTGTTAATAGTTATCGATTCCGTATAAGTTCCGGGTGCTACATCAACTGTTCCATCTGCAGAAACTCCATTTACACCATCCTGAATTTTTGAAAACGCATTGATGCCGTAATATCGGTAAGTTCCATCAGAAGCCAGTACTTCCGGATAAGTATTAGAACCGGAACTAAGCGTGCTCCAGCTACCATCAACCGAGACGGTCGATGTGGCAAGCGAAAGCGGTTTGCCATTGAAAGTATTACCGGTTAACGTTACTGTCGATGCGCTTGGATTAGATTCGAGTCTAAGAGCCATGGAATCTGTACCGAGCTTGTGGTCAGTAAGCCCAGTGACAGTGTTGCCCGTTATGACCGCACCGGGAGTGTTGCTTTCAAGCCCAATGGCATGTGCCCAAAGACCTTTAAGAGTTCCAATTGTATTATTAGCAATATTAAGGCCGGTTGTCTTGTGGTTAACAAGAACACCATATGCACCTGCTCCTCCTCCGTAAGACGACCCTCCAATCCAGCCTGCTGTTGAGGCATAAATGTTATTCATGGTATTATCTGAAATAGCCACATTTGATATCGTATTTGAACCGGTGGAATTACCGAGATAAACTCCTTTCGCACTACTTCCGGCGGATCCTGCATGCAACATACCGGTATTGCCAATATCAGAAATTGTATTGCCATTAATAGTTATATTAGTTACATCTGCAGAATTACTTATAATGCCAATAGCCTGGGCCGAACCACTTTTGAGTGATGTGCCAATATCATGAATTGTGTTATTTGTGATGTGAAGATTACTATGATCGGTTGAAATGATACCAGATCCTGAATCCTGATTCTTAATATTCATGCCGTCTACCGTCACATTATCGCTTGAAATGGTGATCTGACCGGTAAGATTAGCTCCGCTTACTCCCTGAAGAGTAATATTTTTTGAAATATTTGGATTTTCGGCATAATTTCCCGCGGCTACATTTACTGTCCCACCGGAAGAAACAGCATTGATTCCATCTTGAATAGTAGCAAAGGCGTTAATCCCAAAAATCTTTCCTCCGCCCAAATCTGCCCCTGTAATATCTCCTGCCCAACTTGCATCAACATAAATTTCACTCATTCCCACAAATGCAATTGCATCGGCTGCAAGGTTACCGCTTGTTGAAGCCTCAACGGATAATGTAATTGTGTTGCCGGAAACTAAATTATATCTGCCTGAGTTTGGAAACCAACCCGACCAGGTTCCATTTGTCATGTCTGTAACACTTGCATTAGCGGGTTCCTTTTGATTTACTCCCGTCAGATCAAACCCGATAATATTAGAGGAAGTGTAATGCGCATTTGTTGCATGATCATCCCAAATAACCCAACTTGGTAAAATAGCATATACTCCCGAATCACCGTTAAAAGTCCATGTTGCAACTTTTCCTGTTTGAGACGGGGATACCCAATGATGGTCTCCATCATAACCGGCACTTGTATAAACATTCCATCCGTTATCACTATAACCCGCTCCCCCGTCATCTACTACGATAAAGATTGTAAAGTGGTTAAGTCCCGTTATTGTTACAACATTTCCCGTTGTCTGGTTTGCCTGGTTAACCCCTGAGGTTTTTAATCCGTCTACCGTTTCCGATGACTTTATTCCGAGGGTTTTACCTTGGGCGGTATCGGGTACGGGTAACGTTAGATTATACTGGAATGTTCCGTCCGTCATATCGGATGATATGTTATAAGCGGTATCCGAAAGAGAACCCGTTGCTTTTTGTTGATCTGCAGTTAATTTAACTTCTGTAATTGTTAATTTTCCGGGGTTATCTGGTAGTTTTGTAAATGTTACCGTAACTTTGCTGTTTTGGGGAGCTTTATAAACCTGGTTTAAAGAAACTGTACCTGTTGTTGTTTGTGAGCCATCGGGATTTTCCTGCCATTGAGGAGAATTTAAAGTAGCGCTTGGCTGAACATCTTTTGAAGGAGGAGAGAGATTGCCTGCGGGCGTAGGCGATGGGGTTATTGTATCAACCGGAGAAGCTATTGGTGTTGACTCAGGAGTAGCGGTAGGAACAGGTGTGTCGGTAGGCACGGGTGTAGAAATATCGGACGGACTTGCAGACGGTAAAACGGTAGGAGCCGGTGTTTGGCTAACTGCAGACGAAGAAGAAGGTGCGGGTGTCGGAGCGTCTGTCGGAGAAGGGCTTGCCGAAACTTGAGCAGTTTCTTGGGCGAATGCTTTTTGAGTGTTTATAAGCGCTAGAGGACTAAGCGCTTGGACAAGGAGTGCGTATAGAGCAATCAGGGAAATGAGCTTTTTCCCAATTTTTTTGAGCATAAATTAACTCTGCAAAATCACAAAAGCAATTTTGATTAGCCCGATAGTAATACTTTATGTTAAAAAAGTCAAGAAACCAAAATTAATGTGGACCCGAGAGGATTCGGACCTCTGACATCTGCAATGTGAATGCAGCGCTCTACCGCTGAGCTACGAGTCCTTGAATTAAATCTTACCACAAACGGTTGACAAAAATAAACAAATAAACGAGAATTATAAGATATATGGAATACGCAAGAAAAGCCTATTATTTTCTCCTTGACGCGGTCCAGACCCTCCTTGTAGCTGCAGCAATTTTTCTGGTAATCTACGTATTTCTTTTCCGTCCTTTTCAGGTAGACGGAGATTCTATGTACCCGAATTTTTTAAACGGCGAATATGTGTTGACCAATCTTGTAGCGCTTAGGATTAATAATCCGAAACTTGGGGATGTAATTGTTTTTAAGGCACCCCCCGAACCCGACAAGGATTATATAAAAAGAGTAATCGGAGTTGCCGGAGACACAATACAACTTAAAGGCGGAGACGTTTACTTAAACGGAAAACTTCTCGACGAAAGCTCGTTTCTTAGCCCGAGCGTAAGAACATACGGAGGCGCATTTCTTAAAGAAGGAGAAGTAATAACGGTCCCTCCGGGAGAATATTTTGTAATGGGAGACAACAGAATGTACAGTTCGGACTCCAGGGAATGGGGATTTGTTCCACAGGCAAATTTAATAGGAGATTCTTCCCTTGTTTACTGGCCTCTTAACGACATGAAAATTGTTACAAACCCCTTATAATATAATAAATAGTTACTTTGAGAGGATATCGTAGACCTCTTTAAGCTTAGGTCCGGTTACTTCGACATCGCCTTTTATTACAAATGTTATTCTTGCCTGACTCCTCGACTGGTATACGTTGACTTTGTTGAATCCTAATTTGCCTTCAAGATTTCTCGCCATTTCATCAAGTTCGGGTACCCAAAGTCTGTCTTCTTTTTTCCTCGGCTCTTTTTGCTGAATTTCGCCTTTTACCTGTCTTGCCATTTCTTCGGTCTGTCTTACGGTGCTGTTTTCCCTTAGTATTTTTTTGAAGAGTTCGAGCATTAATTTTGGATCTCCCAAAGAAATAAGGGGTCTTACGTGTCCTTCGGTAATAACTCCTGCCACCAATGCGTCTTTAATTGCATCCGGCAAAGACAAAAGTCTTATTGTGTTGGAAACCGTGGGAGCGCTTTTTCCCACTTTTCTTGCAACTTCGTTTGTTCCCAAACCGAATTCGTCTATTAACCTCCTGTAAGCCTGTGCTCTTTCTATCGGATTTAAGTCTTCCCTTTGCACGTTTTCGACAATTGACATTTCAAGCATTCCCTGGGGGGTTGTTTCTCTGATTACTACCGGAACTTTTGCGAGTCCCAAAACTTTTGCCGCTCTCCATCTTCTTTCACCTGCTATTATTTGAAGACCGGCCGGAGTTTTAGCAACGACAATCGGCTCTAAGATTCCCTGTTCTCTTATTGAATCGACTAGTTCCTGAAGAGAGTCCGGAGAAATTATACCTCTGGGTTGAAGAGGATTAGCTTGAAGTAAAGTTATATCTAATTCGGTAACTTTATCCTGATTATCCATTTAAAACTTCTACAAATTTTTTCCCTAAAAGGGTTTTGAATTTTACAACTCCCGATGTCAAAGCAAATATGGTGTAGTCTTTACCCATATCCACGTTTTTTCCGGGTTTAAACTTCGTGCCTTTTTGCCTTACTATGATATTTCCGGCCTGGACTTTTTGTCCGCCGTACACTTTAACACCGAGACGTTTTGCCCTTGAATCTCTGTTTCCTTTTACTGCTCCTTGTGCTTTTGTATGTGCCATTTTTAGATCTTAATTACTAGTTATTAGTAACAATAAACGTGAAAAGTTTTTTTCATTTTATCCTGACTTTTCACGCTAGTCAAGATATCAAAGAGGGTCAAAATTAAGACTTGCTCTTTGGAGTTTCAATTTTTTCTATTTCTACCTTGGACAGAGCGGCTCTAAATCCGGTAACTCTTCTGTACCTAACTTTTGATTTGAATTTAGCAACTCTAATCTTATCGCCTTTTATGTGTCCGAGAACTTTTGCCGAAACTTTTGCGTTTGTTACAAAAGGTTTGCCAAGTTCTACATTCCCGTCCGAAACCGAAAGTAAAACTTCGTCAAAAGTAACAGGCCCTTCTTTTGCGTCAAGCCTGTCTATTTCGATTACATCACCTTCGGAAACTTTATATTGTTTGCCTCCTGTTTTGATAACCGCGTATTTCATTCGTATTATTATAACAGATAATTTATCCGATTTCTAGAACTTCATCCCGTCTCGCAGACTTCTCCACCGCGTTTAAAAGCCCTAAAATTATAAAGTTTGAAAGCAAAGAACTGCCTCCGTAAGAAACGAAAGGAAGGGTTACTCCGACAATGGGTAAAAGCCCTACATTCATTCCGGCATTTATAAAAAACTGCAAAAGAATAATAAAAAAACAAACTGCGGAAAAAACTTTGGAAAATCTATCTCTGGAATTTTGGAAAATTATAAAAATCCTGTAAAGTAAAAATACAAAAGCGCCTAAAATAACAAGAGTTCCGATAAAACCTACCTGCTCCGAAATTGTTGCAAAAATAAAATCGGTATGTCTTTCGGGCAAAAACCTTAAGCCTGACTGTGTTCCCTCCCCAAAACCTTTTCCTATAATCATTCCCGAACCCACCGCAATTATCGATTGTATTGCGTTATAAGAAGAGCCTAAAGGGTCTTTTCCCGGTTCTATAAAAGTAAGGAGTCTTTGTTTCTGGTAATCGTGCAAAAAATGCCAGAGAATAGGAAATACTGCAGCAATAGACGCAAAACCCGCCAAAAAATATTTATAGGGAAATCCGAAAAATACAAGAGTAAGCAAAGCAACAAGAACGTAAATAAGGGCATCACCAAGGTCCGGCTCCAGAAAAATTAATACAGCTATGGGAAGAATCAAAAGACCGACGGACAGAAGCGATCTAAATGAATAATTTTTAAGGTTGGAAAGATAAGCTGCCAAAGAAACTGCAAGAAAGGGTTTCAAAATTTCGGAAAACTGGACCCTAAAGCCCAATAACTCTATGGAGCGTACGGAGCCCCTGCTTTCTATTCCTAGAAAAAGAACTATAAAAAGAAGTGCCAGGGATACTATATATATAGGGGCCATGTAGAGCTGGATTATTTTGTAATTTACCTGAGAAAAAAAGAAAAAAACAAAAAGCCCTATTATTAAAAATATAAACTGGCTTTTAAAAAAAGTTATATCTATGGAAAACATCGTGGCAAGGCTTAACATGGCAAGTACTATCGCAGGCACAAGAAGCGCAAAGTCAAAATTCCATATACTGTTTCTATTCATTTCTTTTTACCGAGAAATCACCTTTTGAAAGTTTTGCGACTAAAGCTTTTCTTTTAATATAATCGGTAAATTGTTCGGGCCAATACGGAACAGAAACATTGACTTTTTCATCGGGCCTTGTTCCGAGAGCTTTTCTTTGCTCCTGTGTCTGTCTGACTATATCTCTTGCCAAACCGAAGTCTAAATCCTGGTTCTCTTCTCCTGTTGAAGCGTTTACCGAATACCCTTCCGTTTTTTCTCCGAAATTAAGTTTTTGAACATTTATTTCGTCCATTACGACTTTTAATACGTCTTTTGAAAACTGCGTATCACCGTTATAGACCATTTCCTTAAGAGGTATTCTTACTTTAATATTAGCCTGCTTTCGGAATGCATGCGCAACCTCGACAAGTTCCCTTGCTTTTGCCATTTCTTCCTCCAGTTCTCTATTTACGAGTTCTTTTCCGGCTTTTGGCCAATCGGAAAGATGGACCGATTCCTCGCCCGTTAAATTTGTATATATTGAATCCGCAAGAAAGGGCGTAAAAGGAGCAAGGAGTTTCGATAAAGTCATCAAAACTTCATATAAAGTTGAATAGCATAGATTCTTATCTTTGTCGTTTTCGGCCGAAGGCCCTACCCTATCCCTGCTTCTTCTTACGTACCAAAGGGAAAGGTCGTTTACAAATTCTTCTATAGAAAGCGAAGCTTTTTGCGCGTCGTATTCTTCAAGGCCTTTCGTTACAACTTCTATTGTTTTATTTAATCTGGAAATAATCCACCTGTCCAATATCTGATTGCTGATTATGGATTTTTGATTATTGGACGGCTTCCAACCGTCTGTATTTGCATAGGTTATAAAAAAGTTGTAAACGTTCCAAAGCATGATATGGAATTTTCTTCTTGTTTCGTCGGCTGTTTTATATCCGAAAAGAAGATTCTGTTCGGGGTTGTGGGTTACAAACATCCACCTCATTACGTCTACGCCTATTTTGTCCGCCCCTTCGTTAAACTCTATCATGTTTCCCCATGATTTGTGCATCGGCCTTCCGTCTTCGCCAAGCATCGTCCCAAACCCCAAAACAAGTTTGAATGGGCTAGCATTCTCTAAAACCGTGGACATTGCTATCATCGAATAGAACCAGTTTTTAAACTGCCCGGGGAACGACTCTGTTATAAAATCTGCGGGAAACCATTCTTCCCAGTATTTTTTATCAGTTGTATAACTCAGTTTCCCTGTTTTCGGGTCAACATAGGTAGAAAAAGGAACAATTCCGGCGTCGAGCCAAACGTTTCCCACATCGTTAACCCTTGAGACTACCGCACCGCATTTCGAACATTTTATTTTCACTTCGTCTATATAGGGCTTGTGGGGACTATGGCCTTCAAACTTGCCCCATCCTTCTACCGCCCTTTCCTTAAGCTCTTCCTTGCTTCCAATCACTTCAAAATTTCCGCATTCTTTGCATTCATATATAGGAAGTGCAAGTCCCCAGTACCTGTTTTTCTTGCTTATGAGCCAATCGCTCATATTGGAAAGCCAGTCCAGCTCCCTTTCCAATCCGAACTCAGGCCTCCATTCGATTTTTTTCGCGGTATCCATCATCTCTTCCCGAAGAGTCTTATTATTTGTTTTTCGTTCATTATTCTTTGAACTTTGGCCTACCTTATCCATTGCAATATACCATTCGTTTGTCACTTTCCAAACGAGCTCGGTTTTGCACCTCCAACATGCTGGATAACGGTGCGTATACCCCATTGTCTTTAACAAGAATTTTGAATTTGCGGTATTCTTTAAAAAGTCTATTATTATCTCGGGGTGCTTTTTTGCGTTTTGTCCGCCGAATTCTCCCATGGAAGTCACATAGGAAGCGTCATCGTTGATAGGCGAAATTATAGACAACTTTTCTTTTTTTCCAAGGTCGAAATCTTCTTTTCCCGCCCCCGGCGCAACGTGCAAAAGGCCCGTTCCTTCCCCTGCCGTTACTATTTCCGAACCGTCAACTACTCTATGGAAGGTATCGGGATTTTCTTCGCGGGCTTCTTTTACAATAGAAAGAAAATCAAAAGGAGCTTCATATTTTAAACCGATAAGCTCTTTGCCTTTTACTTCACGCACTTCTTCAAATTCTTCTTCGAGCCCGTTAAATATATAATCGCTTACGGGAATTTCTTTTCCCTTAAGAGACCTTACGGGAGAATTACCTTCCCCGTCTTTTGAAATAAATATAATTTTTTCTTTTGTTTTTTTGTTTTCCCAGACCTTATAGGTAAATTTAACGTTGACTCCTACCGCAACGTTCGCAGGTATCGTCCAGGGGGTTGTTGTCCAAACCAAAAGGTATGTATTCTCAAATTCTTTATCTAAAATGGGAAGCTTAAAAAATATTGTCTCGTGGGTTAATTCTTTATAGTCTTCGGTAAGCATTTCGTGCTGGGAAATCGCCGTTTCGCACCGCGGGCACCACGGAACGCTGTCTTTTCCCTGATAAATCCAGCCTTTGTCGTAACAGGTCTTTAAGAAATGCCATATCATGTAGTTGTTTTCGTCCGACATTGTGTAGTAAGAGTGATCCCAGTCCATAAAATAACCCAATCTTCTGCTCTGCTGTGTCTGAATTGTGCTGAATTTTATTACCCTCTGCCTGCAAAGCTCCACGAATTTTGCAATGCTGGCGTTTTTATCCCCTTCGACCAGGTTTTCTATATCCCTTTTGTTTCTTATTCCGAGTTCTTTTTCTACCTCTACTTCTACCCATAAACCCTGACAGTCGAAACCGTTCTGAAACCTCTGTTTGTATCCGCGCATATTCCAGAACCTCTGCCATAAATCCTTGTATGTTCTCCCCCATGCATGATGTACGCCCATTGGATTATTTGCGGTTATGGGACCGTCGAGGAAAGAATACCTTTTTTCGGATTTCCCGTTTCTTTGGAGATATTTATCTAACAGATTTTCTTTTTCCCATTTTGTAAAAAGTTCATTTTCAAGTTTAGGGAAATCGACTTGAGGAGAAACAGGTTTAAATTCCGCTAGGGAATTATCAGAGTTTTTGGTCATAATGAAATTTTCCCGTTCTCTAACGGGATAAACATAAGCATAATTTTAACTTATACGGGGAATTTGTTCAACATTTAACCTTCTCCTTTTTATTACGCCCAGAGCTCTACGGTCTACCTACTGTATTTGAATCAAAAACAACCTTTAAATCAGTAAACTTTCCCCAACATGTATGATCAAGACCGAGTTTTAACTGCCCCGGAGATTTGTCGTCTTTTCTGGATTGAATAAACCTCTGGTGCCTCCAACCGTCCTCAACTACAATCACTCCCCTTGTCCTTCTTAGATATTCGTTAATCATCTTTTCTTAAATAACCTCTTAATCCACATATGGTCGTGAATCTCGCTGATTACAAAAATAATACTGAATATAATTATTACGTAGATAATAGCGTCTATACTGTCTCTTCCCTGCCTTTCCCAATAGACATCCCTAAGATACAGCCATAAAGCGAACTCATCTATAGTCAAAGCGGCGCCTATACCAAAAAGAATTGCCATGATATGCCTTATTCTATCGGAAGCCCAAAAAGAGATACCTATGTAACCCGAGAAAATCAAAAGAAAAATTCCGGGAACAAGGTGGTGTATATGAAGTAATCCGTTCTGATTTGGCAAAAGACCTGCTTTTTGGAGATGGGTAACAGTCCTTACAAGGGCAAATGAGATTAAAAAACTGAGCAGGATGAGGATTTGGGAGAGTCTTTTGCTGTCTTTTGTTTTTTTAATAATGCTTTTTAGAGCATTAATCATACACTCATAATAAATAAAAAATCCCTTAAAGACAATAAGCTTTTGCCTATTGACAATGATTGATATACTCTGATGTAATTAACATATGAAGAAGAAAACTGTCCACAAAAAGAAAAAAGTTCCTTCCAAAAAAGAAACCTCTTATCTTCAGTATGTTGTAATCACGTTTGCCATTGTTGCTTTGGTATTAATCGGACGTGCGGGATACCAAACCCTGAGCTCCACGGGCGTACTTGGAACATCCATTAACCAGGATGCCGGCGACCAGGAAGCGGGAGACCAGAATCAAGCTTCAAATTTGCCGGGAAGTGCCGGAGAACTCAGAAATGCGGGGAATGCCTTAAGACCGACACCTCCCGCAGATGCCTTAAACTCCGAAATCAATAATGCAATCCAAAATACAAATAACGAAAGAAATACCGTTATGGAAAGAACGCAAACGGAAGCCGGTGGTGTTCCCCCCGAAGCAATAAGAAACCGTACCCAGCTTGAACTTAACTCGAGCGAAAGTGCTCAGGTAAGAGAACAAACGCTTAATAAAATAAATGAGGCTCTTCAGGAAGCAGACCTTCATATAGGAACAACCTCTGCTAACGAATTTGAAATAACAAACAAAAATACAAGAGCTATAACAAACTTTCCCTTAAGTGTTGATACGGCAACAAACATGCTTTCTGTAACAACTCCAAACGGCACAAAAGATGTTGCCGTTTTACCGGATCAGGCGGTACAAAACCTTATTGCGCATAATGTTATCGACCAGGTCAGCCAGACAACCCCCTCAACCACAGGAGCCCAATTAGCTCTCGTTCAATTAAGACTTTACGGAAATAATCCTGTTTTTCAGGTAACCGGTACAGATAATAAAAATCTCTTTGGATTCATACCAATAACAATAAACAGAACAGCTTTAGTCTCGGCGCAAACAGGCCAGGTGGTAACCGTTAACGAAAGTATCTTAAGTAAAATCTTTGACCTCTTTTCCGTCCAGCCTTAATCAGGGATATCTTAATTTATATTCCCGAAGCTCTAACCCCGGGGAAAAATCTTTTATCAAAAGCCTCTGGTAATGAGTATCTAAATAATTTTTTATAGAATTTTCGTAGCCCTGGTTGTAAGAAAAAATTACATACAGATCCCCGTAATTTTTCGTGTAGTTTTTAACCTGGGCGGCAAGTGAAACGGTAGAGTATGAAGGAATTCTACCCGATTTATAAACATTCCAAAGGGGAATAGTAACTATAGAAGCAGAACCTTTATAATAATACTCAAAGGGATAAATGGTAAAAGGCGAAGTAATTGCAATTATATCGTCAGGTTTTGCGTTTTTGTCAAGATAAAGAGCAACTCCCTGATAATCTTCCTTTACGGGTGTGGAATTTGAAATATTCTGAAAAATAAGAAATCCAAACATTGCAAGTGCAAATACCATAAGAACAAGAGCCGATAATTGCTTAGAAATATGAAAAAGAGTCCATGCCAAGAGTATAAAAAATGACGGTGTAACAAATATTAGATACCGCGTTAAGAATATCGGCTTAAAAAAAATCGACACCACAAAAACCAGGCCGATAGGAATCATTACTGTAAGCAAAAAATAAAGGATATTTTCTATTTCTATATCGGATTTCCTTTTTGAAAAAAGAAAGAATATAGGTATAACAGAAAGAGGCCAAAGAGAAACAAGAAAAGACTGAAGACTTGTACTTTGAAAACCGAAAAGAAAATTTACGAGAGTCTGGAAAATATCATAGGGGGTGGTGGCGGGGATAAGGGGCTGGGTATTGGCAGCTCCTCCCTGGAGAAGAAAGAATATCACCCAGGGAAGAAAAAACAAAGCTGCCAAAAAGACTGGCGTAAGAAAATTTTTGATAATCCCGAAATTCCACTTTACATAATCTCTAAAAGATCCGACATGATTAAATCTTCTTATAAACCAATAGAGGAAAAAAATTCCCTGTGCCATTATCAGAAATATGAAAAAGTAATGGGTAAAAAGACCGAGAAGTATCGAAAAAAAGTATCCGACTTGTCCCCTTTTTCCTCCCGTATGTATCATCTTAAGGAAAAAATAATGGCTTAAAACAGCCATAAAAGTTACAATTGTGTACATTCGGATTTCGAACGAATACCAGATGATAAAAGGCGATAGCGAA
Organism: bacterium; assembly: GCA_021813145.1. Lineage (GTDB taxonomy): Bacteria > Patescibacteriota > Microgenomatia > Levybacterales > UBA12049 > JAKALS01. Next base: position 108,870 of record JAKALS010000002.1, read on the forward strand.
TAAAGAGCAATTGTTAAAAGAGCTATTCTTGTATCGCTGGACTTTTTTGCGACAAGATACAATACCGGAATAGTAAAAAGAAAGAAAATAAAGGAAAGAAGACGGGCCGAAAATATACTAATCCCGAAAGCCTCTATCCAAAAATGTAAAATAAGTTCATATAAAGGGACCGTTACGTCCAAAGATATATAAGAAATGATTCCGGGGATACTCTTTGTTGCCACCCAAAGTGACTGTGCCTCGTCTAGTCTTAAAGACTGTTGGAATAAAGTATAAGCGCTTATCAAAAGCGAAAAGATTACAAACAAAAATATAATAATAAACGTACTTCTTTCTCTCGTCATGGTTTATTCTTGATACCCTATATTTGGAGACTGTCTGAATATAAAAAAACTCCTCCAGTTGTAAGCGGCCTTTATAAAAGGCAAAAACATTATTATGTTAAATATTGCCCAGGCGCTGTTTGTAAATACGGCCGGATTCTTGTTGTCGAGATTTAACGCAATACCGATTACCGCAAGTACAATATATAAAAGATGGGGATAAATCAAAAATAAGTAATTGCCTTCCTGTCTTTTTTTTGAAGTTACGGCAAAACCCACTTTTCTTCTTGTTAAAAGGGAAAAAAGAGCGGAAAGCTGCAAAAACCAACTTGCCTGGGAAAAGGAAATTGCCCTGAAAGTTATACCGCCCCCCGAAACTAAAAAAATTGTATAAAGGTTTAAGAACATGTACGGAATAAAATAGAGCGCAAATGATTGAGTTGTGGAAGAAACGGGTTGTAAGCCGAAGAAAAGGAATAAGATAGGCATTATTATATCTATAAGAACTATAAGACCGTTAAGATAAAAAAGGGCCGAAAGAAAATATTCTACTCTTTGAGCAAAAGTAAATCCTCTCCTAAAAAATGGGTTATATCTGAATAATATTTCTAAAGAACCCCTGGCCCAGCGCTGCTGTTGTTTATAATAAGAGAGCAAATCCAGTGGGGCAAGGCCTTCGGCAAGAATGTTTGGATAATATACAGACTTCCATTTTCTCTTGTGGATGAAATAAGAGGTCAAAAAATCTTCGGCAATGCTTTTTTCGTTTATTCCTCCTACATCTTCAAGCGCTTTTCTTCTTAGTACAAGATTCGTTCCGCAGATAAAAGAGGAATTAAGGTTATCTTTTGCCGACATAATAGGCCCGAAAAAAAGATCTTGCTGTTCCCATGCTCCCCGCGTAATTTCATTCTGGTCGAAATTCTTGTAAAATTGCGGCGATTGAACAAAAGCAACTTTTTCATCGTAAAAATAAGGGACGAGTTTACTTAAAAAATCCTTATTGGGAATCATGTCGGCGTCAAATATCGCTACGAGCTCGCTTTGAGTACTTCTTAAACCGTTATTGATATTGCCGGCTTTTGCCCCGCCCGGTATTCTTCTTGTTATGCATTCTACCCCCAAATCCTGTGATGTTCTTTCTATTTCCTTCCAGTTTTCTTTGTTTGCGACGAAGCCGTCGTTTAAAACAACCACTTTAAAGTTTGGATAATTCATTTCTTTTGCCGCTTTTATTGTCCGGGTAACTATGTCTACAGGCTCCCCTGCTACCGTTATAAATACGGTTACAGAGGGATCGAAGTAATTTGGTGAAGTCACTCTTTTTGGAATTTTCCTATTCCAAATCGTATACCAAAAGCCGAAGGACATGATTATATGATAGATTTCGCCAAAAAATAAAAGCGCATATAAAAAAACATTTCCCATATGAGGCAAATAAAACCACCAGGAAATATAAACAATTGCCATTAAAACGTTTATAAAAAGTAAAAGGTTGGGAACATATCCCCTTGTTATTCTTTCCATATTTAAAACTCCTGTAACTGGTTGTCATACAAAGCTGCTCCAAACCAGAGCCAGTTTTGCTCATAGTAAGGGAGATTCGAGTTAAAAGAATTTGTGTCGTTTGAATAAAGACTTAATATCTTATCCTGATAAACTTTTTTTGCCAGAGAAGGATCGTTTACCAAAAAAAACGCAAGTGAAGTTGAGTACATTACGGGTCCTTCGTTTTGGCTGACAACACTTCCGTCATGGGCGTAAACACTCGCCAACTTTCCATTCTGTTTATACAGTGAAATCAAAAAATTAAAATTATGTTTAAGGTAATTAAGCGCCTGTTGAGAATTATTCCAATGGTAATCAAGGTATATTCTCCAGGGTATTCTTACCGCTTCGTATGCATAGTTTGTCGTAAGTCCGGAAATACCGGTTGGAGTTATTTGTCCGGTCGACTGGTCCATCGATATCCAATCGGGAGGAAGGCCTACGGATTTACTTTTATCCAAAGGCAAAGAACTTGAATTTTTTAACATCCCGTATCCCGGATTTATTAAAGAGTTCCAGTCGTGCTGTTTATCAACCTGGGCAAACACCCTGTACTCGTATGGAGCAAAGTAAGAGGGATTGATTATAAGTTTTCCCTTAACATTGGCCCAGTTTCCTGCGGTTAAATAGCGTTTTCCGCTTGCAGTTCCCACTTCTATTTTCCATATATCGTTAAGTATCGGCATCGCCTGCGAAAGATATGAGGGTTGGTTCCATCTTTTAGAAGCCAGGATTAAGGCAAAGGCTATATCTTCGTCTGCGTCGCTTGCGGAATTCATGTCGCTTGCGCTCTGGAATCCATAAGTACCGTTGCTTTTCTTGCCCCATCTCCATCCGAATAGCCAGTCGTTCGGCCTTTTTAAATCGTTTTTTGTCCATGTCCAGGCGTTATCAAAAGTCGTTTTATCCCCTATCCATACGGCTCTTAACATTGCATAAGATTGTGCTTCAGAAGTTGTAATTCCTCCCTGGGAATAATCTATTACTCTTCCCTGCGGATTCATGAACTGGGTTTTATATTTTTCCCACGAGGAAGAAAGTAGGGTATATGTAGAAAAAGTAGGATTTTGGTTAGTAACCTTTGATGTAAAAAATACGTATAAAACCAAAATAATACTTATAAAAATTAAAAAGTATCCGATAATGTTTTTCATAATAGGTTTCGCAAAATAGGAACAGAATTCATTCTGCTTCTTCTATAAATAATTCTTTCTTTAAGACTTTGGGGAATACTCATTTGCGATTTATCTATAAGCGTAAGACCCGTTACAAAGAAAAATGTCGCAAAACCCAGAAGTATTACTCTTATTGTCGGCGCATAAACGCTTGAAGCATAATAATCCTGTTCGGGAATAATTTGGGAAATACCCGGAGGAGGCGAAGGCGGAGTATAAGCTTTTTTAATTACATTCTGAACATTTAAAGGAACTACTTCGGGAACAGAAGGGTGAGGGATGGGTGTCGGCGACGGAGTTGGATCGGGCGTAGTATTTACAACAGGAGCAACTTTATCGGGCTTTGATGTTGGAGCAGGAGTAGGGGCGGGAGTCTTTTTTTCGTGAGAAGTACTTGGAACGGGAGTAGGGCTACTGCTTGGCATAGGAGAAGAACTGGGCGTAGGAGAGGCCGAAGGAGCAGGACTCGAACTTGGTATAGGACTTGAACTCGGAGACGGGGTGGTACTTGGCGGGGCGGTAGATTCGGGTAAGGGTGTGGGGGTAGAAACAGGCAATGAAATCTGCGCAAAAGCAGTTGAAAAGTTTAAAGAAAAAAATAAAATTGATGCTGTAATCATTGCAAAATATTTCATAAAATAGCCCTCCTTCTTATTGCTTTTATCTTAAAGCTTTGAGCTTAAACGATTACAAGAAATATGTAAGAAAACTGCAAGATAAAAGCAGACTTAGAGTATTGCTATAATATGGATATGGAAAATAAAGATAAAACTGTTCGTTTGGATAAATTTCTATCGGACGCGGGAATAGTTTCGAGGCGCGGGGTAAAGCAGCTTCTTAAAAAGGAAGAAATAACCGTAAACGGAAAAAGGGTCCGCGAATCCGGAACAAGAATAATTGCAGGAAAAGATAAAATAGAAATTAACGGTTACCCTGTTAAAAAACCGGGGAAAGTTTACTTTATATTAAATAAACCCATAGGATATATTTCTACAACATCGGACGAGCTTTACAGGGAAAATGTAGTTTCACTGATAGACACGCCCGAAAGGATATACCCCATCGGAAGGCTTGATAAAGATACTCACGGACTTATTCTTTTGACAAACGACGGAGAATTAACGCATAAACTTATCCATCCGAGATACCATGTAAATAAAACTTACCTTTTAAAAATAAAAGGAACCGTAAAGCCCATACAATTAAAAATATTAAGGGAGGGCGTAATGCTCGAAGACGGAATTACACTGCCCGCAACGGTTGATATAGAATCGGTAAAAAGCGATAAAACTGTCCTTAAGATGACAATACATGAAGGGCGAAACAGACAAATAAGAAGAATGTGCGAAGCGTTGGGGCTTGAGCTTTTGGATCTTCAGAGAATAGAGTTCGGTCCCCTAAGGCTGGGGAAATTAAAAGCGGGAGAATACCGAAATCTTACTAAAACAGAACTTGAATCCCTAAAGAAATCCGCTAACTTTTAATCACTAAAAAACAACCCATTGCTTAATGCAAATGGGTTGTCTCTATTTCTATTATAAACTATTAGTGACAGGCATTACTATTGTTATATCCTGTCGCTCCGGGTTCCTGACCTACCGCTCCATTATGAGAGCCCGGTGCTCCTCCATTTGTTCCAAAAGAACTGCTGTTATACCCCCGGCCATGACCACCTGCATAAACAGAATTCTGATAGTTAAAAGCACCATGGACTGCTCCGCAGGCAGAGGCGTTATTTGCGCCACCTTCTGCAAATGCACCTGCCGCGCTGGTCAAAAGTAAACCTGCAACCGCTGCTCCGATCAAAAATTTTTTCATTTTTTCACCTCCCCTCTAGCTAAAAGTTATAAGACTTAAATGAATAAAAGATGAACGAAAAATAACTCGCTGCCCAAAATCAGGCCGTAAAAAATCCCGCCAAAAACGGAATTAGCAGTGATTAAATTTTTCATTTAATCGTATTTTCATTGACCTGTAATTACACTCTTAAAATAAAAAGTCAAGTTTTACTGTCGAATCATTAAAACCCCGATTTTCTTTGACTTATAAAGCAATCGGTTGTAAAATCTTTTGCCATGGTAAAGCAAGAACGGGAAATAGTCCGCGACAGAACACTTCCATATGGAGAAACAAGAACAAAAATAAAAAACTTAATTGCCGGACGGGAAGGAGAATACGTATCCGTGTCCGAGCTGGCAAGGCAAGTTAACCTTGCAAAGCAAACGGTAAGTATACATTTACAGAAACTTTCTAAAGACGGTGTTCAATTGCCCCTAACAAGGGAGCAATATCTTAGACAGCAAAAAGAAAGGAAGTTAACCGCAAAAAAAGCAGAAGAAGAAGCAAAAGATAATTTGAGGGCGGAGATAATAAGGCTTCGAAGGGAACAAAGGCTCGGAAACGCAGAAATTTCTTCTTTAACAGGTATTCCCGTAACTAGAGTAGAACATATTGTAGATTCTCAAAGAAGAAATGATGCTTCACTTAGGCTTAGGAGCAAACGCGGAACAAGAAAAAAAATTCTTTAGCTTCACACCTAATTAGTTCCTATTTCTTAGGAATGCGGGAATGTCCCATGCATCGTCGTCTGTTACTTCCGGCTGCGAAGGAGCGGGTTCGGTAACCGGAGCCTGAACAGGCTGCTGCTGCGACTGGCCGTTTCCATTGCTGATTCCTATTCCGTTATTAACAATAGACTGTGCGCTTTCGATTTTTCTTGTAACCGGAGTTACAAACTCTTTAAGGGTTTGCCTTGTTAAATCAAATCCTGTGGCAATAACCGTAATTTTTATCTGGTCATGCATCGTCTCATCTATTGTTGCTCCGAATATTATGTTTGCATCGGGATCCGCCGAAGATGCAATAATTTTTGCCGCTTCGTCTACTTCGTTCATTGTAATATCAGGACCGCCGATAATATTGAATAATACTCCCCTTGCCCCTTCCATAGATATTTCCAAAAGGGGCGATGCAACTGCGCTTCTTGCCGCGGTCTGTGCCCTGTTTTCCCCAACTCCTGTTCCTATTCCCATAAGAGCGGAGCCCGCATCGGACATGATAGTCCTGACATCGGCAAAATCCACATTTATAAGCCCCGGCAAAGTTATAAGGTCTGATATCCCCTGAACTCCCTGGGTTAATACCGAATCAGCAACCTTGAACGCTTCCAAAAGAGACAGTTTTCTGTCCACCACATCCAAAATACGCTGATTCGGTATAACAATTAGCGTATCGACTTTGTCTTTAAGCTCTTCTATTCCGTCTTCTGCATTTACCATTCTTCTAGTCCCTTCAAATGCAAAAGGCTTTGTTACTATTGCAACCGTTAATGCGCCCACTTCTTTTGCCGCTCTTGCTATAACGGATGTCGCTCCTGTTCCTGTTCCTCCTCCCATTCCTGCCGCAAGAAAAAGCATGTCTGTTCCTTCAATTATTTCTTTTATTTTTTCGTAAGATTCTTCCGCCGCCTGTGTTCCTATCTCCGGATTTCCTCCCGAACCGAGACCTTTGGTAAGATTTTCTCCTATCTGAAGTTTTGTCGCGGCCTGGCACATTAAAAGGGCCTGCGCATCGGTATTCACGGAAATAAAATCAACTCCCTGAATGTTGCTTTGGGAGATCATGGAATTGAGGGCGTTATTGCCTCCACCACCTATTCCCATTACGCGGATTTTTGCGAAATTAGTGGTTTGAGGCTTGATTAACATAGGCGAATACTAGCAAATAAAAAAAGATTTTGCAAGTTCTTACTTTACCGGCTTTACGGCTTTATAAACTAAAAAGTTTAAGGCAGAAATGATTTAAAGAAGGACAGGCCTTTAGATATATATTTTCCGAATTTAAGGGAACCTAAAGAACCGACACCGGGAATCTTTGGCATGGAAAATCCAAAAGGCATCGAACTTTCCGCCTCCACTCCTTGTCCGTAAGTCGCAAGGCCTATCACCGTGGAGAAACTTGGATTATCTTGTATTTCGTCGATTATTCCTTTAATGTTAGTCGGAAAACCCACTCTTACCGGCATTGCAAGCATTCTTTTTGCGGCTTCGGTTATTCCTATTGTTCTTGCTCCTCCTCCCGTTACGACCAGACCCGAGGGTGTTTGTCCTGCATAACCGCTTTTTTTAATTTCCAGCCCTACCATAGTAAATATCTCGTTGAGTCTTGGCCTTATAATTCCGTCGACAAGAGTTTTTTGCGAGACTTTTACCAATTCTTCTGGAAGATTTAAAGAAGACAAATCTACTTCGTCAGGTTTTTCGGTTTTTTTTGTCTCCCCTAAAATCGATTCTTCGACTCTTACGGGTTTTTTAACCGGATTTGAAAGGAAAAGTTTTATTTTTTCGGCAGACTCTAGGGAAATCCTAAGCCCTATCGCCAAATCGTTTGTTATATGCCTTGCGCCTATGGGAAGTACCGAAGAATATGCGACGGAACCTTCGACATAAATACATATGTCTGTTGTCCCCGCACCGATATCTACCAAAACTACCCCCAACTCTTTTTCTGTCTCGGAAAGGACGGATAACGAGCTTGCGTATCCGCTTGATACTATAGAGTCAACATCCACACCAACTTCGGAAAATGCCTTTTCCATATTTCTTATCGATGTGCTCCCCGCGGAAATAATATGTGTATCTACTTCGAGCCTTACTCCTGTCATTCCAATCGGATCTTTTATTCCTTCCTGTCCGTCTACTATGTAACTCCTTGGAAGTACATGAATTATTTCCCTGCTTGAAGGAAGAGAAACTGCTTTTGCCGCATCTATTACTCTTGTTAAGTCTGTTTCTCTTATTTCTCCCTCCGGCTGGGCAACAGCAACTACTCCTCTGGAATTCTGAGACTCTATATGATTTCCTCCTATTGAAGCTATTATATGTGAGGCCGAATATCCGGCCATCCTTTCGGCACCTTCCAAAGAAGTATTTATTGCTGAAACTGCTTCTTCGATATCGACAATTTGCCCTCTTTTTACGCCGTTGGAAGATACTTCGGAGACACCTAAAACGTTTACCGATTCATCTACTTTGGCAATTAAAGTAACTATTTTTGAGGTTCCTACATCTACTCCTACTACAATTTTACCTTCAGTCATAAGGCTAATTAAAAGACAATTACCGGTTTATCATACCGAAAATCCAGCGATTTAAACCGTTTCCCTTCTATTGTAAGCCGTGAGAGGATTAGTTGTAAAGAGGAGATTTGATTTTCAATATTTTTATCGGTGGAAATTATTACCTGACTGCCGTCGTTAAGAGTCACCAGATAGGACGAGTCCGAGGAAATGTCTACCCTTGTAAAGGGTATGTTATATTTTTCCAGTTCACCCTGCAACTGGTCATGCCTCTGGTTGCTGATTTGCTGGGCCAAAGGACTTAAAACACCTTTTTTAGGTATAAGGTAATTTAATGCAAGATATCCTGAAAATAAAACAAGAAGAATAAAAAAAGCGAAAAGAAAAATTTTAATTTCGCCGAAAAGCCTATTTTTTAATTTTCTTTTTTTTATGGACATTTTTTAATACCGCCACAATCCTTTGGGCAGATCCTTCCTCAAAATAATTAACGGGTTTTTTGTAAGAATTTATATTTTTGAATACCTTCTCAATTATATCGGAAAAACTTGCGGGATTTGCATTTTTCTGTTCAAGAATTTCTCCCAATTTATGTTCTTTTACAAACATTGCATTTTTAAGCTGTTCGTTGTTTTGAGAGAAAGGAATAGGAATAAGTACGGAAGGTTTTCCTAAAAACATAATCTCCGAAACAGTGTTTATTCCCGCTCTTGAAACTATCATATCGCAGTCTCTTAAAAGATGAGCCGACTCCAGGGGCGTAAGAAATTTTTTAACCTCGTATCTTTCATCCTGAAGTTTTTCGAGCGTGTCAAAATCTTTATATTCTTTTGCATCTCCGCACTGGTGAAAAATCCTGAAGGTCTTTAGAAGATCCGGAAGCGAATCTCTAACAAGGGAATTTATGAAATGCGACCCCAGACTTCCTCCTGTTATATAAAGGAGAGGCAAATCACCTTTATTTTTTTCTTCTTTTGAAACTTTCAAAATTTCTTTTCTTAACGGGTTTCCGGTAAGAACTACTTTGCTTTTGGGGAAAAATCTCTGGGAAGAGTCCCAGGAAATACATACTCTGGACGCAAACTTTGACGCTATTTTATTCGCCATACCTACCTCAAATGTCTGCTCATGAATTACAACGGGGATTCTAAGGGCATATGCCGCAATTATTACGGGGAGCGAAACATAACTGCCGAATCCTAATACTATGTCTGGTTTAAATTTATTGAGGACATAAAAGCTTTGGGAAAATCCGACCGGAAATTTAAGCATAGAAGGAAGTGTATGCCTGGTAAACTTTCTCTGTAGTCTTCCGGTTATAATCGGAAAAAATCCTATCCCCATTTCGGTAATAGTTCTGTATTCCAAAGAGTTTGCTCTATCCCCCTCCAGAGCCCTTTTCCTTCCGACATAAAGGACCTCGTTTTTACCTTTCCTTAATTCATCTATTACCGATAAAGCGGGAGACAAGTGTCCCCCCGTAATTAGTACTCTCATTTTTATTTTGTTATTTGCCTTGATACATTACAGAGTATTCCGACAGCAGCCAAATCTATAATCAAAGCCGAACCTCCGTAGGATATAAAAGGGAGAGGAATTCCTGTTAAAGGCAAAAGAGCCGTCTGTGCCGCAAGATTTATTAATATCTGCATCGCCAAAAAAGTTGTTATACCGCCGGCCAAAAGTTTTCCGAAATTATCTTTGGCGTGCACCGCCACATAAAACCCTCTCCAGATTACTACCATAAAAACAAGTATAACAATTGTGGCGCCGAAAAAACCCGCCTCTTCCGCGATTATCGCAAAAATGGAATCCGTTGTATTTTCGGGAAGATATGCATACTTTTGTAAAGAGTTTCCAAATCCTACTCCCATAAGCCCACCGGAGCCTAATGCTATCAGTATTTGTCTTACATGATATGAGCTTGTGGAAAGAGACTGGTTAGGATTTAGAAAAGTACTTAACCTTGCGGCCCTATAGGGTTCAAGCTTTATAAGAATAAAACCTATTATTGCAACCGCCGGTGCAAGAAACGCAAAATAGGTTATGTTTGCGCCCGACAGAAAATAAACCGCAAGTGCTTCTGCGAGTATAATTCCCGCCGTACCCATATCCGGCTCAAGCATTATCAGAAAAAATACAAGACCCAAAAGAAGCAGAAAAGCCAAAAAACGCCCTTTTTCTTTTCTGGAAAACCATGCCGCAAGATAAATCGCAAGTCCGAGCTTCACAAATTCCGAAGGCTGCAAAAGAACAAAATGAAGATTTATCCACCTTCTTGCTCCAAGAAGGGAAACTCCGAGACCCGGCGCAAAAACCATCGTAAGTAAAAGTATGCCGATTACCAATATCGGTAAAGCCAGATTGTATAATTTATGGTAATCAAAAAGTGCAAACCCTCCTAATGCCAAGAAACCGAAAATAATCCAAAATATCTGATCTTTTACATAATGATATTTATCCGCAAAATCCCTAAACGCAACATAAGAAGAAGCATCGTAAATCATATAAAGCCCGAACAAAGTCAGCAAAACAACGGACAATAAAAGAAGGAAATCTATTCTCTTCATGCTTATCTAATAAAAGCGAGATAAAGACCCAGAATAGCGAAGAAGAATCCTAAGAGCCAGGCCCTCATTACGACCTTTGGCTCATCCCAACCTTTTTTAAGAAAATAAAGATGGAGAGGAGCCACTGGTAAAAGTTTTCTTTTTAAGAATTTTTTACCCAGTATCTGTACCAGCGAAGAACCTACCTCAAGAACAAAAACACCTCCTATAAATGCTATAGCCAGAGTTCTTCCTGTCAAAAGACCGATTACCGCCATTGCTGCTCCCAAAGACATGGAGCCCACGTCTCCAAGCCATATCCTTGCTTTATAGATATTAAAATACAAAAAGGAGGCGACGCTTCCCATCAAAATCGCAATAAATATCCCGAGTCCTCCGCCTACTTCGCTCGACGCAATTGCCAAAAACGCACCAAGACAGATAAGTAAAAGTCCGGAAGCAAGGCCGTCCAGACCGTCGGCTATATTAAAAGCATTGGCAAAGGACACTATGACAAAAGCCGCAAAAGGTATAAAAAGAAAACCCAGAGGCGCAAGACCTATCCCTCTTATAAAAACAAAAGAATAGCCAAGCTGTGAATAAAGAACAAAAGCAATTATAAGGGCCAGCGCCCACTGGATAAGAAATTTATAACGGAATCTTAACCCGAAAAAAGCAATTTTATTTCCGTTAGAAAGTTTTTTCAGGTCGTCATAAAGACCGAGCAACCCAAAACTTATAAAAGAAAAGAGTATTACAAAAAGTTCCCAAATATTTATAGGCACATTAAACATACCGTATCCCCAAAGCGTTAAAGCGGTTACAACCAGAATAATCAAAAGTCCTCCGCCAAAAGGTGTTCCCGCTTTCCAGGCATTGAACTTATCAAAAAGGGGTGTGGGTTTATTGAAAATATCTACTGTTTTTTGCTCCTGTCTTCTCAATTTAATTTTGTAGAGGAAATCTATAAAGGGGATTATAAGTATGGAGGTAATAAAGGCCGACAACAAAGCGAAACCCAAAAGCTGTGACATATTGCTATATTATAATACTCGTGAAAACTTTCTTCAATCAAAAGAGTATAAATAATTACTTTACGGTAACACTTTTTGCGAGATTACGGGGTTTATCCGGATCGAGTTTTTTGATAATGGCTATATAATAGGCTAAAAGCTGACTTACAACTACCTGGACTATATATACCCCCTCATTAACATCCTTTACTTCTATAAAATGGTCAAACACCGAAGAATTCTTAAAAGAAATACCTATTATTGTTCCCCCTCTTGCTTTTATTTCGGTAGCATTGGAGATTATCGAATTATAGGTTTCATCATTGGGAGCAAAAACTATACAGGGAGTGTCTTTAGATATAAGTGCTATCGGTCCGTGTTTAAGTTCCCCTCCGGCAAGCCCCTCTGTGTGGATATAGCTTACTTCTTTAATCTTTAATGCCGCTTCCAATGCTGAAGGATAAGAAAGCCCTCTTCCAATTATAAATACGTGCTCTTTTTTTGATATGAGACTTGCCAATTGTTTAATTTTTCCCGTTGTTTTTTTATCATTTAAGATTCTCTCCGTCTCTTTCGCCGTTTCTATCAGGATTTCTTTTCCTCTCTTTCCTTTTCCTATAAGGGAATAGGAAAGAAGAATCAAAACCGAAAGTTTAGCCGTATATGCTTTTGTCGAAGCAACCGCTTTTTCCGGCCCTGCTCCGAGTAAAAATTTATAATCGGAAAGTCTGTATATCGTGGAACCCAAAACATTTGTTACGGCTGCAATTTTACTTCCTTTTTCCTTTGCCCTGTCGAGAGACTCTATTACGTCTACCGTCTCTCCGGACTGGGAAAGAGCGATAATAAGACTTTTTTTATTGAGAAAATCTTCGAGATAGTTGAATTCGGAGGCAAAAACCGTATTGATATGCTTTTTGGAAATCCGGGAAAAAAGATAAACACCCGAAAGACATGCATGATAAGCTGTTCCTGCACCTATTAAAAATATTCCCTTTGCCTCTTTTATGACTTTTGACAGCCTGCCTATCTGTGTTGAATAATTTTTGGCAAGATTGAGTATAACTTTCGGCTGCTCATAAATTTCCTTTAGCATAAAATGTTTGTACTTTCCGGCAGAAGACTTTTCGGGATCAAAATCTATTTTTTCTATTTTGGGTTTTAATTGTCTCCCTTTTGGAAGAGAAAATATTCTGACATTTTTTCCGAGAATTGCCATTTGATTATCATTTAGAAAAATCACTTTTTTCGTATGAGGCAGAATTGCCGATAAATCGGAGGCCAAAAAAAATTCTTCCTTTCCGACACCTGCTATAAGAGGCGATCCGTTTTTACACGCAATTATTTCCGAGGAAGGAGCATAAGACACAACTATTGCGTTAAATCCCTTCAGCAGATTAAATACATCTCTTACAGACGATGCAAATCCTTCTTTTCTTAAATATTCCTCTATTAAATGAGGCACGACTTCGGTGTCGGTATCCGAAGTAAATTTATGACCCTTTTTAAGAAGGTCTTTTTTTAAACTCTCGTAATTTTCTATTATCCCGTTATGTACAACTGCGATTTTTTTTGTGCAATCCAGATGAGGATGAGCATTTTCTACCGTTACTCCTCCGTGAGTGGCCCATCTTGTATGTCCTATCGCAAAATCACTTTTTTTTGCAAATGAATTTTTTAACGGGAGCTTTCCCGTGTTTCTTTCCACTTCAAAGCCCTTTTTTTCTTTGATTCTTGCCGCTATCCCCCACGAATCGTATCCCCTGTATTCGAGACTTTTTAATCCTTCAAAAATTAACTCAGGGGCATTATTCTTTTCTCCGGTGTAAGCAAAGATCCCGCACATTATCTTATCCTCTCATTCTTTCTTATTACTATTTCGCTGAATTTCGTGTAATATTTCGTACTATCCCCGACGTTATTCATTATATTTGTAGAAGGGCCTACGATAACTTCTTTTCCTATTATTGTCCCAGGCATAGAAGAAGATTTAATTCCTATTTTTGTTCCGTCACCCACCATAATGCCCAAACTTTTGAAGCCGGTGTCCAGTTTTTTTCCGTCAACAACTGTTTTAACCGTACTCCTGTCAATTCTTACATTTGCGCTCACAAAGCCTGCGCCTATCCTGCAATTTTTCCCTATAACCGAATCTCCTAAGAAACCGGAATGAGTTTTGGAATTTTCCATTATAAGTGTATTTTTAACTTCCATGTTTGCTCCTACAACACAATTCTCTTCTATATCACAACCGTTTCTTAAAACTGCATTATTTCCTATATAAGAATTTTTCCCTATAAAGCATGGTCCTTTAATAACGGCATTTTCGAGAATCTGAACACCGTCTTCTATATGTACCTGTCCTTTTATAATAGCCGAAGAAGATACTTTTGCTTTTTTAGAAATGTAAAAGTTAAGATTTGAAAGAAGATAATTTTTTAGAAGAAGAATATCCCAGGGATATTTAAAGGAAATATTGTCTTCCTTGGAAAGTACAAATTTTACACCATGTTTTTTTGCATATAAAGAGACCGCTTCCTCAAAATTATAATGACCTTTAGGAGTATTGCTTAAAACTGTCAAAAAATTTCTGTTCAAAAAATAAACTCCGACAACACCCAAGTCCGAAGGTATATTTTTTTGCGGTTTTTCAACTATTTCCAAGACCTTATCCCCTTTTACCGAAAGAACTCCGATCTTTTTAAGAGTTTCCCGGTCCTGTATTTTTTTTGCGATAAGCACAATTTCATCCGCGCGTATTTTTTTCTTTTCTATTTCTTTTTTTAGTATTTCAAAATCCAGCCTGTGCCCGTGTAAAAGAAAAAAGTCTTCCTTTATATATTTTTCCGCTAAAAGAAGCGCTTCGCCCATGCCAGTAGCTTCTTTTTGAATAACAAACTTAAGCTTGAGGGAGGGATTTATGTTTTCTATAAATTTCCTGGCGCTGTCGTCTTTTACCACGACTATTGCCTCTTTTAGGCCGGATTTCTTGACCGAATTTAATGTATGCTCTATTAACGGCTTGCCTGCAATTTTTACAAAAGATTTGTGGGCGCTGTTAAAAGGATAAAATCTTGAGGAAACTCCTGCCAAAAGAATTACTGCCTGCATATTATTTTATCGAGTAAAGACGCTCTGCTTCCAAAAGCTCTTCTGCCGTATTAACCCCTCTCCATGTCAGAGTCCCTCCATTTAAGGTTTCAATCTTTTCTTTATTTTTTATCCCCATATCAATAAGACTCGTAAGATAATATTCTCCGGTAAAAGGACTTTTTTGGACTTTTTTAATGTATTTTTTTACAAATGAAGTTTTAAAAATGTAACAGGCGGGGTTTACTTCCGTAACCCTTTTTTGCTTGTCTGTTGCATCCTTTTCTTCGACTATCGCTTTTACCGCTCCGTTGTCGTCTCTTATTACCCTGCCAAGTCCGTAGGGATTATCTTTTTCTATAGTCAAGAATGTCATCGAGGCGTTGGTGAGAAAATGTTTCTCCGCCAATTTCCTTATCACATCTTCGGTATAAAAAGCGGAGTCGTCGCCGTTTATTACCAGTATATTTTCCACCCCCAAAGGCATCTTTCCCAGCCCGCAGGATACGGCATGAGCAGTACCGAGCCTTTTGTGTTGTTCTGCAAAAATTACTTTTGTTCCCAAAACTTCCATTACGGATTGCTTGGCAAATCCCACAACTACGACTATATTTTTTATCCCCACATTTTCCAGAAGGCCTATCGAATGGACTATCATCGGTTTGTTGGCAAGAGGAAGAACGACTTTATTTATATCTCTCGAATTCATTCTTTTTCCCTTACCCGCCGCAAGAACTATCGCCCCCAACTTATTTTTGTCCATTCAATTATCCTCCTTCACTCTTTTTATGTCCGCTCCCAAGCTTTTAAGCCTTGTGTCGAATTGCTCGTACCCTCTATCCAAATGTTCTAAGCCAAAAATTACACTTTCTCCCCTGGCGGCTAAAGCAGCGATAACTAAAGTTGCTCCAGCTCTAAGGTCTGAAACGTTAACGATGCCATTGTGAAGTTCTACCGGTCCGATAATCTTTTCTGCATGAAAATAATTATTGTCATCGTTAATATTGAAGTTATAAAATTCTTCGGGATTTTCTACTTTAGGATTGAAAAGCTCAATGTGGGCTCCCATTTTTTTGAGTTCTTCGACATAGCTGAATCTGTTTTCGTAAATTGTCTCGTGTATTACAGATGTGCCTTTTGCAGAAGTCATCAAAACCGCCCAAGGACCCTGCCAGTCAGTCATAAAACCAGGATAGAAATAGGTAGCGATATCTGTAGGATAAAGCTCTTCTTTATGAAAAAATCTTATCCCATCTTTTTTTATCTCAAATCCTGCCCCGACAACGCTAAGCTCGTCCAGGAATTCATCAAGTCCTTTTGTAGAAACCTCTTTTATAAAGATATCGCCTTTTGTGATTATAGCGGCAACAGCAAAAGTGACTACTTCGTTTCTGTCAGGTGAAATTCTAAAAGTTGTTCCGTGAAGCTTTTCTACTCCTTCGATTTCTATGGTCCTTGGCTCTGTTCTTTTTACCTTAGCTCCCATTTTACTCAGAAAATCTATTAACTCATCAACTTCCGGTTCCCTGGCTGCGTTTGTCAAAACAGTTTTTCCTTTTGCCATTACCGCTGCAAGTATCATTGTCTCGGTTCCGGTATGAGTGTTTTTCACAAAATGGTAGTTTGTTCCTTTTAAGCCCCCTTCAGGTGCTTTTGCATGGAAATATCCGTCTTCGCTCTCATAGTCAATCTCGGCTCCCATACTTTCTAAGCCGTCTACTATTCTGTCTATTGGCCTTGCGCCTATCCTGCATCCTCCTGGATTTGGAATTACGGCTTTTCCCATCCTTGCCAAAAGGGGAGCCAAAAACATAAAAGAAGTTCTTATTTCTGCTGCTTTATCAAGATCAATCTTTTCTTTTAAAATTTTCTCCATTCGTATGGAAACATTATGGTCTTTTATTTCGACTTCTCCGCCCAATTCTCTTATAATTTCAGCCATTGTCAAAAAGTCGGAGATAAGGGGGACATTTTGAATAACAACCTCTTCGTTTGTGAGACATGCGGCAACAAGAACCTTAAGGGCGACATTTTTGGAGCCGAAAATACTTACCTCTCCGATAAGCCTGTTTCCTCCGTTTATTATAAGTTTTTCCATATTATTTCTTAAGGTCCAGTTTTTCTCCTATCTTATAAACATCACCCGCACCCATGGAAACGATAACCGTATCCTTTCCAAAGGAATTTGCATCGATATATTCTACCACATCGGAAAGCTGGGGCAAATAAAGCACATTTTTATGAAATTTAGCCACATTTAAAGAAAGCATTTCCGAAGACACGGTATCATCTTTTTTCTCCCGCAAAGAAGGATAGATATTTGTTATAACGGCAGTATCGCAATCACTAAATGAAGTACTAAATTGTTCGAACAAGCTTTTTGTTCTGGAATAAGTATGCGGCTGAAAAACGCAAACAATTTTATGTTTTGGAAATGCCTTACGGAAAGCCGAAAGAGTTTTCTTTATTTCGGTAGGATGGTGAGCATAGTCATCGTATAAAAGAGCTCCGGAAGCCAGAGTCCCCACATATTCGAACCTCCTTTTCGAACCTGAATATAAAGAAAGACCTTTCTTTATAGCTTCCACGGTTAAACCGGCCTCCTGAGAGGCTACAATGGCCCCCAGGGCATTTACCGCATTGTGCTCGCCCACTACGCATACGGAAAACTCTCCTATCAATGTATCACCGTTTTTTACCCATAAAAACATACGGTCACCCGAAATTGAATACCTTTGAATATAATAATCGTTTGCCGGGGACATACCGTACGTGATCCTCCTTCCCCCGTATTCTTTTAAGAGATCTCTTACTCTCTGCTCGTCTGCGCATGCTATAACAACTCCATCCGGCGGCAATTTATTACAAAAGGAAAGGAATGCCCTTTCTATTTCCATTTCGGAAGAATAAAGGTCGGGGTGGTCGAATTCTATATTGGTAATTACCGCAATCTTCGGTCTTTGCCATAATAACTTTGGGGTTTTATCATATTTCGGTTCGGTAGCGTATTCATCGGCTTCGGCAATAAAATATTTCCCCTTTCCGTAATGGCCGGGAGCACCAAGCGAGGAAATGCTTCCCGTACCGATAACATAAGACGGGTCCATTTTTGCTTCTTTAAAAATTGTTGCTATCATTGCGGCGGTTGTTGTTTTTCCGTGCGAGCCCGCCACCGAAATCCCTTCGTATTTTCTAGGGAGTATGTCTCCCGACATAAATCTACCTACTGCCTCTCCCTGGGTCAAAACAGGAATATTTTTATCTTTTGCCTCCAAAACCTCCGGATTATCAAATCCTCCGTGCGCTCCTGTGGTTATCAAAAGATCGACTCCGGCAACATTCTCTCTGGAAAATCCCTCGAAGACTATTATTCCGGCCTTTCTTAACTCACCGTCCGTAATAAACTCATCCGCTAAATCGCTTCCCGTAACCTCAAAGCCAGCTTCTTTTGCGATTACCGCAAGAGGAGTCATCCCGACCCCTTTAACTCCCGTAAAATGGATTTTCTTTATCTTTTTCATGATCCAATCCCCGCATCCCCGAGCACCTTTTCGACTGCTTCATATTCGCTCCAGGGTTCTTCTCCGTTACCCATATTCATAGACTTTTCGTGGCCTTTGCCCGTAAGCAATACGAAGTCTCCGTTTTTTGCTTCGGAAACCGCCGTTTCGATTGCTTTTAATCTGTCTTTAATTCTTATGACTTTCTTATTTTTATTTATTCCTTCTCCTATCTGATCCATAATTTTCTCCGGATTTTCCGAACGCGGATCCTCCGAGGTAAGTATTATTAAGTCGCTGTATTTTGACGAAATATTTCCCATCTGCGCTCTTTTAAAGGCATCCCTTTCGCCCGCGCTTCCAAAAACATGTATCAGCCTTCCCTTCACGCCCGGCCTTACAGAACTTAAAATCTGCTCCAATGCGTTCGGTGTATGTGCGAAATCTATCATTATCTTAAAATCTCCGTTATAAACGGTATCCATTCTTGCGACCGGTAGCGAGAGATGCCCTATTGCTTCTTTTATCCTTGAATCTTCTACTCCCAACTTTTTACATACTGTTATCGCCGCAAGAATATTATATTTATTAAACTCTCCGTCTATTACACTTTTAAAATTAAAATTATAAGGATTAACATCCGATTCTCTGGAAAAACCGTAAGTAATTAAATTTTCCCTTTTTTCTTTGATATTTTTCAGATGCTCATAAGACTGGTCATCCCTGTTTATCACCGCAATTTTCGCCCTTTTTAAAAGTTTTGCTTTGGTTTTTAGATAATTTTCGTAAGTCTTATGATAATCCAGGTGTTCATTGGTAATGTTGGTAAGTACTCCTATTTCAAAAGGAATACCCCAAATTCTGTGCTGGTCTATGGAATGGGATGTGACTTCCAAAACGAGGTATTTTGGATTTCCGCTTATTGCTGCATTTTTAATGAATCTCTGAAGCTTAAAAGGAGAAGGTGTGGTTACATGAAATCCGAGTGGATATTCGTTGTTATTAATGATCGCGCCAACGCTCGTAATCATAGAAACATCATGTCCTGTATATTTTAAAATCTGATAGATAAGGCTCGAAGTAGTTGTTTTACCGTCCGTTCCGGTAACACCTATTATTTTAAGATTTCTCGAAGGAAATCTGTAAAGCAGATTTGCCAGTATGGCCATGGACAAATGATAAACATTTTTAGTGTCTTGCCACATGCTTTATATTATACCCCTTACCGGATATTTTTCTCTAGTTTTTATAAGAGGATGTATAATCGGATTATGCTTAAAAACCTGACTAAAAAGAGCACGGTTTCAAAAAATATAGAAGTGGCAGACGGTTTTTGGCAAAGGACCGTAGGTCTAATAGGAAAAGAAGGCAGAACTCTTACATTCCATACAAGATTTGGAATCCATACTTTCGGTATGAAATCCCCTATGGACGTACTGATACTTGACGATAAGATGAAGGTTGTTTCTCTTAAGAAAAACTTCAAGCCAAACAGGATATTTTTATGGAACCCCAGATATAAAATAGTGGTAGAAACAAAAAATGGAGCAATAGACAAAAGCAAAACCGGTCTGGGAGACATGCTTAAAATTGAACTATAGGCTCTCGGCTCTTTTTTTATCCCAGAATTCTCCCCGTCTGCAAAGCTTATCTTTATCCTTTATATTTTTTAATAATATCTCAACTACTCTTTCCAGATACAAGGTATTCTGGGAACTTTTTACAAGAATTATGTCTCCCGGTTCTATAAGCTCTCTTATTTTTTCCCTCCCCTCGGTAAAATTGGGAAATTCATAAAAAGGAAACTTATGCTCCATAAGAACAGGCGCTACAAATTTCTGCATTAGGGGACCTATTATTACGGCGAAATCGCAAGTATTTAGAATTTTATCGGCAACTATTTTATGCTGCGTTGCGCTTAAGGTTCCGAGCTCGCGCATATCTCCCAAAATTGCAATTTTTCTTTTGCTTTTACCGATTTTTTTAAGCATATCCAGAATGTCCAAAAGAGGAATGAGTGTGGCATTATTGTATGAAGAATCTATAACTACGGAACCTTTTATTCCTTCGAATACATTCATTCTGCCTGCAGGCAAAGAAAAACTTTTTTCCAAAGCTTTTATTGCTTCTTCTATACCAAATCCCGCCTCTTTTGAAACAGCGATAGCAAAAAGAATCGAATAAATATAATGTACCGGAAGAGGCTGACTGATTTTAACTTTGTATTCTTTTTCTCTATACTTAAAAGAAAAACTAAAAAAATCAATTCCCAAATCGATATTTTTTGCAAAAAAGTCAGCCCGATTATTCTTAAGCGAAACGTTTACTATCGAACTTTTTATGTTATCTATATATTTTAGAATTTCCGAATCGTCATTATTTATTACAACAATTCCGTCTTTGCCGAGTGAAGTTATCAGCAAAGATTCCTGCCCGGCCGTTAAAGATAATATTTTTTCTTCCCTTTTTTCTTCACCCTCGACCAGATAATCAAAATACTGACTGTGTTCAAGCGAAATATTGGTCAAAACTGCAATTTTCGGCTTTATGATTTTAAGGAGATAGCTCATATTCTTGGGCTCTTTAGGCCCGTCTATCCCCATCTCGGCAATATATATTTCGTATTTATCCCAATCAAAGATAATCCTAAAAAGTCCAACAAGAGAAATCCTTAACCAATCTTTTATGGAATAATCTTTTGGCGAAACAAAGAGAACGCTCAAGGGGATACCTGTCTCGCTGTTTTTCCCGCCGCTCTGTCTTATTTTATATTTTGTTTTTAAGATAAGAGAAATCAAATAAGAGGTCGAGCTTTTCCCGCTCGAGCCGCCTACTCCTATTACAAGAGGTCTTATTTTCCAAAGTTGAATTTTGGCCAACAAACGAAGGTATAAAAGAAAAAATTTCTTAGCTTTATCCACTGAGATTATTATAGCTCATTTACTTTTTATTGTCCGCCAGAAGGAGGAATTCCGTAATAAGCAAGAAGGTCTTTTGCTATTTCAAAAAATACCGGTGCCGCAGTTTCGGCACCGTATATAGAGGCCGTAGGCTTATCCAAAATAACAAGCATTGCGAATTTTGGATTGTCCGCAGGAGCAAAACCCACAAAAGAAGCAATAGTTTTTGTAGGATCATAATGGCCGTTTATCGGAATAGAAGCGGTTCCTGTTTTGCCTGCTATTCGATAGCCGGGAAGCTTTGTCCAGGCCGCTTCCCCTTTATCTACCGCATTTATCATTATCTCGGTCATGACTTTTGCTGTTTCGGGGGTTATCGGAGAATCAATCTCTTTAGGCGGAATTTTAACGAGTGAACCGTCAGGGTTTTCAACGGCCGTTACTACATGAGGCTCCATCCTGTGGCCGTTATTGGCTATTGCCGAAATAGCATCAAGAAGTTCAATCGGTGTTACGGAAATTCCCTGCCCGAATCCGGTTGTTGCCAAATCTACCGGGTACCACTGGCTTGGAGGTTTCATGGAGGGGGCAACCTCTCCCTGTAAATCGATTCCGGTCATATTGCCTATCCCAAATTTATTCAGATAATCAATCATTCTTGTAAGCCCCAGCTTTTGGGCAACAAATACCATACCCGTGTTATCCGAGTGCTGAATGACTTCGGTCATGGTGGTGTTCGGAAAATACTTATCGTCCCAAGTATGTATTAAATATCCTCCAACGGGTACGGGTCCCGCACATATAGGACACTGCGTATCGGGCGTAATAAGATTTGCATTAAGAGCGGAAGACATGACAATAGGCTTAAAGGTAGAACCGGGTTCATAGGTGTTTGTAATAAAGGGGTTTACGTAAAGGTTATCGGAATAATCCTGATAATTGCTCGGATCAAAAGTAGGAAAAGAAGCCATTGCTATGATATCCCCCGTTTTCGGATCCATAATCCCTATCATTCCCCCGGTTGCTCCGTATTTCTGAATACTGTCTTTAAGTACTTTTTCTGCCAAAAATTGTATAGGCCTATTTATACTTAAGATAAGACTGCTTCCGTCTATCTGCGCAGACTGCTGGCTTATTTGCGACAATATCGGTTTTCCGAAAGCATCGTGAACCTCTATTGCCGTTCCCGCTTTACCTTCCAAAAGCCTATTATAATAACCTTCCAAACCGAAGTACCCTTTATCGTTCCCGTATTCGTCTTTGCCTACAAAACCCAAAAGTTGTGCCGCCATGGAGGCCTCGGGATAAAAACGCGTATACTGCTGTTCAAAGCCAATTCCCGACAGATTAAAATTTGATATTTCGTCTTTTACTTTACTCTCAACGCCCGAGGCAATAGGAACCCAGTATCTGTCGAGGCTAAGCTCTGCGCTAATCGTGGCCTGGTCGATTCCCAGAGTTTTTGACAAAAGTAAAGAAGTTTCGCCTATATTCTTAATTTCTTTCGGATTGGCAAATACCTGATAGGCAATCCTATTTGTGGCGATGGGAAATCCGTCGGAAGTCATTATTTCACCTCTTTGGGGATAAAGAGTAACCGTTGTTCCGTATTGCTGCTGACCAAGCTGGGAAAGCTCCTGGGCTTTAACTACCTGCCAGTAAAAGAGTCTGGCAATTACTATAAAAAACAGGAATAGTATTCCTACAAATGTAATTCTGTATCTCCATGTCATTGTTTAAGTGCTATAGGCAGCGGATTAGTCAAGACAAAATCTCCCGAGTTCTGAACAAATCCCAAATTCTTCGCTTCTTTTGAAACGTATGTCAGCGAAGACATAGAATACACTTTTTCGCTTAAAATTGCATTCTCCGTTTTATAATAGCTTATTTGCTGCTGTATGTCACCCAAAACCATTCCCGAGGTTGATATCCTGTTTGCAAGAAAAGTCTTAAACAAAGACAGGACAACTATCGTCATTACCAAAAATAATATTATGAGGGCAGGTTTTTTCATAATTAATTTTTTTCAAATACTCTTAATTTTGCGCTTCTGCTTCTTGTATTCACTCTTTTTTCTTCTTCTGTTGCCGTTACCGGTTTCTTTGTGATTACTCTTCCCTTATTTTCTTTTTCAAAACCGGCAAAAGCTTGTTTTACTATTCTGTCTTCTAAAGAATGGAAGCTTATTACAGCCATTCTTCCTCCACTTTCCAAAAGCCCCAAAGCTTTTGGAAGCGCTTCTTCAAGGCTTCCCAGTTCGTCGTTAACCGCAATTCTTAAAGCCTGAAAAACCCTCTTATTTAAATTCGCTCTGGTAAAGTCGTTTACTTCGCCTTTTATCCCGTATGCCTGTTGTATAATTCCCGATAAGTCCCCTGTTGTCTCGATGGGCGCTATTCTACGGGCGCTCACAATACCGCGAGAAATGGCAAGAGCATTGCGTTCTTCACCAAATTTACTAAAAATTTCATTCAATTCTCCTTTCGGTAAAACGTTTATAAGGTCTCTTGCCGATACGGCAAGCTCCTTGTCCATTCTCATGTCCAGCGGACCTCCTTTTGAAAAACTGAATCCCCTCTTCGGGTTATCTACCTGATAGGAGGAAAGACCCAAATCAAAAATTATTCCGCCGACCTTATCAAATTTATTTAAATGTGCAATTCTGTCTATATCCCTAAAATTCCCTTTGGCCGTAAGTAATTTGGAATTCGTAATTTGTAATTTGAAATTGTTTTTAACGTACTTTAAAGCTTCTTCGTCCTGGTCTATTCCTAAAACTCTTCCTCCAAGCCTCAAAATTTCCCCGGTATGTCCGCCTCCTCCCAGAGTTGCGTCTATATACCTTTTCCCCTCCTTAACTTCTAAAAAGCCAAGAACTTCTTTTAAAAGTACCGGCGTATGAAAATTATTCATAGCCTATTTCCCTTTTTCCTCTTCTACCAAACGCTGCGAAATTCTGTCTATGTTCTTTTCAAGGTTCACTCTATATTCTTCCCAAAGCTCTTTACTCCAAACCTCAACGTATCTGGAAAGGCCTAGGAATACGACATCTCCTTTAATCTTTCCAAAGTTTCTAAGGTAAGAAGGGATAACAAACCTTCCCTTATGGTCGAGCTCGACACTACTTGCGTTTCCGAGTAAAAACCTCTGGGTTTCTCTAGTCTCAGACTGGATAAAGGGCTTTCCTTCCGTACCTTCAAGTAGAGCCTTCCATCCTTCTTCCGATACGACGATAAGCGAGTTTTCATATCCTAAAGTTATAATCAGCTTATCCTTGAGAACTTCCCTGAATTTTTTTGGAAATGCCGTTCTTCCTTTGGCATCGACTTTTCCTTCGTATTGTCCTATCAACATATCTTCACCCCGATATGGCGGGGCCTGCCTTCTGGCCCACTATTTCCCACTTTGGACCACTTTATACCATTTTGAATCACTTTATAGGTACGTGTCAAGAGGTAAAACAGAAAAATAGTGTATTAAAAAGAAAAAACCGCTAAATATGTACGGAGATTTTTAAAAAGGGTTTACTGAGAGGATGTAGGACCGGCTGACAACTCTGCTTGATAGGCTTTTCCGTCTGTTTTTGTAATTTTAAGAGTCAATTTTATGTCCGTAATGCCCGTATCATAATGGCAGACATCCGAACAAGTTCCTAAGGTTATGTCCTGACTTACCGGACTCCCGGGACTTTTTATCGTAATATCTCCTATAGCTCCTCTTGCTACCTGCTCCCCATTGACGGTTGCATTGTAAGATAATTCGTAGCTTACTGCCGTTAAGTCTTGTGTCTGGCTAATCTTCAGCGTTACCACCTTGTCTCCGGGACCCTCCGTAAGAGTAATACCCAAAGAGCTCGGATCTATCGAAGGCACGGGTGTATCCGTGGGCATAGGTGTTACCGCCGCCTGCTGCTGTTGAGGCTGGGATTTAGAAGAAGAAATAAAGAAAAATGCTCCTCCCAAAACGACTAACACTACAACGACTGCTAAGGCTATAAGAAGAGTCTTATTTTTGAGGTACTTTTGGAGTTTTTCCATAACTGTAGCTAGCATATCCGAAACCTTTTCCACTGTCAAGCCCCGAGGGTTTGAAACTATTTCAGTTTTTCTATAAAATACCGGCCGAGCTTGTCTATTTCTATCCTTTCCTGTTTTGCGGTGTCGCGGTCACGCACCGTTACCGTTTTGTCTTCAAGGGTCTGAAAATCCACTGTTACACAAAAAGGTGTTCCCACCTCGTCCTGGGCAAAATATCTTTTTCCTATATTTCCCCTCTCGTCCCAGGCAACCATCATATTCTCCCTTAAATTCTCATAGATTTTTCGTGCCTGCCCGACAAGTTCTTCTTTGTTTGCCAAAAGGGGAAATACGGCAACTTTGTATGGAGCAAGCTTTGGACTTAACTTAAGAATTTTTCTTTCACCGTCTTCCGAATAAGCGTCTATCAAAAAGAAAAGCAAAGCTCTGTCCACTCCGCCGGAAGTCTCTATAACCCAGGGTGTGAATTTTTTGCCTGTCTCGTCAACATAAGAAAGATTGTGCCTTGATAAATCCCAGTCGCCCCTATGATGAATTCCCTCAAATTCGGACCACCCGAAAGGCGCGTCGTATTCTATATCCTCGGCTTTTCTTGCATAATGCGCCCTTTCATCGTCCCTATGCTCTCTAAATCTTAATTTCTCTTTTTTTATTCCAAGAGAAACATACCAATTCATTCTTTGCTCTTTCCAGTATTCAAACCATTTATTCCCTTCACTATCCTGCGGCCTTACAAAAAATTCAAGCTCCATCTGTTCGAATTCTCTGCTTCTAAAGGTGAAATTTCCCGGAGTTATTTCGTTTCTAAAAGCTTTTCCCGTTTGCGCGATACCAAAAGGTATCTTTACTCTTGTCGATGAAATCACGTTTTCAAAATTAACAAAAGCTCCCTGGGTAATTTCTCCCCTTAAGAAAATTTCGGACTGCTCTCCTTCTATTATTCCAAGGTATGCTTTTACCAGAAGATTAAATTTTTGAGGCTTTGTCCATTCGACTTTTTCTTTATGCGACTTTTCGTGCGCTTTTATTTCTTCTTCCTTATCGGCTCTGAATCTCTGATGGCATTTTTTACACTCGACAAGAGGATCGGTGAAAGCGGCAAGATGACCAGATTTCTCCCAAACCGTAGGATTCATCATAATAGCGGCGTCAACCCCCACCACATCGCTTCTTTTTTGAACCGTAAATTTCCACCACTCATCTTTTATGTTCTTTTTTAAAAGTGTTCCCGCCGGGCCGTAGTCCCAGGTTCCCGTAAGCCCGCCGTAAATTTCGCTTCCGGGATAAATAAAACCCCGCCTTTTGCACAGCGAAACAACCTTTTCCATCAAATCAGGCTCTTTACCTTGATTATTCATAAATAAAAAAAGGCGAGGCTGCCACCGGCGGCCCTTCTTTTACTCCATTCATACCGTAATGATAGCAAAAACCCGAATTTAAGTAAAACGTTTTAGTATTCTTTTGCTCTTCAATTTCCTTTCCAGAATCTGTTCTATAAAAGAAGATGTATCAAAATCTTCGGGAACAGGTGCCTTATAAAATCCGAGTCTTGTCAAAAGTTCTATTTCGAATTCGTGTATAACCGGAACCAAATCCTCGTTACCATCGAGTCTGCCAAGAGTCTCTTTTAGAAGGTTATAAACCTCTATATTTTCCTGCTCCTCGGCACAGAGTCCGTCTACAAGTTCGCAAATATGGTATGCAAAACCTACTTTTGTAAGGTCTTCTTTTATTTCTTCAAAGTTTCTGATACTCTCAACCTCTGTTAATACAAACATCCCTCTTCCTTTGTAAAGACCGAATTTGCACTGGTTTAAAAGTTCTATATGTCCTGCCCGGCGGCTATTGATCCTGCGAACACCGGCTGCTTTAATCTGCACTTTTCCCAGAGTTTTAGTAAAAATGGTAAGGAGTCTGTCAGCTTCGCCGAAATTAACGCGTTTTATAACAATCCCTTCGGTTTTAATCGACCTCATATTATCGGAGGTTAAGTTTTAGAGTCTTATCCGTTAACAGGGGAAATTCGTCTATCTGTTTACCGTTTAACTGTATCGTGTAATCGTTGGCATTTGTTCCCGGCTGTTTCTGGATAAGTAAGGGAAGCGTAGAGTTCGAAGCCAGCTTAAACGGAAGCTTGTAAGTAATTGTAAATGTTGTTGTTCCCTGCGGTCTTACCGTAAGAAATCCCTCAAAAACCGTTTTTCCCAGATCGTTATAGGTAGACATCTTAACTTCGGATCCCTGGCTTGACACCATCTGGCTTCCCGCAGGCACATATATCCTAAACCAATCTCTAAGGACCGCATTTAGACAAAGACCTCCGCTGGCAAGACTACAATCGGAAGGCGGGTAGGGATTTTTATAATTTATAGTTACAGTTTTTGTTATCGTACCGTCACTGCCTATTGTGTAATTTTGGTTAACCGCCTCCGTCACAAAAAGATTGGATTTTGCTCCTCCAAAATTAGCTTCGTTTATATGCAGATAGTCGCCGTTAAAAGGAAGAATTCTCCCCGAAGCATTTAAGGCCTCGAGTCCTGCTTCGGCGTTATTATTAAAGCTGTAGAAAAGGATATGTTTTTGTGAAGTCTCTGTAAGCATAGTCTGAAAAAGCGGTCCCCAATAAAGTTTTGGCGAAGAAGAGAATGCTTTATTCATAATGGCGTACATCAAATCTCCTATTATTCCTTTCCTGTTTGTCCTTACATAATTAACGGGTTGGTCCGCATAGGACTCTAACTGGTAGATGACCTGGGGACAATCGCATCTTGGATCATTTTTTGTAGTAAATGTTATTCCGTCTGCATTTATATCACCCAAAATATTCATGGCCGAAACAAGGGCCGAAGTATCTACAGCGATAACGCCGTCCACATTTGTATGGCCGGGAGCCTTGTCATATATTCCCATGAATGTGTTCATGGAATTCACAAAATCGGGAGAAAGATTGCTGTCCCTAAGATTAAACTGCGGAACATTGGGAAGGTATAAAAGGATTGGTCTTGGCGCTACGGACTTATCCGGAATTGTGTTGTCAAGCGTATAAATGTCGCTTGAAGTATCTACATGGACTATCCCCTGATCAAGCCTGAATATGGCGTAAGCCGTAATAAATCCTCCCGTCGGCCTTAATTCTTTGTCGTTTTGAAAAATCACCAGGTATTTTTTCTCGGATGTTGCCCCCAAAAGATCCGGAAGGATTTTTATAAGGGGCTTTGCGTCAGTTATAAAAGTGGTGCCCTGGTCTGCCAGAGTTTTTATTTGCTCAAGATCCGTTCTCACCTTTTTCCCCGGACCGAAGTCGGGATAATGGTTCGGATCCACTTTATCTATTTCCACCCTTGCCGCATTTAAATCGTTTGATATTTCATCAATATTGGGGGTAATTTTCCCCATCGTCAAAACCGCAGTCTGAATCCTTTCGGAAGCGGTTCCGCCCACAAAACTCCCCTGACCCTTTAGTCCCAAAACATCGGCATAGGGTTTTATTGAGTCTACGAGTACCTTGGCCGCATCAAGCCCGTGGAAACCGGCATTCATAAGGTGGGTTGCGTCTGAGTAATACCAGTTTGCGATAGGAACAAACTTAAGGTACCACATGGAGTTTAAGTCGTTTTGGGTTTCGGTTAAATCCGCCCTGGTCTGATCCAGATTCGTAGATGCCGAAGCTACGTCCTGCTTCTTTATTGCCGCAACGGTAATCTGAACCTGTGCATAAGTCTTTTTGGCCGCCTTATAAGTTTTTTCCGCAGGTAAAACAACCG
Source organism: bacterium (assembly GCA_021813145.1). Lineage (GTDB taxonomy): Bacteria > Patescibacteriota > Microgenomatia > Levybacterales > UBA12049 > JAKALS01. The sequence goes on from JAKALS010000002.1 coordinate 137,846, forward strand.
TAAACACGGAAAGGACGACTAAAAATATAAGCACCAGAAAAGCTATCAAAAGTTTTTTGTGGTTTTTAAAGCTGAATTTTCTGTTTCTTCTCGATACAGAAGAGGACATTGTATTATTTTCGGGTTTTACTGTATCGTTGGCTAAATTTACAGGTTGATCGAGATTAATTTTTTCAAAACCTTCCATCGTATTCAATATCATAACCGTAAAGCAAACCCCGTGTCAACCCTTCCAATCACAAATTCAATTTAAATAACTTTACCGAACTGTTAAGCTTAGAGGGCGCCTTTTCCGGAGACCATCGCCCACGGAGTTTTTAGGATTATCCAGATATCGTAAAGAATCGACCTCTTCCTCACATACTGGGCGTCCATTTCTATCCTTTTATCAAAATTTATTTCGCTTCTTCCCGAAACCTGCCAATAGCCCGTAAGGCCCGGCCTTACGGACAGCACTATCTTTACCGACTCCTTGGTTTTTGGATATTGTTTCTGCTGTTCCCTAAGTTCATCGGGATAATAAGCCCTCGGTCCCACAAGACTCATTTCGCCTTTTAAAATGTTAAAAAGCTGAGGTACTTCATCGAGAGAATGTCTTCTTATAAAATGTCCCACTCTGGTAACCCTCGGGTCGTCTTTTAATTTATAGCTTCCTTTTTTGTATCTTTCGTAAAGCCTCGCAAATTTTGGATTTTCCCTAAGAATCTCGTGCGCATTTTCGACCATGCTCCTGAATTTATACATTTTAAACGGCCTTCCGTTTTTACCTACCCTTTCCGGAGTATCCGCAAGTACGGGCCCCGAGGTATCTAATTTAATCGCCAAAGCTACTGTTAACATTACGGGAGAAAACATGATGATAAGAATAAGCGAAGAAACTATATCCATCAGTCTTTTTGTCCATTCGTAAAAAACGCTTTTTTTAATTTCTATATATGGCATATATTTTAAGCAAGGTGCTCGTTTTCTGTACCACTCAGGCTTTCTACGAGTTTTTTTATTTTAGGGACAGAGTCTTTGGGACAGACTAAAACGACGTCTTCGGTGTTTATTACAAGCATTTTTTCAAGGTCTATTCCTACGGTCAGCTGGTTTGTAAAATTAAAAACAAGCGTATCCGAGGAGTCTTCAAGCATTACCTTGCCTTTTGTTACATTTTCGTCTTCTTTTTCGCTTAGAGCCTCTTTTAGGGCTTCCCAAGCGCCTATATCGCTCCACCCTATATCCACAGACAATACTTTTGCCTGTTTGGGGTCCAATTTTTCCAGAATTGCGTTATCAAAAGAAATTTTTTCTATGGAAGGATAAACTTCCAAAAGCACTTTTTCGTAATCCGCAGTTTTGTACGCTTCGTTTATTCTTTTTAATTTCCGGAACAATTCGGGAGAAAATTCTTCAAACAATTTCCACAAAAACCTTGGGGTTATAACAAAATACCCCAAATTCCAGGCATGGTGCCCGTCTTTTAAGAATTTCTCGGCCAGAGAAAGATGAGGTCTGTATTTAAATCCGCTAAAACTAAAAACCGGAACGCCGTCTATCTCCTCTATCTGTTTTCCAAATTCTATATAACCGAGATTTTGGCTGGCAAATCTTGGCTTCTGGCCTATGAATATAATCTTTTCCGGGTCTTTTAAAACAAGTTTTTCCGCAGCCCTTAAAACTTCCCTGAAAAGCTGTTCCTCTTTTACCAAGTGGTCGCTTCCCCACAAAAGAGCTACGGGTTCATCTGGATTTTTCTTAACAAAAATTGAGGTTATAAGCCCAACCGCCGGCCCTACGTCCCGCATCTCGGGTTCTATTATTATATTATCTTGGGGAAGCTGAGGAAGCTGGGCGGAAACAAGTTCTTTATAGTTTTTCCCTGTTGAGATATAAACGTCTTCCCATTTGAATTCGGGGAAAAGTTTGCCTACCGCTATTTGGAGCATCGACTTATCGCCTACAATCTTTTCAAATTGCTTTGGAGTGTTTTTCCTCGACAGTGGCCAAAGCCTTGTACCTACTCCTCCTGCAAAAATAACTACCTTCATAAAATGTTTTTGTCCGTTAAAAAGCTTCTAATCTCTTTTTCAAACTTCTCAAAAGAAAACCTTTTAGAGTTTTCTACGCACAGTTTGCTATTATAATGCCTGTCACCGGATTTTTCCAATACTTTTTCAAGCGATTCCGGATTTTGTTCGTCAAAAAACTCTCCGGTAACGCCTTCCTTTATTATATCCAGTGCTCCTCCTCCCCTAAATGCTATTACCGGTTTTCCGAATGCCTGTGCCTCCACCATCGCCAGGCCGAAATCCTCAATTCCCGGGAAAAGCAGGGCTTTACAATTTTTATAATAATACGAAACTTTCTCGTCAGTCAAATGACCCAAAAATTCAACTGTAGGTCCTGCGATCCGTTTTAGATTTTTTTCTTCCGTTCCCGTCCCTATTATTTTTAAAGGAAGTTTTAATTTATTGCAGGCATTTATTGCTATGTCTATTCTCTTGTATGGCACAAGCCTTGATACGACCAAATAATAATCATTATTTCCTATTTTTTCAGATTCCCGGTTACCGGTTTTTTGATCTAACATAAGGGGCGGATATACTATCTTTGAGTCCCTCCCGTAATATTTTTTAATTCTGCCTTTTACCTCGTTTGAAATAGCAATAAAATAGTCGGGCCTTTTCGATGCAATTTTGTCCCAAAGTCTTAAGTAATAAATTACGGGCTTTGAAAAAAACCTGAGATAATCCGAGTCGAAATAATAATCGTAACCGCTCCAAAGATAACGTGTCGGGGTAAGGCAATAGCAGACATGCATTGTGCCGGGTTTTGTAATTATTCCTTTTGCAGCTTCGCTTGTAACGGAAATAACAAGATCGTACCCGTCAAAATTAAAATCTTCAAAGGCTAGAGGCATTAACGTAGCATAGAGTTCGTGCGAGGATGAAGCTTTTGGGAATTTTTGCAAAAAAGAAGTTTTTACATTAAAAACTTTAGCCCACTGCGCTTTTTTGGGGTTATAAACCGAGGTAAATAAATCGGCATCGGGGAATATCCTGTGAAGAGCCAGAAGAACCCTTTCTGCTCCTCCCCATTTATTGATTCTGTCATAAACTATAGCAACCTTCATAATATTTATTAAAAAGCTAAGATTAACGGATCCTTCGACCCGTCAACTATTTAATATCTCCTGATATAAAAGGAGTGTTTCTTGCGCAGCTTTTTTCCAGCTAAACTCCTTTGCTCTTTTTCTCCCTTTTTCTATCATTTTATCCCTTAATTCCAAGTTTCCGATTATAAATTCCAAACTGTCTTTTATAGAATCTGTAGAATTCGGATTAAAATACAAAGCCGCATCTTTGCACACTTCCCGCAAAGAAGGAGTTTCCGACGCCAAAACGGGGCAACCGCAAGCCATCGCCTCAAGAGCAGGCAGGCCGAAACCTTCCATAAGGGATGGGAACGCAAGGGCCAGGGCATTGGCATATAAAGACAAAAGGTTTTCGTCGTCTACATCGTATCTGAATTCCACATTTTTTATATTTTTTGCCCGTGTGTCTTTTTCCAGCCTTTGGTAAAAGAAATCCCTTTTCCCGACAAGCACTAATTTTAGCTCTTGGCTCCCGGTTCCCGTTTCCTGAAATTTAACTTTGGAAAATGCCTGAATAAGCCTTTCCAGATTTTTATGAGGATAAGCATTTCCAACGTATAAAAAATACATGCCGTAATCCTTATTTTTGATCTTCGGTTTTTGATTTTTAAATTCTTCTTCTATTCCGTTGTATATCACTTTTACTTTATCCGCAGAAACTCCTAAGTGGTCTATTATTTCGTCTTTGGTTGCATTTGAAACAGCAATTATTTTTTTAGAATTTTTAGCCGCTTTTTTAATTACGTATTTATAAGCCAAAAGTTTTGATTCATATAAAGGTTTCGAAAGAGTAGAAGCTTTACCCGTAGGAAAATGGTTTATGATCAAGTCGTGTATGGTAACGATATAAGGACGCTTGTAAAACACGGGCACGGAAAAATACGGAAAATGCATAAGATCTAGTTTTTCTTTATCTAAAATAGCTGGAAATCTTGCCTGCTCCCCAAGGGAATGCCACTTTATATTAATTTTGGAGATTCGGAATTTTGGGTTTGAAATTTGAATTTTTACTTTATCGTAGTCTTTTGGTCTTACAAACAGGGTATATTCGTTTTCCTTATCAAGATTTTGAAGATTTAAAACGAGGTTTCTTATATATCTGCCAACACCCGTCTGTGACCAAAGCCTGGCGTCGATTCCAATCCTCATACCGAGATTATAAAACATTCCAATCTTTTTTGATATAATTGCAGTAATGGATAATCTGGTAGAAAAACTCGAAGGTGCTGAAAAAATAGAACTTCCGCTACTTTCCGACGAACGGGGATTTTTCAAAGAAGTTATAAGGGTAAGCGAAGTAGAAAAATTAACGGGCAAAGCATTTAATCCGAAACAGATGAACCATTCCAAGTCTTCAAAAAATACCCTAAGGGGAATCCACAGGGCTCCATGGAGTAAACTTATTTACGTAACAAAGGGAAAAGTCCAGTCCGTCTTAGTGGACTTAAGGGAAGACTCTCCCACTTTCGGAAAATACCAGTCGGTAGTACTTGGGGATGATAACAGGGTAGCTTTATTTGTTCCGGCGTTTGTCGGAAATTCCTATCTTGTCTTAAGCGAAGAGGCCGACTATATTTATTTAACCGACCAGGAGTGGTCCGCAAATAAAGAAACGGGAATTCTCTGGAACGATGAAGAACTCGGCATAAAATGGATGCTTGAAGAAGAACCCATGCTTTCCCAAAAAGACAGGACAAACCCCAGACTATCGGAAATTTTTCCTAAGAAATAGCCTGTTTTAAGTCTATCCCCAAGTATACAAGCCTTGTTATAAGCCACGGATATTTATCTTCGTAATGTTTTTTATAAAAAATCCTCATTGCCCTGAACCTTTCCCTTTTTGCTTTTATCTTTGTTGTTTCATCGGCAGTAGTTATGCCTTTGGAAACTTTTTTTATTCCTCCCGAGACGCCTTTATAATGCAAAATAGAAACTTCGGGAACATAATATATTTTCCATCCTTTTTGTTTTAACATGTAACAAAAATCCAAGTCCTCGCCGTAAAAAAAATAATCTTCGTCCCACCAGCCAACCTCTTCCCCGGCCTCTCTTCTTACAAACATAAAAGCCCCGGCCAAAGCGTCGATAACGTGTGTTTTTGAAAAATCCATAAAACCGAGGTTGTATCCTCCGAAAAGTTTTGTCTTTCCGAAAAATTTGGACAGTCCGGAAAAATGCGAAAAAGAATTCCACGGGGTAGGAAATCCCCTGTGCGATGCGTCATCTATTTTTCCGTTTGGCATCAAAACCTTGCACGTTGCCGCCCCCGCATCTTTTGTCTTATCCATAAATTCCGTCATGTATTCGAGGGTTTCATTTTTTATTTCCGTATCCGGATTAAGGAATAAAACATAGCGGCCTGCCGATTTTTTAATTCCTATATTATTTGCCTTCGAAAACCCGAAGTTTTCTTTATTTTCGACCAGTTTGAAATTTGAACTCGGGAATTTGGAATTTAAAATCGACTCCTTAGTCCCGTCGCTTGAAGCGTTATCCACGACAATAACCTCAAACGACACTCCTTTTACGTTTTCGTAAATAGAATTTATGCACTTTAAAAGAAAATCCTTTGTGTTATACGAAACTATAATTATCGAAATATCCATAATTTAACTAAGTGCCGATTTGTAAACTTTTTCCAGTTTTTGAGCTATTGTGTTCCAGTCGTAATTATCCTCTACAAGTTTTCTTGCATTTTTAGTAAGGTCTTTATACAGTTTTTTATCTTCCAAAAGTTTAACCGCTGCCGAGGAAAAACCTTCTGCGTCATCTGCGGTTAATACATGTATTCCGTCTTTTGCCTCAAGTCCTTCAATACCTAAAATAGTCGTGACAATTGCGGTCCCGCTTGCCATAGATTCCAATATCTTGTAACTTGTTCCACCGCCTATTCTTATCGGGGCCAAAAGCAGGAATGCCTTTGAAAATATTGCGGGAGTTTCTTCTTTGTTGTCGCTGTCAAAGATTATGCTTTCGTCTGCGCTCCCCAATTCTTTTATGTTTTCAGGGATATTCTTCCCCACAATCCAAAGCTTCAATTTGAAATTTGGAATTTGTGATTTGTAATTTGTAATTATTTTCGGCCACACTTCCCTGATAATAAATGCTGCGGCATCCCTATTTTGCATCCACTTAAAATCTCCGATAAAAAGAACTCTTTTCTCATCACCTTCAAACTTTTCCCCGGGTTCTGTAAAAGTAAACTTCCCCACGTCTACTCCGTTTGGTACAACGCTTACGTCTTCCCTTCTCATTATGCTTTTTTCTATATTTGAGACCGCAACAAGCTTTGCTGCCCTTTGCCAGAAAAACTCCTCTTTCCTTTTAAGTTTTAAAACGTCGGCTAAAAGAATAGGTCTTACGAAAAATGGAGCTTTGTCGGCAAACCTTTTATAGACGAGGTATTCTATATTATGCTCCACCAAAACGACGGGAATAGAAACAACCGGAAGATTTTGCATTACATAAAAAGTTTCAACGTGTATAAGGTCATACTTCTGTCTTAACAATTCCTCTTTTATTTTTTCGTACATCTCACGGCTCTGGTGTCCTGTTATTAAAAACGGGTTAAACGAAAAACCTGTTTTTAAAATATTTTTTGCGCTCCATTGTTTTCTTCTTTCGACGGTAATAACTTTGTCGCAGATTTTTCTCATTTCTTCTATGTCTTCTTCCGTTTGAAACTGCCTTTTTTCGCAGATAAGAGTTATCTTGTGTTTTTTTGAAAGAAGCCTTAAAAGACTATATAAGCGGATACTTCCGCCCGAAAAAAGAGGATACGGCAAATACGAAGACACCACTAATATTCTCATGGTTTTTCGTGCAGGTTAAAAAGAATATAATCTTTTGTCGCCGACACTATTTTATAGGTCTTTCCTATATTATAGTCCGGGGGCTTTGGATTTACCAAGACGAGATAATCCGCTCCCATTTGAATTAGCTGCGGTAAGGGTTTTTCAAAGCTTGCCCAACCGTTTCTTTGTGTCTGATACAAAAAGGAAGTATCTCCGTCGTAAGGGGCTATAACTTTTGCGTTTTTGGGAGTAAGTTTATTTACAGCCTGTCCCGCAACAATTATAGAAGGATTATTAATGTCAAAATAAAATCTTATCTGATTCCAGCCTACCGCAAGCCCTAAAACCGTTAACAGTAAGAATACAAAAACACCAAGATATTTTTTCATCTTCTCTCCTCTTCTTATTATTTCTTCTCCCCCAAGTCCCAAAAGAATTGCAACTGCGGGTATTACGAGTATCTGGTAATAATCATGCTGGACATTTCCGGTTGCGATAACAGACACATAAATAATTGCCGATAACGCAAACGAACCTGCGAAAAATAGATCTTCCCTTTTATATTTCCTGATAAAAGAAGCGAGAAAAACAGGAACTGCGAAGATTCCGAGAATCAAAAGGGTAAGCCTCTGGTATCCAAGCCAATAAAAAAATGAAGGCCTGAACCTTATACCGTTTCCGTTAAAAAGCCACGAGTTTGCGGGAATACCCTGCGGATACTGCTGCATCCAAAGCCTCCAGGCAAGAAGGGGTGCGAAAGAAATTATTAAATAAAGCCAAAGCTGCCATTTTAATACAAATTTCCAGCCGAATTTTTCAAATGCCAGATAAACAATTGGTAGGGCAAAAAACGCCGCATAAGGCTTTAATAAAAGCGCCGCAATCATAAATACCAACGAGGCAATAAATCTTAAATCATAAATCCTAAATCTTAAATCTTCCCTCAGCCATTTATCGAAGAAATAGATAGATCCAAGCGTTGCCATGACCATGGAGGGATCGGGAAGAATGGTTCTTGAGTAGTAAATGTTAAAAGGAATAAAAATAAAAAAGAAAGCACTTAAAAGCCCCGCAAGACTCCCGAACCTCTTTTTTATTATCAGGTACAAAAATACCGAAGACAAAAGCGAAGAAAAAATAGTTACAAGTCTTCCCCATTCTTCTATTGTCAAAACTCCGAAAAGCTTAAAAAAGCCTGCCTGCAAAACATTGTATATGGGAAATTCAACAAACCTATACCCTTGCGGATTATCGAGGCCAGAGGCAACGTTTGACAGGTCTTCAAACCTCGGATGCAAAATATCGAAGCCGTTATTAGCGAAATTTCTGGAAACTGCCGAAGTATCCGCCTGCCTCCATGAATGCCAGTCGGCAATAGGGCCGTTAAACCTGTAAAGTCTTACCGCAAATCCTAAAATAACAAACAAAATAAGAAGAGGAATTTCCCACTTTAATAATTTTTTACTTAACTGCATAAATGTCGTCGTTTTTGTCAAAGGCAAAAACAAAGGTTTTTCCTTTAGGACCCGTCTTTAACGTATTATACGCATCCTGCATGGAGTTGAGATAATAAACCCTTTGGGTGTCATCTCTGTAAATAAACCATATTCCGTCGGGAAGCCCTACCGGAAATATCCAGGCGTTGGCTTTTCTTATCGGCCTGTTGACAAAGTAAAAGCCTGCATTGGGATGGTTTCCGTCGTAATAAAGCCTAAGGTAGGCAAGGGTTCTGTTTGTTATTCTTCCCGCTTCATGCCACTCCGCATTTTCGGCGTTTATCTGGAGATAGTACCAACCCCCTATTAAGGCGGTTAACCCCACGAGAAGATAAATCTTAAAGTTCTCTTTCCTAACAAGAAGAATAACTTTGCTGAGTATAAGAGTTACAAGAAGAGCAAACCCCAAAGATGCAAGATAGCCGTACCTTTCCGCAATATTCCCGAGTCCCAAAAACGGTACAAGGCTTACAAAGATGAACAATAAGCTAAACACGGCAAGTCTTACGCTTTCGTTTTTCCTCCAGGAGTCCACCCTCTTTTTATTAACAAAAAGAACGGCGGCAAGAACTATAAGCGCAAAAAATATAAATACAGACACGTACAAAATGTCTCCCTTTAAGAGTTCCCTTGCTCTTGTATAGTAAGGAAGGAAAGGCTCGCCGGCTATAAAAAGCCCCATGTATCCCAGATAGTTGCCGATAAAGTTAGGGATAAGATGAGGAATGCTGTATGAATAGTCTCCTCCGGGAGAAACCGTATTCGTAAACTGTCTGACAAACGGATACAAAGCGGTAATAAGCGCAAAAGGAATATAGCCTAACAGCACTTTTCTATTTGTAAGTTTTACTTTACTTATAAAGAAGTCGAAAAGTATTAACAAAGGAAGAATAACAACCGCTCCCTCGTAAGACAAAAGCGCAAGTACGGCAAAAACAAAGGCAAGCGGATACCAAAGATAAGGTTTTGCGCTTCTTAAATTCTGCCAGAATATAAGAGCGTAAACTATAAAAAGAGTGGAAAGGTTCGTAGAAATAGTCGAAATCCAGAAAACATCTTCACCCTGCGAGGGAAGGAACATGAATACAAAAGCTCCGATAAACGAAAGCAGTTTGTTCTTAAAGAGCCTCTGGACGATTATATAAACTCCTATGCCTATCATAAAGTGGATTAAAAGCATGAATAAGTGGTAACCGTTCGGCCCGAAAGAAAAAACGGTATAGAGGAAATACATGACAATTTTATCCAAAGGTCTGTAGAAAAAGCCCTGCGAATCTACAAAAATTTTCGGCAAGTCGGGAAGGTTTGTTGTCGCAGCCCATTTAAGCCACGTAAAATCGTCAGCTACAAAAAAGTTAGCTACGGAATTTAGGAAAAATATCAAAAACAGGAAGAAAAGATAAAATCCCATAAAGAAATGCGAAGTCAAAACCCTTTTTATGTATTTTTTATACTGGTAGTCTTTTCTGTAAAGAAAGGCAATTCCTGTGGCAATACCCAAAAGTATCCAAAGAGTTTCGGCAACTTTTGATGCCTCAAATACGTCTATAAGGGTAGCGTTCATAAATAGTCCTATTACTCCGCCGGTTAGTCCCAAAAGATAGAATTTGGGGATTCTGTCGGGGATTTCCTTTATAACCTGTATAAGTATCAGTCCCAAAATAAGGAATATGGAAAGAAAAGTGGCCATTCCCAAAAGCCCCGTTTCCCCCAATATCCTAAGATAATTATTGTCTGCAGCAAGAGTAATAGTTGCAAAACCGCTTCCAAGTATCGGGTTTCGAAGCATTGCGTTCCAGGCGTTGGGCCATTCCGCCTGAAACCTGGTAGTAAAGGAAATGTCGTAAACGAGGACTTTTTTGACAAGGAAACTTCCCGAAACCGTTGAAATTTCCACGCCTCCGTTTTCAAGTTTTAGCCTTCTTGCCTCTTCCAAAGATAGGGGAGACTGTACTATTGCTTTGTTTGTTTTTTGCGGAGCATTAACCTGCGGAAGTCCCAAAAACCCGCTTCCTGCAGGAAGATTTTGTGTAGGCACATTCTCTATTACGTTATTCGATACCTTATTCTTTAAATTCGAGGGAAGCTCACCTATTACCTGCCCCTGGTTATTCGTTACAACCGATGTAAGGCGGAATGTTTCCATAAATCTTTTTGCGGTCGAACCGCTGAATATAAGAAGAAGTACAACGCTTAAAATGTAAAACGGAATAATAAATTTTTTCTTGTTTATAAAAATAAGGGTTGCGGTTAAGCCCATAAGGTAAGCAACAAAAGAAACCCTCGAGGAAGTAAATATCAAAACCATTATCGAAATTAAGTTCAGAAGGAAAAGAAGTATCCGGTAAATCCTTTTCTTAACGGCAAACATAATCGCCGTAAAAACGGGAATGACGACAACAAGATAAGCTGCCAAATCGTAGTGCCCGGCAAAAGTCGAAGTTATTCTTGCCCCCTGCGGAAGGCAAAGAGGAATTCCTTTAGCAAACTGTTCGTTCCCCGTCTGAAAAGACGGAAAGCAGTAAGAATATTTTTCGAAGAAAGCGGGAAAAGCAGACCAGAAATCAAGATAAAATCTCTGGCCGAAGGCATAAATAGAAAAGGCAAATGCCGTTAAGGCCATTATTATAAAGTAATCCCTTACGTCTTCTTTTTTCTTTATGGTGGAAAACGCCACAAAAAAGAGTATCAGGTACTCTATATGTCTTACGTAATAAAGTGCTGCGACTTTGGGAAAATAATTTGCTATATGAGGCCCTATAAAAATAATCGAATATATTAAAGACAAAAGCCCCGCAAAAAGATACAGGGCAAAAGGGATCCAGACTTTTGGAGGAAGCTTAACTTTGCGAAGCAAAAATTGGATACCCCATATGGCAACAACCGCAAGTATGGCAAAATCCTCAAGTCTTATATAGACCCATGTATGATTTATGTGAACACTCGGAAGCTTCGGATATAGAGCAATGAAAAATATTAAGAAGCTGACACCGATTTTTAAAATGTTATTCCTTAAAAAGCCCAAGACTCTGCCCATAAGTTTGCTCGTAATACTTATTTCCTATTATTTTACCAAGATTTTTAATAAAAAGCGCCTTCAAAAATAAAAGCTCCCTTGCAACCTTGTACTGCCAAGGGGGCATATACTTTTTATAAAAATATAAAATACCCTCGTAAATATGAATTATAGCAAAAGTTCTATTGCTTGAGCCTCTTTCTTTGTGCAAAAGCTCGATATTGGGGTAAAAATAGGTAAAAAATCCCTCTTTTTTTGCCCTAAAACAGAGTTCCATGTCTTCCATATACATAAAAAGCTTCTCCTCAAAACCGCCGAGTTTTTGAAAAGTTTCTTTTCTTACCATCATGCATGCACCGCTTACCCAGTCAACCCTCGTAATTTTTGAAGGGCTTTGCCTTAGCACCCCAAGCCTCTCCCCTCCTATTAACATAAGAAAAAGGTTAAAAAGCGAATAAAACCTTCCTGCAGATTTTTGTATTGAACCGTCCAAATTCCTTAATCTTCCTCCTAAAATCGCCACCCTGTCGTTGTTCTGCATAAATTCAAGCATCCTTAAAAACCCTTTATCTTTTATTTCCGTATCGGAATTTAAAAACAAAACAAACTTTCCCGAAGCTTTTTTTACGGCCCTGTTATTCCCCTTCGAAAATCCCAAATTATCTTTATTCTCCAGCAATCTGAAATTGGGAATTTGTAATTTGGGGTTTGAGATTGCAGCTACGCTTTCGTCGGTTGATGCGTTATCGGCCACAATTATTTCCATCTCTCCTTTTTTCAATTCGTTTTCATAATTAGACGATATGGAGTTTATGCAGGAAAGGGTCAGCTCTTTTGTATTGAAGTTTAAGATTACGATGGAAAGCTTCATATCATTATAAAGTTAACGAATTCTTTAATTTTTGATTTATGACCCAATAGTCTTAGCGAAACCATGCTGCACGTCCCAGTCTGTAGTTGAGGTTTCTGTTTTGCCTTTCTCCGATTTCTCTTGCCGGTACTCCGCCCACCACCTTAAATTCTTCTACATCTTTTGTTACAACTGCTCCGGCTCCTATAACCGCACCCTTATGTAGGGTAACTCCCGGCAAAATTATTGCCCTCGGGCCTATAAATACATAATCTTCGATTATCACCGGAGCAAAAACCGCCCTAAAGGTTTCACTTGCTATATCATGTTCCCCGTTATAAATCATTACTTCCGAAGCGATATCAACGTGGCTTCCTATGGATAATTTATCCCTTCCGTCTAAAACTGCTTTTTCTCCGATAATGGTATCTTCTCCTATTTTTATGTTTCTAGGAAAATAAAAGGTTGCTCCCGTATGGATAGTTGAGCCGCTTCCGATTTTAATCCCCCAAAACCTGTAAACAAATCTTCTAAGATAATGCGAAGGAATTTTACCCGTCAGCGCCAGCTTAAAGCAGACTAATTCCCAAAAAACAGTTTTTAATCTCCTGATAACTTTATTCATATTTTTATTAAAAATTGGTTAATGCCTTGCAACGCTTTCCAGGATTTGCAAAGTCCTATCCGCCGCCTTTTCCCAGGAAAATTTCTTTACCTGTTCGTACCCCTTTTTTATTAGCTTATCTCGCAACTCCTCGTTCTGAATTATAGATTCCAAGCTCTTCGCAATATCGTCAGGATCATTAGGGTCAAAATATACCGCCGCATCTCCCCCCGCCTCGGGAAGACTTGAGACGTTACTTGTTGCCACCGGACATCCGTATTGCATAGCCTCAAGGACCGGCAGGCCGAATCCTTCATACAAACTTGGAAGACAAAAGCACACCGCATTTTTATATAAAGAAGGAAGGTCTTCGTCTGTTACGTTATCGAGGAATTTTACCCGGTTTTCAACCCCGTATTTTTTCGGCGCATTAAGTATTTCTTCATATTGCCAGCCTTTCTTTCCCACAACCACTAATTCCAATTCTTTATTTTTTGCTCCATATTTTAATAATGAAAAGGCTTGAATAAGCTTTGCAATGTTTTTTCTCGGCTGAAGTGTTCCCACAAAGAGGATATATGGCGATGAAATTCCGAATTTTTTATTAAGTTCATCCATGTTCTGATTTTTGAATTCCGGACCTTTGATTCCCGGGTAAACGACTTCTATTTTCCCCGCCGGGACTTTATACATTTTGATTATATCATTCTTGCTTGAATTGCTGATAGTAATTATTTTTTTTGCCTTTCTTATGGAAAACCCTCCCCATGTTTTTAATTGGTATAAGTCTTTTTTCCTAAATAACTTTGGGAAGAACAAATAAGAAACGTCAAGAATTGCAATAACAGAAGGCGCTTTTGTATACAGGGGAAGGTAATGCGTAGGAGAAAAGAAGACATCCAGATCGTAATTCATAAGCTTTTTTGACAACCCGAGCATTGTCCAGAGCTTTTTTGAGGAAAAAACTTCGTATTTCCAGTTCTCCCTCTCCTTGGGCATGTCAAAAGAAGGAGGAACCGGAAGGAATAGAGAATATTCATTTCTATCGTCTCTTTTTGCCAATTCGCTAAGGATTCTGTAACCGAATTCGCTGCTTCCGACCCTATTGGGAAGTCCGGTTTCTTTATTAAAACCGAATCTGGGGACCACTGCTTCGTAACCGTTAATACCAATTTTCATATTCCTGGGTATACCACCTCCAGCCTGTCTTTTTCTATTCCCAAAATTTCATTTGCGTCTTCTAAGGTTGCCTTAGATATACAAAAAATTTTGTCCGTTTCTTTTTTAACCCAATTTAATTTTCTTTTTTGTGAAGCCACAATATTTGGCGAAATCAAAAGCTTAAAAGGGTTAAATTCTGTTTTTTTATGGGTTTCCTCAGGATATTTATAAACTATCAAATCATAAAGTATTGTCACTTTTTTAGCTTTCTTTGCGGGCGGCTCCGTCCAGTCGGAGGTGATAAATACATCTATGTCTCCTATGAAATTTTCAACGGGTAAGATATGAAGCCTGTTCCAAAGAAAATCCAAAAATGTAGGGGGCAGACGAAACTCTTTAATTTTTACATTACTGCCGTTTTTAATTTTCAGATTTTGTCTATCAAGTTTATTCCTAAGAGATGAATAAAATAAGACAAACTCATCTTCATTATTTTTTTCTATTAAAGCCTTCACGAGGTTTAGAAGATAATTTGATACACCGGTATTTGGATAGGCCAGCTGAGAAATGTCTATTCCAATCTTCATATCTTACTAAATATTGTTTATGAACTTGCATAACGAAGTTCATCTCGGTTTACAACTTCCCCGTTATTCTTTTCGGAGATATGCAATATCAAATCCGCCAAAAACCCCGTAAAAAACAATTGAAGCCCGGCAATAACCAAAAGTATTCCGAATGTCAAAAGAGGCCTGTCTCCAATAGTCTTTCCCTGAAAATGTAAAATTGTCAAATATATAAGGACAAAAAAACCTATCAAAGATGTTATTCCGCCTACGGCTCCGAAGAAATGAAGCGGCCTTTTTGCATAACGGGATAGAAAAAGAATGGTAAACATGTCGGGAACATCCCTGAAGATTTTTGAGAATCCGTACTTTGATTTTCCGTAAAGTCTCTTCTCGTGGGCTACCGGAATTTCGGTAACTTCAAATCCTCTTTCGGCCGCAAGAAGAGGAATAAATCTGTGCATTCCTCCGTAAAGGTTCAGGCTTTTTGCAGTTTCCTTTGTATAGAGTTTCAATCCGCAGTTGTAATCGTGAAGATGAACTCCCCAGAAAGAGCTCATCACAAAGTTGAATAATTTTGAAGACAGCCTTGTTTTTAAAGCGTCCTTTCTGTCTTTTCTCCAGCCCGAAACAAGGTCAAACCCTTCTTTGGATTTATCAAGAAGTTTTTTAATTTCCTCGGGCCTGTCCTGAAGATCCGCATCAAGGGTTACTACATAATCCCCTTTTGCCATTTTAAAACCGAGTGTTAAGGCTTCCGCCTTACCATGATTTTTCCTGAAGGAATAAATCCTAATATGCTTGTCTTTAGCCTCAAGTTTCTTCAGAATATTGAATGAGGAATCTGTTGAGCCGTCGTCCACAAAAACAACTTCGTAGTCCTTATCCAACTTAAAAAGGTTAGAGGCTAAAACAGGATAGAATTTTTCAAGGCTTTCCTCCTCGTTATATACGGGAACAACCGCGCTTATTAGCATAATTTATTTTTACAATATAAGTATTAGCTTAGATTTAGCTTAATACTTGAATAATCTAACTAATGCAATTTTACCATTTCCTCTTCCTATAGTCTAATTGCGGAACGAGGCTTAATAAATTATAAAAACGGTTTTAAAAGGCAAAACCTAACTTAAGAAGCCTACAACCTAAACTTCCCTCTTATTTTTATCCTGCCTGCTAGGACAAATGCCAAAGCTAATCTTGGACAAAATTCGTGCGTAAATTCCATTTTATATTTCCTCTCTTTTCTATATAAATATATTATATAGAGGAAGGACGAATAAGCGAACAGAAAATAAGTCTTATGTTATAATTCCAGAAAATATCCTTAAATTAACCTGCCTCCATAAAACAACAAACTGCCGTTAAACTTTCTGCCTTTTAAAATTTCCAAGTATCAGTAATTAAGATGTATTACAAAAACTTACCGGAGGTGACAAAGAAACAAGAAGAAATAATAAACTTTATCTTTAAGTTCAGGTTCGCGAATAGAATTCAGGTCCAAAAAGAGCTTAATCATAAAGATGCAAGACGAATTAATGCCTGGCTTAAGGACCTTGTTGACAAGAAATACCTGGGCAGGATTTACTCCCATAAGCTTTTGGAAAATACCAAACCTGCAATTTATTACCTCGAGAACAACGGAATAATTTATGTAAAAAGAGAAAAGGGGTTCCAATACAAAAGCCCCAACGATGAGTTAGAAACAAAACAAGTAAAAAAATTCTACGATGACAAAAAAGCTTCAAAAACTTTTATTGAACACTGCATTTGTGTTTGTAATGTCTATCTTGAAATAAAAAAAATTGAAAAAAATAGAAAGAATATTTCATATGATTTTCTGACAAAAACAGAAATATGGATACAAAAACAAATGGAGGAAAATTTTTGGGAAAGAAAAGTTTACATTCCCGATCTTTACATTGAAGCTGTTCAGCAAACAAAAATAAAAATTCAAATAGACCCTTTTTTTCTTGAAGTATTTGACCCTCAAGTCCCAAGATATGCAATAAGATATAAGATTAAAAAATACATACAATTTATCGAAGAAGAAATTTGGAAAAATGATTCTCTCATTGAGGATGATACCCCCTACTTTCTTCTGGTTATTTCGGATCAGAGGAAGCTCAGAAGTATTAAAAAATTTATCGAGAAAGAACTTGCTTACAGTCCTAGGGAAAATATTTTTTTTGCGCTTACTACAATTGATAAAGCAATAACTATTTCAACGGTAAAAAACCCTTGGGAAGAAATCAATAATGATTAAGGTAATTTAAATAATTTGACAATCAGTAAATTCTAGGAAAGAAGGCTTTTAAATTTTGTGCTTAAGAAAAAATATTTTTTTGAAAGATAACTGCCAAAAATTTTTTGTAAAAATTTATCATAAGTTAGAAGATTTCCTGGTTTTTTTCTATATTCTATTGCCGCTTGAAAAGTACCTATAACCAAAAAGAAATAAGTCCACATCGAAGAATTCTCTGCAATAAGATTTAAATTAAAAATTAACAAGAAGGGAACAAGAATTAAAAAGGCTAATGCCAATAAAAATGAAACAGAACTTTCCAAACGGTAAAAAATAACAAGAAAAATCCACAAAATTATTAAAGTTAATTCAACATCCCTGTTAATCTGTTGCATAAAAAATACAAAGGTTAATACTCCTAATAAAAATACTTCCACTAATATATAATTTTGCGAAACTAGTAAGCTTTTTCTGAAAAATAACCAAACTAAATATAAAATTAATGGCAAAAGATAAATACTTGAAGAAACAGCAAAATTAATATCTGAAAAAGAATAAAAGATTTTTTTGATCAAAAATATAGGAATCCTTGTTTTGTTAGCCAATAGTTCGGACTTAGTAAACTGAAATTCTGTTACAAATGTAGGACTTAAAGAGCTTAATGCTATTGCATTACCAGGCTTTCCCTTTTGAGACTGAATTTCAAAAGTATAGTTTTTATTTTTAGAATTAGTTATTATCGGGAACCCAAACGTAAAAAGTTCATTCGGTTGAAACTGATCAACCTTATAGGAATGTACATAATACCAATTTTTAGATGGGTTTTCCTTTATTCTAAATGTAACAATATCCTGACTGATATTATCAAAATTAAAAAATCTTACCCCTACAATACCTAAATTATTTTCTTTCGACTTAAAGCTGCCAATAATTTTTTGCCCTTTTAAAAGTTCATTTGTATTAAAATTTTTTATATTAGATTGACCATAACCGTTTACAAAAACACTCAAGCTATAATTTGAGGCAAAAAATAAAGACATAAAAAGCCAAAACCCAACTAACAATAGAGGAATTAAAAACAAAGAAGTAGTCTTCTTTAAGCTATTCATTTTTATTTATTATATCAGTTAATTGTATTTTCTTAACCGTGAATTAATTTCTTGTAAAAGAGATGCCGCTATTAATAAAATAAAGAAAACCCCGGCAATTAATATTGCATAAGAATAATATATTTGTTTTTCATAAACAATGACAATATAAATATCTTTGTTTTTCTTAAGATTATCTGGAATGTTGTTTGGATTAATTACCCATCCGTTACCAATGAAATTTCCCTCAAAATGAGTATTTATTGCAACAGGATTTCTGGATAAGAATTTAATATCACTTAAATTTATAATCGGGTCATTATATTGACATCTATTATTGTTAGTAATACTGAATTTTGCCCATTTGTCTTTACAGCTTGCCTGATTAAATTCACTTTCGTTACTGAAATATAATTTCCAATTAGTGTTAAATGATTGATTCATCTGAATTAGAAAAGGTTTATTAAAATCCACATCGGCAATTTTTACATAATATTTTGTAGAATTAAGAGGATCCGATTTGTACGAAATATTTGCGCTTTGATAATTCTTATTCAAGTTAATTTGATTGTTATCTACTACAACCGGTCTATCGTAAATATTTAA
The DNA here is from genome assembly GCA_021813145.1 of bacterium. Lineage (GTDB taxonomy): Bacteria > Patescibacteriota > Microgenomatia > Levybacterales > UBA12049 > JAKALS01. The sequence goes on from JAKALS010000002.1 coordinate 156,411, forward strand.
AGAGTTGTCAAAAATATCATTTAAATTTAACTTTCTGACAACCGTTTTTGGTGAATAAATATAAAAGTCATAGTCATTTTTGTTTTTAAAATAATAAAAATTGAAATTTGGATTTGGATTCAAGCTTAACAAGCTATTTTCGCTCAAAGCTATATTCTCTTCTTTTATTTGTCGTATGTCCTCATTGTTTGTTAAAGGTCCCGGTCCTTTTGTTTTAACAATATCATTTGCAACAATAATATCTTTAAGGTTATGCGTTACCCTTAAATTATTTAAACTCGTTTTGTTATTTAGTAAAACCGATAAAAGATAATCTTTACCCGACAACAATCTTGGATTTGCAAAGGAAATTGGCGAATAATGTAATCCAAAGTTTATACACATAGTAGGAACATCTGCTTTTTGCATGTATTCTGCTCTCCAACACGTTCCCGGAATATACTGTGTTGCTTCCGGAATTCCATAAAAAGGTTTAACGAAGTAATCAAGATATGGTTTTGGAATATCCGAAATTTTGTACTTTCTAAATTCAAATTGATTAAAATTAAGGAACGGAATAATTGAAATTACAATTATAAAAACGGAAATAATGTAAATAAGTCTTTTACTTTCTCCAAAAACCAAACCTATTATTATGGGCAAAGAAAAGCTACTTATAAAAAATGCCCAGTAGGGTCCATTAACAATTAAGGGAAAAAACGTTATTAATTTATTAAAAATAAAATTATTAAATATATTATTCAATCCATATAGGGTAATTCCTGTTAAAAATATAAATAAGTTTAAAATTAACAGAGATGAAAATTTTTTATTCCTGACTAAACCAACAAAAATGATAATGAAAGTAATTACTCCTAAAATAAAAAAATAATTATTTTCATAAGGAGTTACATTAAACGAATAAAAATAATTAAATGAATTTATAAAATTCACAAACTGTGAATGATTTGCAAATACTGTTGCGTAATTAAAAGCCGTATTACTTTTTTCAAGCAGTTGAGCGGCTAATGAAAATATAGATGGCAAAAATAGCAGGATATAAGCCAGAACAAAATAGAAGATTTTTTTAAGTGAAAGATTAATCTCCTTTTTAAGTAAAAAATAAATTCCATAGAATAAAATTATAATAAACCCAATTTCAATATATCTTATATAAGACAAAATTAAATAACTCCCAATAATATTTAACAAAAGATAAATAAATCTAGTTTTGTCGTCTTTGGAGAAATATTTATAAAAAGAATAAAGAAAAAGAGGAATACCGGCAAATAATACAGTATACCCCTCTGCGCTAATAATTAATGGACTAAAAGTAAATAACAAAGATAAGACATATCTTATATTTTTATTTTCAAGGAGTATTCCTGAAAAAAAATAAAAGCTAAAAAAACTTACAACTAGCCCGATAATCGTAAACAAGGCTTGCGATAAAGATGATCCAAACAATATGAATAATATAAATGATAAAAGTACAGAAATTATTCTTGTCGAACCAAATAGCCCAACGTCATATCCTAAATAGTATCCGTTATTCAATAATGGTAGTAGTTGCAAAGATAAACCACTCCATAATTCTTGATAATTTTTATACCAATAGGAGGTGTCTTGGAAAAACCATGAGCCTGGGCGTAGTAGGAAGAAATTTGAAACAAATATTATAAATAAAAAAAAACTGACCTTTATCAAATTTTTCATAAATTCTTTTTGAAAGGAATTACACCCTTAAAGCTATTTTCCTTTTAGCCTCAGGAAACCTATATTTAATAAATTTTGCAGGTACCCCGCCCACAATACTAAATGCTTCAATATCTTTTGTTACAACAGCATTAGCACCAACTATCGCCCCTTTATGTATTGTTACATTTGGCAAAACAGTCACATTTGCTCCAATCCAGACGTCATCCTCAATTGCAATTGGTCCGATTTCAATTCCCTGTAATGCAATTGGTTTTTTATAATCTGAAAATGCATGATTAACTGACATAATGTTACAATTCTGTCCTATTAAAACATATCTACCAATAGTTACTCCCCCTTGTCCATATATATCGGAGTTATGATTTATATAAGTATGATCTCCTATTACAACTTTTTTAGGATCAAGTATTCTAACTCCATGCATAAGCCTTACATCTTTTCCCATCTTATAAACAAATAACCTCCAAAATAGAGCCCTAATAATTGCTCGTTTTAGAATTATAAAATTTGCAATTGATCTAATTTTTTCAACTAACATATTAGAATTTACGCCTATTTACAAAAGAGTATAGCATGTAACTAATTATTGCCAATATCTCAAATGCAAAAATTATTATTCCAATATAAAAATATAATTGAGTTTTATAAAATAAAATTAAATATAAAGTGTAGGTTCCATCCGAATTCTTTTTTATTTCTCCAAGTTTTTTTAATTCATTTATATTTAAATTCCAACCATTAGCATATCCATTAACCATCAAATGATAGTTATTATTGTAATTTTTATCCTTTAATAATTTTATCTCTTTAAAATTTTCAAGAAAACTACTAACAGTGTACTCATTTTTATTTTCATATTTTCCAGGAGGATTGCCATCTAAATAAAGGTTCCAATCATTGCTGAAATTATTTAAAAGAGCCAAAACTTCTCCGCCTTTAATGTTTGTAAGCTTTACCTTATATTCTACAGGGCTTACCATGCTGTATTCTACATTCTTTGATGAACTATTTAAGGTAATACTACTTGACTGTAGACATTTTTTATTTAAAGTGTAAATAGAAAAACCTAATTTACCTTTTTCGTAATAATCAATACGGGAAGATATATCTTTTGAATTATTAAGTAATGCAGTTATTTTATAAGGATTATCCTCGATCATAGAATTTAAAGCTATATCCTTCCTAACCATGATGTGAGTAATCCCTAAATTACTAGCTTCATTGCAAAAGCTTTTACCTTCTCGAATTAAGCTCATAACCTCATTCATTTTATTTTTATAAGGTAAATTTGGAGAATAAGCGGTACTATCAGGTACTAATTGTGAAAATTTCCAAATAAAATTAAGAAAATCATATCCATAAAAATTATTAAAAATTGCATCATATGTCGGATATGTACCAAAAAAACCGGGTATTATTAAAATTTTGTTAACTTTCTTCTGTGTTAAATAACCTTCTGCTTGATAGTACTGAACTGGAACATTAAATGGCGTTAATAGGGGAGTAAAGACAAAAATAGCCCAAAGATAAACTATGCTAACTGTTAATAAAAAATATATAAGTATCTTACGCCATACTTTTCTACCTTTATCAACAAACAATTTTATGCCAATCATTCCAAGGGAAACCAAAGAAAATAAGTACACCCAGTAAAATTTACTCGCTGGACGGCGAAAAATCTGAAATCCAGGAAAATGATTATAGAGATATAAAAAAATACCTCCAAATGGCTCATTAGTTCCTTTAGAAATAAAAATTCCAGCGACAATAAACCCTAAAAGTGGAATTATAATTTTCTTATCTTTAATATTAAACAATCCATAAAACATAAATGCAATCAGTGAAATAGATATTAGAAACATGAATGGAGAATCGTACAATGAATTTGGTAAATTGCTAAAAAGAAGACCTTCTCCTTTCCCAATAAACAGGTTCAAAACAGATGCTTTAGCAAGAGCTAGATCAAGAGTAAAAATTGTGGTACTTGATGATGCCTTATTTAACGCAATTGTGCTACTAAGATTGCTAAAAAACGGCAATAACCACCAAATATTAGATAAAAACGGAAGTAAAATTATAATTATATATTTAGGAATATTCCTAAAAAATGATTTTGTAACAAATACAACTGCTAAATAATATATTGTAAGTATTATTAAAGTCACATATATCATTCCAAAATTTGCAAATGAAGAAGCGTTAAGAAAAAATATTGCAAACAGATAAACAAAATTCTTAAGCTTATAATCAGTATCCAATAAAATTTTTTTAATTATCAATAAGATTAAAGGCATGGTTGCGTAAGTTAAAAGCTCAAGAAAATGCCCGGGTTGAATCATTCCAATGACATACGAAGACAATGTATAGATTACGGCTCCGAACATGGACAGAGGGTACCTTGTATATCTATATTTAAACTGTTGGCTACCTAATAACTCTTTCAAATAAAGAAACATCGAGATTTCTGAAAGTAAAAACAAAAAGAATAGAAATAACAAGGTTATCGCAGACGAAGATACACCTAAAAAATGAAGAACTACATAGTAAGCGTAAAACGGAAAAAGTTGTGCGATAAGAAATGATAAATCTATTCCTCCATAGATAAAAGGATTGTATGTAAACAACAAGCTGTATGTCTGTTGATGGAAGTTAAAGGGCGAAAGAAAATCTCCGGCACCTATGAAGTTATATCCAAAGACTCTAGTAAACCACATTAATGGAGCAGATGCAAAAAAGGAAATAATCAAAAGAAAAAATATAGCTTCGCGAAATTTATAATTACCAACATATTTCCTGTAACGGTTTCTAATAATAGAAAAATAACTCATAACAATTTATATTGTAGGATTCTTACTACTGTAATTTACCATTTCTGTTGTAAATTAATTTATTGTATTATAAATAAGATTTTAATAAACAAGTTTTTATTTTAACTTACTCATTGTAATTACTACCTCAGTCGCACCTCCAACCCAGAAGCACCATACTCTTTCAAAAAACATTGGCGACAAATTAATCAGATAATTTAATATTCTTACAAATGGTCTTGCGATATGTGGACATTGATTTGGATGAACATATTTTTCGTAATCACCATCATTTGGATATAATCCAAAATATTTAATTTCTTTTTTTAAAATCTTAAACTCTTTGTCCGTATAAAAATGTTGATAATTATCCTTTTCAAAGCAATCAAAACTAGAATAGCCAAAAGGTCTAATATGAGTTATATCTGTAAAAGCTCCCATACTTGAAAAGTGAGGTACTCTTAAATAAAGCTTTCCACCTTTTTTTAAAATTCTGTGTATCTCTTCAATTTTTTTAATTGGTTCATTAAGATGTTCTAAGACATGATACATATGAATTTCATCAATTGAGTCATTTTTAAACGGATAAGGAATAGTATCTAAATCATGAACTATGTCAACGTAGTTTTCTATTTTTACTCGATCAACACCAATAGAATTTGGTATTCTAACCTTTCCACAACCTAAATTAACTACTATTTTTTTTATTTTTTTCACTTTATTTTATACTTTTATAAATGTCTAGTAATTGGTTAACACGATTATGATAAGTATGCTCTCTTAAGATACGTTTTCTACCGGCTTCAATAATTGGAATTCTTCTTTCTGGATGTTTAATGTAGTAGTCTATTTTATCGAACCAATCTTTTTTATCCTTAGCAAGGATAATTTCCTGACCAGTTTTAAAATATTTCTTTATACATTCAACATTATCAACTATTTCGAATCCTCCAGCCATGGGAATTTTAAATGTTCTTTCATTACAATCCCCCCCAAATCTTCGCTGGTATTCTTCATGGACGTTAATGGAAATTATGGATGAAGCATAAATATTTCCTTCATCTTCTAAAGAAAGTTTTGGTTTTTGAATTGATCTTAAAAAGGGAATATTAAAATATTGTCCACCCCTTTGTGCCCAACCCTGCATTTTTTCTAAAAATGTCCAATCTTGTCCATATAACCTAATTTTATATTGCTCCCGCATGGAAAAAATATTCTTATCTAGATAATTTCGTCTTTCAGGAAGATTTGTTCCAATAAAACTAATGTCGGAAGCAAATTTTCTCATAAATTTACTTTTTTCTAAAACCATTTTGTCTGCTGCCAAAGGAATCGTATAGTATTTATAGCCTGTATGTTTTTCAAAACCATCCATACGAGGATCATTCTGTTCACAAATATTGTAATAAACATCTCCAAAATCTCCTGATTTTATAAACTTTATATAATCATAGTTATCGGAAATGCTTTGTGCCTCGTTAATACGAAGTTTCGACATTGGCGATTTCCAAAAAGGAATATTTACGAAGATTTTAGCACCTTGTCCTTTATATGCTTTTATACTTTCTTTAGGAAAATATTTTAAATTATAATCATTAAGAGATGTAAAAACAATTTCCGGTCTAAATTCACTTAAGATTTTTTTCGGACTATCGTCTGCTGTTAATGCTTTAAATTCATGACCCAGATCTTCAAATGCATGCTTATATCCGTAATATATTGTTCTTCCCGCGTAAATTGTGTAGAGAGAAGGGATTTGAAAGAGAATTTTCATTTATTTTTTTGTGAACAAAAACATTCCGCAACTATAGTCTGCTTGGCTATATTTCCTATAGTCAACATCCTCCATAAATCTACCTTTGTCATCTACTACTGAAAAAGAAACCAACGTCAAATCTTTAAAGAAATTTAAAATTATTTCTGGAGGCGTTACTCTATGGGCGTTAAAACAAATTCTTTCTTTTCCAATCGGAGTCGAAATATATAAATATCCTCCCTTAGCCAAAACCCTTGTTAACTCATGACAGGCTTTTTTTGTCCCATCCGGGTTAATAGCATCACCATATCTCCCTAATCCTATATGCTCTACAACATGCAAACAAGACAAAGACTTAACTGAATTATTTTTAAATCTCAAGTTCAATATATTTCCATCAATAACTGTTAAATTTTTTAATGATGTCCTTATCGGCCTAATATCAACAAAAGTAGTCTTAACAATTTTAGACAAATAACCACTCATTTCATAAGTTGATGCAATATCCACATGTTCTTTTGGTTTATTTTTTAATACCTTTTCGAATGCCCACAACTGTTGATAAAAATAATGTGCATCAAAAGGAGTATTTTTTACTTTTTCATTTAATATCGGGAATAAATCCAAGCCAATTTTTATTTTAGTTTTTGTTTTTGAGTTGTAATTAAAAAAGTCTTTTGCGTACCACAAATAACCAGTTACCCCCTGATAAACATGTATCGGATCAATAACGGGAGAGATCAATCTGTACAAAAAATATAATGTATTTATTTTTTTTGATTTATAAACTCTCATAAAAAAAACTTTTTATACATTTAAATATCCTATCATAACTATGAAATTTCTAATTGAATATTTCTAAACAAAATAAAATTTACTATTGATTTAATTTTCCAACAAAAAGAATAATTATGGTTTAATAATAATTTTATTTTTATTTTGATTTAGCCAGGCACCCCACCAACTGAATGTGCTATTTGCTATTATATTATGCTTACATTTGCTCATAAGCCACATGTCTTTATATGCATCTTTACCCTTATTATAATCAATAAAATATACCCTATTTTTAAGATCTTTAAAATTTTCCCTACACCATTCAATATCATCTGAAAATATAAAATAACTTGGATTCTGAACTAATCTATCAATTTTTTTAATGGCTTCTTTATAATAATTAATACCAATAAATTTTAGTACCCTATCTTTATTAGTAATATAATCTCCCCTCCTTACGTGGACACTTACTGATTTATTTGTTTGTATTTTTTTAAGGATTTCATTATTTTTTCTATCTAATTTTTTTCTGGGAGTGAATTCTTCTATTAATACACTCTCTATTCCATTGAAATATCTTTCGTCTGCCCAAAAACCTTGTATGTATGAGCTATCTTTAATAGATAAATAGTTTATATCAAAGTTATATGGATATCTCTGAGTTAAGATATTTCTGTTAACCTGAAACTTAAAACGTTCATCTAAAAGATATAAAACTCTATTGATTATCCTATTACTAAAAACGCCTAATCTATGAAGATCTTCTTTTGTTGCCAAATTTGCAGAAATATTAAAAACATCTAATTCAAAAGATCTTTGGGTATTTAGCAATGCATTTGTATAATGAATTTTCAGACTTGTCTTACACTCCAAAGCGATTTTCTTACCAAATGCATATTGAAACATCTGATTGCCCAAGCCGCCTGTCAAATTAACAATAATCATATAAATTCTAATCCCAACTAATTTGATACTAAAAGATTATAAAATATTTATTATCTTAAAATGTATTTCTAATTTTTATAAATATAGCTATTGCAAAGCGTGGGGGTAAAATATATATAGAAATTATTTGCAGATAATTAATTATTACATCCAAAAATGTTCTTTTATATGCTTTGTTTTTTGCAAATTTATTTCTTATTTCAATAGTTGAAAAAAACTGATGTCTCAATTTTTTAAAAGTAGCGGACTCCTGTAAAATCCTATAACGTATAACCGGTTTTTGAATATTGGCAAATTTCCACTTACTGCCTATTCTAAAAGACATATCTATATCTTCAGCTGGAGGATACTTTAAGTTATATATCCCGACTTCATTAAAACACTGCTTTCTAATCATTGCTGCAGGTTGAGCAACAGGTGAATAACGAAAAATAAGTCTTCTTAAATCTGAATCGTTCTCTTTATATCTTCGTACGCTGGTCACACGTTTATTTTGATAGAACTCTAAAAAACCACCCACTATGCCAACTTCGGGATGATTTTCTAAGTAAATAACTTGTTTTTCCAATCTATCCCGTAAGGAGATATCATCTGCATCTTGCCAGGCAATATATTTTCCTCTTGCCAACTTTAATAATTTATTTCTACTTGCAGCTATATATAAATTTTTATTATTATGGTATGCTTTTATTCTTTTATCTTTTTTTTCAAATTTTTTTATTATTTGCCAAGTATTATCAGTACTAGCATCATCTAAAATGATAAATTCAAAATTTTTATAAGTCTGTTTTAATATACTATTAATGGCTGTACTTATATAATATTCAGCATTATATGCTGGCATGAGGACTGAAACTTGAGGATGACTAAATTTTAATTTTGTTCTTGATACCATTTTATGGTTTGTTCAAGACCCTTTTTAAAATTCGTTTTTGATTTAAAACCGAATTCCTTCTTGGCCTTAGTTGTATCCAACTTTCTTCTTGGCTGACCATCAGGCTTAGTTCTATCCCAAATTATCCTACCTTTATAGCCAACTATTTCTTGAATCAGCTTTGTTAAATCCTTAATTGAAATTTCAAACGAAGATCCAATATTTACCGGATCAGGCTTATCGTATTTTAATGTTGCCAACACTATTGCTTCTGCGGCATCATCAACATATAGGAACTCTCTAGTTGCTTTCCCCGTTCCCCAGATAGTAACATTTGGATAACTATTCTTTTTGGCTTCAATAAACTTACGAATTAAAGCGGGAATTACATGCGACGATTTTGGATCAAAATTATCTCCGGGACCATAAAGATTTACTGGCAAGAGGTAAATACTATCAAAACCATATTGTTGGCGATATGCCTGAGACTGAACTAGAAGCATTTTTTTAGCTAATCCATAAGGAGCATTCGTCTCCTCCGGATATCCAATCCAAAGATCTTTTTCCTTAAACGGGACTGGCGTATACTTAGGATATGCACAAACTGTTCCGATCGCAACAAACTTTTTAACACCCGCAATCCTCGCTTCCTCCATAAGATTGGCCCCAATTATTAAATTGTCATAAAATAATGAACCCGGATTTTCTTGATTGTAGCCTATCCCTCCAACATTAGCAGCTAAATGTATAACAACATCTATACCCTTAACCACTTGTTGGCAATTTTCTTTTATTCTTAAATCATATTCACTCGAGCGGGGTACGAATATATTACCTTGAGGAACTCCCCTTTTTATAAGTTCGTCTACGACATGACTTCCCAAGAATCCAGCTCCACCAGTAACTAAAAATTTACTTTTTTTCGGATTAGGCATAATGTAGAATTTTCAATATAATATCATAAATTTCTATATTTTTATATATTCTAAAAATTAGCGATCATAATAGTGAACAATTCTAAGTCTATAAAAAACAGCTATCGTATCCCAAAGCATAGACATCACTATTTCCCAGAAACTCAAAGAAGTTATAGAACCTTGCTTAAAGTTTAATTTAATCGGGGATTCGTAAATTTTGTGGTAACCTAGTTGATACGCAACCGTTAAGACTTCTATATCAAATGCGTACCTTTTAATTACAATCCTCGAAAATACATCGTGAGCCACCTTTTTTCTGAAAAATTTCATCCCTACTTGCGTATCCTTAACATTAAATCCAAAGAGTATATGTGTTAAGGTCCTGTATCCCCAGGAAAGGATTTTCCTCCACAAGGGATAATTAACCTTAGACTCCGGATGAAGTTTACTTCCGATAATGATGTCCGCATTGTTCCAGTCCATCAAATCAAGGGCGACCGAAATTTCCGAAGGGTCCAGATCCATTCCCGCGTCTATAAATCCTATTACGTCCCCCTGAGCTTTTAGCATTCCGTACTTAACCGCATATCCCTTGCCGTGGTTCTTCTCATACCCGTATACTTTTAGTTCTTTGATCTTAGGTATTAGATCTTGGAGCTTTTGATAGGTCTTATCCAGGAAGCCGTCGACAACAACGATAACCTCGTATTTATAAGGGAGAGTGGATAAAGTTTTATTCAGATTTTTGATATCCGTAACAATTGTCTTTTCCTGTTTATAAGCGGGCACTACAAGCGAGAGGGATTTAAATTTCATACTTTTTTATGCTTAAAGAGGCAGAATTCATACTAAATTTATTTTAGCATAAATTTATTAAAGAGTTAACGTACTAGCGAATTAAGGATTTCTTTATTTCTTTAACCCATTAATCAAATCGGGGGATTTGTTTCTATAAATGGTGTTCCTTTTACTCCCCTAAACGTTCCGAAATGGAAAACATAATAGGCAAGAAGAACAGTAAGGAGTCCTATGCTTACCGTAAGAGAAACGGAAATGACCTGATAAAAATTGTTATGGAATATACCGATAAAAAATGCCTGTAAAAGAGCGGCGATTACAACAGCGGGTACAATTTTCATTTTATTCAGGGAAAGGAAAAAGTTTATGCAGACATTAACAAGGCTGAATACCGTAAGATATATTCCAAAAAACCCGAGATACGGGGTAATGCTTAAATAGTCTTTCCCCGAAAGAAAAAGTCTTACTATAAACGAAGGGAAAATAAAGTAAAAAACGGTTATTGCAACCGAAGGGAGTAAAACAAGCAAAAGCGCCAGATAAAATAATCCGTTAAAATTTTTTCCCGAACTGCTTCTTTTAATTATTAACGGAAACATTACCATAGGGATAGGGCTTGTAAAATAAAAAATTACCTTTCCGACCAAAGAAAGTCCTGCGTAAAACCCTGCCTGGTGAGGATTAAAAAAATGTTTTACCAGAATTACATCGGTAGAAGTAAAAGAGGTCATAAAAAATATGGCAAAGGAAGTAGGAAGAGCATATGTAAAGATTTCCTTGACCGGAATACCTGAGGAATTTTTTCTGATATCCTTGAATATAAACCTTAAAGGAATAAATCCCGTAATAAAAGTTGCGAAAGCCATTGCGAAAACTCCCCCTATTGCGCCGTAAATCCGAAATCCCAAGGTAATCAGCAAAACTCCCACCGCAAGCTTTGCTATTGCGGCAAAAATATTAATAAGCGCAAGCGCCTTAAACTTTAAAATACTCTGGATGTATGAGGAGTTGACAAGGTTAAGGTAGAAAAAAGAAATCGTAAGTGCGGCAAAAATTACATACAGCGTATTATCTATATGTAAAAAGCTTTTAACAAAACCCGAAAAAAGCACAAAAAGAATAAATAATAATACCGTAATCAGTACTATAAACTGAGTCATCCTAAAATAAAGTCTTGCGGCTTTTTCTGTTTCGTTTTTTGCAAAGTAATCTGCCGCAAACTTTACTACAACCGGTCCTAAGGAAGAAACGGGTACGCCGACAAGAGTTATTACGGAAAGAAGGCTTCCATAAACCCCGTAATCTGCAGGGACAAGATTCTTTGCAAGATAAAGGTTATAGATAAATGCCAAAAAGTTGGCAACCATTCCCCCTGCAAAAAGATAAAAACTACCAGAAATCAATTCATGCCGGACTAGCCTAGTTATAATGTTTTTAAAGTTTGTGATATTCATAATGTAATAATTTTTAGTTTTTAAAGTTTATAATGTTGACATTAATTGTTGCTAAAGTACTTTATGGACTATTGGTTTAACACTTTTTGATAAACGTCAAGAGTGTCTTTGGCCGTCTTCTTCCAGGAAAATTCCTTTACTCTTTCCAGGCCTTTTTGGGAAAGTTCTTTTCGGAGTTTCTCGTCTTCAAATACTTTTTCTAAGCCCTCTGCTATATTTTCGGTTTTATAGGCGTCAACATAAAATGCCGCATCCCCGGCAACTTCGCCAAGGCTTCCTTCCTTTGTTGTTATAACAGGACACCCGCTTGCCATCGCCTCCAAAACAGGAAGACCAAAGCCCTCATAAAGTGATGGCATTACAAAAATAGTGGCAAGGTTATAAATGGCTGCCAAATCCTCCGTAGGCACAAACCCCAGTTTAGTTACAAGTTCTTTATTCTTAGTAGTTAGTTCTTCGGTAATTTGATTCACGGTATTTAAGTCCTTGTTCCAGGGGTTATTTCTGTCGTAATCTTCCGACGCCAGAGCTTTTCCCACCATTACCAATGGGAGTCCTGCTGTTTTTACCGCTTCCATAAGCCTAGGCAGATTTTTATTCCAAGTTACATCCCCAACATATAAGACAAATCTCTCGGGAAGTTTATATTTCTCCCTAACCATTTTAAGTCTTACATCTTCGGTTTTAAATCTTTGGAAATCCTCTCCTGCGGCAAGATATATTACGTGGACCCTTGAAGCATTTACTCCGACATATTTAACAATATCTTTTTTTGAAGACTGTGAATCGGTAATAATCGCATTCGCTTTTTTTAAAGCATATCTTTGCATCTGCCATTTTATCTCCCCTTTTATTCCCCTTGGAAAGCGTTCTTTAAATACGATGGGGGTTAAATCATGAACCGTAACTACCGTTTTATATTTTTTATAAATCGGAAGGGCAAGAAAAAAGGGCTCGAAATAAGGAAAGTGCACAAGCTCTACCTTCCCCGGCAATTTATCTCCCCTGGTAAAAAAAGTATATTCGTTATTCGGAAAATACTTTTCCAAAGCCTTTTTTAAATTATCCAGATAAAATCCGGCACCTCTAACCTTGTGCCCTGTCTGAAGCGGAGAAATATCGATAGCGACACGCATAATTCTTTATAAAAATTAAAACTTAAAATTTCCTAAAAACTTTTTTAAGAATTTAAAAGCCTCAATCAAACCGTATATCGATATTACGTATAAAACTGGTATTAGAATTACAAAATACCTAGAGGTTATTTCCCCGACGCTAAAAAATAAGAGATAAAATATGGACCAGATCATTAAGACTTCTATGTTTTTATTATGGGGAATTTTCTTAAAAATATAAAAAATAATTACAATAAGAGAAATTGAGGTAATAAACGGCCAAGTAATAGACCATTGAGAATCAGAAATTACAGGTTTATTGCCAAACCACACATGCCATTGATTAAATAACAGCAGAGGCCAAATGGAGAATGGAAGAATTAAGAAACTTTTATGATATAAGAAAACCCATTTTTGTATTCCTAAAAAAGCGTGAATATTATAACCAAATGCAAAAACTCTGACATAACTAAAAAGCAAAATAAAAATAGCCACAGGTAAAGAAAGCGAATATTGAATTATTCTCTTTTTTTCTTTACTCAAAAATAAAACTAAATAGTAAGCTGCTACTATAACTAATCCCGTAACAAAAAACTTAGTAGAAATAAATAAACCCAAGAATATATTAGAAAGCAAGAAAAGAAATAGTGAATTTTTTGATCTTAAAGCCTTATTGAAAAACAAAAAACCGCAAAGAAGAAACAATAGCTGAAATAAATCCAGAAGGGGAGTGTAAATGAACTGGTTTTTAAATATCTGCTCAAAACTCACAAAAAGAGGAGGCAAAAGCGACAAAGTCCTTGAACCATAGATCTGTAGGCTTAAGAAATATAATAAAACTAAAGAAAGAATTCCGCTTAAGGCGACAAATACTCCGGCATTATTAAAAATAATCGTAGATAATCCAATTATATATTTTCCAAGCGGGGGAGCGTCAGGAACCACTAATACAGGATTTGTTCCTTTAATCAACTTTCCCCCCGCATAAGAAAATGCAACTTCATCCCTGATCCAAACCGGGTGTTTATTAACATATTGGGAATTTAGAAATATTTTTTCAAGTTTCGGAAAATTAGACCAATAATTATATGTATAGAGCTGCCTATTTTGCCACAATACGCTTCCTACATTAAAAACTATAATTAAAACTAACAAAATCTGAATAATGGGGATTATTCTTTTTGTTTTTAAAAAAGTTATAATTTTATCAATTTTTATTTGCTGTGCCATTTCCAAGCAGTAGAAACTATTGTCTCTAAATCCGAGTATTTTGGAGAAAAATCCAATTCAGACTTAATTTTTGAAGGATCGGCAATTAATTCGTCTGCATCTCCCGGACGGCGTTGTGCAAATTTAATATTTACCTTCTCGCCCGAAACTTTTTCCACCATTTCCACCACTTCTTTATTCGAATATCCGTTTCCTGTTCCGACGTTATAAATATAATTTCCGGGTTTTTCATTAAGCCTTTTTATTGCCAAAAGATGTGCCTTGGCAAGGTCCAATACATGGATATAATCCCGAACGCACGTCCCGTCCTTTGTTTTGTAATCATTCCCAAAAAGATTGAATTCCCGCTTTTCTAAAAGCGCTTTAATAATATTTGGAATTATATGGCTTTCCGGTTTATGTTCTTCTCCCCTTTTTCCGTCCAAAGAAGCTCCAGCCGCATTAAAATAGCGAAGGGCTACAGTATGAAGGTTTTTTGTAATTCCGTACCATTTCATTATTTTTTCTACCATTAGTTTACTCTCTCCGTACGGATTTTCAGGATTTGTTGGGTGATCTTCGGGAATCGGCAGCTTTACGGGGTTTCCGTAGACTCCCGCCGAGGAAGAAAATATAAAATTATCGTTTCCTGTTTTTGACATTTCTTCAAGAATTTTAAGGGAAGCAAAAACATTATTGTTAAAATAAAGCACGGGGTTTTCCATGGATTCGCCCATGGATATAAAACCGGCAAAGTGGATTACGGCATCAAATTTGTCTTTAAAAATCGATTGGACAAATGAATCCTCCAAAAGGTTTCCCTGTAAAAACTTCGCCCTCGGGTCTACGGTTTCACGGTGGCCTCTTTCCAGACTGTCGGCAATAATAACCTCATTCCCTTCATCAAGAAGGGTTTGGGCCATAAATCCACCTATGTATCCTGCACCCCCTGTTACCAAAATTTTCATAGTTTTCTAATTAAAAAATTAAAGTCCGAAGGACTTAACGTACGATACCGGAAATCTTAATGCCGAAAAGAATGAAAATACAAATCCTTGCCATCCGTCTACAAAACCCTTATGTCTTAAAAATGTCGTAAAAAGCCAATGCGTGGGTTTAATAAATAGATATCCTACCGCATAAAATAATTTTTGAAAAATATTTTTACCTTTTTGCTCTTCTTTGATCTGCCCTGCAAAAAGAATGTTGTATCTATTCCATTTATTAAGATAATGGGAAAAATTTTTGTAGGGATAATGTAAAAGTGCTGACTTTAAATAGCCTACCTTTCCATCGACCTGTGCCTGCTCGTGAACATCTTTTTGGGGAAGACGCCCTTTTCCGTTTTTATAAAGCCTTAAAGTGTAATCTGGGTATTGTCCGCCCTTCATTAAAAATCTTCCCAAAAACCAGTTTTTTCTTGGCATCCAATATCCATTGTACTGACCAGAGCCGTCTTCGAGGATCTTAAGGATTTCCTCCTTCATCTCAGGGCTAACCTGCTCGTCTCCGTCTAATTGAAGTATCCAATCTTTTGTTGCCATATCTATTGCCATTTGCTTGTTTATGTGGAAGTTGGGTTTATTCGTGGTAATTTTTATTTTTGCCCCGTATTTTTTTGCTATTTCTACGGTTTTGTCCGTCGATGTTCCATCTACTATTACTATTTCGTCTGCAAGTCCCCTTACGCTGTCAAGACAGGCGGAAAGATTAGCCTCTTCGTTATATGTTGCAAGAACCACCGAAAGGGTTTTACGAGCCATACAGAGATTATAATAACAATAAAATCACCTTTTTACAAACCTGAAAGCGGCAAATCCCAAGAGAAAAATAAGGCTTACCGCGGAAATAATATCGGATATAAATCTTAACCTTGTTTCCCCATACTTTGCTTGGACTATATAGTTTCCGGGGGAAAGGTGAAAAGTCATTATTCCCCTGTATTGCATATTCTGAAATTGGATGTTAACAGGTACCCCGTTTGCTGTTATTGTCCAGCCGGGAAAGTATAAAGTGTTCTCGGCAAAATACGTATTTTTGGTAACCGTTACTTCGTAAACGTGTTCAACGGCAAGTCTTTTTACTTCTTTTACCGTTGCCTTACCGTCCAATACCTGCAAATGGTTTTTGGGTCTATGCTCCATAAATCTTACCGACCAGACAGGAGAACTTTCTCCTGTATCGGTAGTGCCGTTATATATCCCGGTATAAAAACTCTCGGGCTTGATAAGATAACCTTTTGGCGCAAAATAATCCCTGCTTACAAAAACGACGATTAAAATAAAAATTAATGAAAGATAAAATATATATTTTTTGGGAAACTCGTCCATCAGGAATGCACCCAAAACGGCTGTTGAAAATACCGTAATAGCCAAAAATCTCCATGGGAATTGGAAATTCTGTAAAATCATCATCTTTGCCCACAAAAAATTTGAGACTTGAAGCATTATAAAAATTGCACCCAACGTATAGATAATCAATGACAAAACAAGAAGCCAGTTTTTATTTTTTAGCTTAATGGATTTCCAGATAAGATAAGGTGAAAAAATCAGCGCAAGCCACTGGAAAATTCCAAGCTGGAGAGTAAACTGATCATAATCCCAGGGACCGTAAATAAGTCCAGATAAAGTTGCGAATCTTCCAATATATATGTTTTTTGTAACGATATTTCGCAAAGTATATTTTCCTTCCAAAAGGCCGGGAACCCAGAAGAATGCCGAAACAGTAAAGCCTCCAATGATTAATAATAAAAGATTAATGATTAATTGCTTACGTTCTTTGGAAAGATATACCATATATATCGAGTAGAAGAGTATAAAAGGAACGTAAATTAAAGCAATTGCATTATGTGCAAGAATTAAAAAAGCCAAAGACAAAGAGCCCCCTGCCAAATATTTATAATCCGCCTTTTTATACAATTTATAAATGAAGAAAAGGGCAAGAGGCATAAATGCAAAAGCAAGGTTTTCCCCTATATCTCCCCTTACATATAAATCTATAAATCTGTAAGGGGCGTATGTATATAAAAATGCCCCGAATAACGAAGCATATTTTGAAGAAAACTGCGAAAGCCATAAATACATCAAAATAAAAGAAAAAACCATTCCTAAGCCGAATACTATTTTTGTACTATCTACGAAAGAAAAACCTACAAAATGGAAAAAAGAAGCTATATATGAAGGCAACGGATAAAGAAACTCAAGTACAGGATGTCCGTATCCCCAATTAAGGTTTGGCCCCCACCGTGGAATTATATTTCCCTGCGTAAGATTGATATAAAAATTTGCGATTCTTACAACATGGTCCTGACCGTCATCCGTCCAGGGAAGCCCCGGATGCAACAACGAAATAACCGGCAGAATTAATAAAACGATAAATACTGCCCAAAATAAATACTTCATTTTCATTTTATTTAGCCCCTGGAGCATAAACATCAACTCCCTTCAATGACCACATATAATACCAATATATATAAGATTCGGGTACACCCACCTGAAACTGTATTCTTCTTCCCTGTTCTACTGCCAGCATGGCTGTTTTTTCTCTCTTTGCAAAATTTCCTTCGTCTTTATAAGGTAAATATGTTGTAACTCCAATGTAGCAATAAACAATAAGAGTAATAACAACCAAACCTTTTGCAAAAAGATATTTAAAATTCCACACTCTGAAAATAAAATAAGAAAGGATAATCAGGACAATAAACCTATTGATTATAAAATAATAATCGCTTATTTCTCCGCTGTAAGTAGTAAATATTATCCAGGGAACCATAAACCAAAGAAAAACAAGATAAAGAAATTTTTTACTCTCGGAGTTAAAAGATTTATAAAGATAAACCACGAAAAAGAAAGGCAATAATATTAATTTAAAGGAGGAAATCCTGTCATTTAAAAGGTAAGGGTTAAACTGAATAAGGGCATCCCCCATTATCTGTCTCATCCTTACAAGGTGAAACCCATGGAAGTAGGTAGAAAAATACGATGTCGCCGTAGAGTTTGCAGTCATATTTGTAACCGAATAAATTATATTCGGTATCAGCCAAATTATAAAAAACGGCAATCCAAAAACAATATATTTAAGGGTTTCTTTTGTTCTGGGAAAAAGAGGTAAGGAAAGAATAATAATTATTGGAAAAAATATTGCAGTAAAATGTAAATTAAAAGCAATTCCTACCATAATTGCCAAGGGAATTATTTTTTTTACCTCCCCCAACAACACCTTATACAATAAATAAAAAATAATAAGAGATACTGCAGGAAGGATCTGAACCGGCCATTGTATTCCGTCAAAGACAATTGTATGAAAATTAAATGTATTAATAGCAACCGCTATTATTGCCATCTCGGTAGAAAAAAGCTTCTTAACAACATAATACAAAGTGAAAAAAGTGAATAAGGCACTTACTATTGAAATAACCTGAGATGCTGCTGGGTTAAGATTAAACAGCCAATAAAAAAGCGAAATAAAATAATAATAAGCGGGGCCTATATATACTCCGCTGTTTTCCTTGGCTACCATTCCAACAAGAGGAAACCAATGGTTAAAAACTATATTTTTTGCAGCCCATGCATTGTCTACCTGGTCATATCCGAATGGAAATTTGATATTTATCTGATATGTTCTTAAAAAAAGTTCAAAAGCAAAAATTAATAGTAATATCCAAAAAGAAGGCTTCTTTAACAAAGGCTTAAACCTTAGAACTTTTGATATAAGAACTTTTTGAATTTCTAATCTTTGATTTTTTGATTTCTTGATTTTTTTATTCTTTTCCATAATCTATATTAAACAGTTAACGGATTAACTCACTAACAAATTCATTAATATTTTAATACTTTAACCAGTAATCTTAATGAACTCTTGTCTGTACCGTTATTCCGCTAGGCAAGGTAATACTTTTTATAATTTTACCGTCTCCAGCCCTCTGTTTCAGCCAATCCGTTAACCTTGAGGGATTCTGGTAATCAGGCTCCAAAATAAAATAAGCAAGATTTGACTGAACCGAGGGAGAATAATGATATTTTTGCGGACCATACCATAAATAAAGATATTGGTAAGTGTAATCATAAACAGGAGGAGTATAGACTACATATTTAAAATTCTTTCCGTTTGCCTGTCTGTATGTATAATCAATTACCGCCAGTTGATTCCTGTAAACAGACGCATCCCCTATCCACAATGGTCCTGTAACCGTTTTATATAAAACAATAGGGTTAAGATTTATAAAAAAAATTACAATTGCTACTGCGGTGGGAATAAGTAAAGAAGTCTTTTTACCAAGAAGATAAAGGGAAATTGCAAAAAGCAAAACGTAAAATACGGGAACTCCTACAAGGTAATGCGGCCAGATATCATGACTGAAAAATATAGTTCCTGCTATAAACACAAAAATTACAATTAGGGATGTGTTAATAAAATTTTTAATCGTTTTATCCGATTTTTTATAAAAAAGAACTAGACAAATAACAGTAAATAATAAACAAAGAGCTCCCAAGGCTAGATTACCTCCCGCAAGGGTTGAATTAAACTGATCGAATAAAATTCCCAATCTGTTGAAAAACTCAAAGATCGAAAGAGAAGTTCCGGACGAAGAAGTATGGGAGAAAAAGCCGATAAATGCCTTTGTCATTAAAAACTGGTGCCTTAATTCAAAAAGAATTCGCGGAGCAAAAATTATTAACGCCCCTATAATAAAAAACAAAATATTTTTTAACAAGATTTTTCTCTTCATAGTAAAAATGACCGACAGCACAATTCCCGCAGAAAATAAAAGGCCAAAAACAATTTCGAGATCTATATTAAAAGCCAGAAGGATTCCTAAAAGGAAATAATAAAGTTGACTGTTCCTTTTTTCTCCTTTATAAATCTTAAAAAGTACTAAAAGAACAAAAATAACAAAAAGAGGAGCAATATTAGGATTCCAAATTTGCGAAGAAAGAGAGATAAGGTTTGGCGAAATGCTTATTAATGCTGCCATAATTAAGCCCAACAATTCTCCTCCAAGCCGTTTCCCAAAATAATATCCCAAGATAATTGAGGCAATTCCAATCAAAGCCATCAGAAATGCGATGCCTTGCGGATTTCCGGAAAAAATAATGAAAAACGGGGTAAGTAAGTAGTACCACCATGGTCCGTAAAAAATTCCGGGAAGTCCCGTAGTTGCGCCTATTAATGGAAGCTTATGCAAATGGACTATATTCCAAAGGGCAAGCATGTCTCTTCCCACATCATAGGTAAAGGCAAATGAATTGGTGTAAACTCCCCAAAGACGCAAAAAAGCTCCGACAATAATTACCAGATACAACAAAATTAACTCTTTTTTAAGAAACTTCTTAAAATCCATAAATTAGTTCAAGTTCCTGCTATTCTTATTGCTGGTGTTCCGTTTAGGTTATAAATTGTTTTAGAAGCCGCGCTTTGGGGAATCTCCTGCGGAGTACCGATAAAGAGTATTCCTTTTTGTTTAGACTCTTGCGCCCAATTTATGGGTTTAAATACGTATTTACCGAAACTGTGATGGGATGCAAAACCTCCCGAGCTTGTCTCTCCCACCTTTTGATAAAGGGCGGGCGGATATTTTAGATAGAACAGGAAGAACATATAGGATTTATCCATGGGCTGGTTGTCTGATACTCTTATTTCCTTATAATTGTTGCCTACAAGTTTTGCCTCTTCAACAGCCTGCTGGTAACCGTACTGCCAATCCTGAGAAGTATAGTAATTAAGCTGAACAAAATACTGGTCAAGATAATAAATAAAATTAAGAGTGGCAAGTAGTATGAATAAAGTATAAAGCACCGGCTTAAAGTAAGCTAAATATTTAATACCTGATACTTTATACTGTTTAATCAGCAGGTACCCGCTGATTAAACCCAGGGCCGAAAGGATTTGCCAGGTGGGAAGAAAATTAAGGGTTCTTACCGCGTGAGGAACTCCGCTTGTAATAGAAGCCGGGACAGGCGCTAATAACATCCAGCCAAAAACCGTAAGCTTCGTCTTTCTGTCAAAAGGTCCGAATAGAAGCATGTAAATACCAAGAAGTATTAAAGGAAGCTCAAACAGATATATTAATCCCATATTTGGGGCATGGTGCCTTGATATATCGCCCGTAACAAAAAGCCAGTTGGGGTCAAAATGGACAATGTACCCCGAAATAATAGCTTTTGCGTACGTGATCCTTCTGTTATCTACTATTAATCCCAAGATGTCGTGATTTGCTATGTCCCTTTGCAGTTTAGGTATGTCGTTGGAAAGAAGAACCGTCTGATGGGAAAATACGCTTGTCCCCGTAACCCTTAAAAGGGCCGCTCTATTTGTTAATATGAATACCACCATGGGAGTTACAACAATAAGCCCGAATATTACAACCGAAACTATATATTTTTTAGGAATCGAAAATAGTTGTTTACGGTATATAAGAGCAAGCGCCAAAACAAGAAGAGGTGTAAAAACTTTTTCGCTCTGGTAAACATAAATATCAAGGCCCGCAAAGAAAGCCGAAAGGAATAACATCCAACGGTTTTTTAAGCCCTTGATAAAAAACAAAGCCGTAAAAATATTAAAGGCATCCCCCGTATTTGCCTCAAATCCTACTCTTGAAAATTGTATAGACCAGGGAGAAATCGCCATGAACCCTGCCGAAAGCAAAGCTAATAGGTCGATATTTAGGACTTTGTATTTGGTGAATAGGGTTCCTTTTTCCTCTTCCTCTCCGGCTTTAAGTCCTACTTTTTCAGTCTTGCTTACCGAAAAGAGTTCTTTAACCAGGAAATACGTGGCTAAAACCGCAAGTGTTCCGAATATTGCAGACGGAAGACGGACGGCAAAAACATTAAGACCGAATATAAAAACCGTAGGTATTGCAAGATAAGCATAGAGGGCAGGTTTATAATCGTCAAAAGACCTAAGAACTACAGGCAAGAATTTCCCGAATTCGTCTCTTCCGGTGTGGATTATGGAATAGGCATCATACCCCAAGGCAACTTCATCCCAATCGGGAGAGGGAGGAACGTGTCCCAGCATCCAAAGCCTAAGGACTGCAGCCAAAATGACAATTCCCGCTAATATTAACCAAACAAGTTTCCTATTCATAACCTCTATATGGTATACGCTACCAGCGCCGGCTGGCCGTCAAGCAAATAAAATGTTTTTTGAATTTTGATATTTTTCGGCAAATTATAAGGCGTATTTATATATAAGACTTTCTTTGTTTTGCTTAAATTATAGTTATAATTCTCCGGAAAAAGGTATTTGCCAAAACCCAGGATTGTTACAAATCCGAATGCATCTCTATGGATTATTGCGGTTTTTCTATAAACCTCGGGATTTGTTTTTGTATAAAAAAGATAATATATATAAGGTCTTCCCAAAGCATGCGTCATCTGTATGTAATCGTATTTGTTTTGCACCGACATTACATAATCTATAGATTGCTTATAGCCGTACTGCCATTCTCCGGAATATTCATAAGGATATTGATAAAAATATTCATGATAAAAGTAAACAAAGTTCATAAAAAGTAAAACAAATAATACAACCGGTAAAAGAATTCCCATATTAAAGCTATATATTTTAAGTTTTAGGTCTTGCCTTTTTGTCCAGTCCAAAAAGGCAGCAAACCCGTAAGCCGTAAAAATCTGGAATGTTGGAAGAGTTGCCTCTATTCTTAGCGCATGAGGTGTCTGCTGTGCTGTTGCAGCGGGAATTATTCCTACTAAAAGCCACAAGGGAACAAGCCACCAATTTCCCTCTTTTTTCCTTAACAAAAGAAGAATTCCCCCCACAAAAAATACGATATCCCAGATATACATCTGTCCGGTACTTTGAGTGGAAAACTTAGGATTACCGTCGCCTTTTATAAACAAGAACGAAGGGCTCAGGTTATCGAAATAATGCTGGGCAAAATCCACAGAATATAAAAGCCTTCTGTTATGGATTATCTTTGACCAAAAAGCATTATTATCGTTAGCGATTTCCTGATTTGCAGTTTTGACTACATTTATGTCGCTGAATATATTTACTTCTTGAAACCTTAGTCCCGCTTGCGGAGTTAGCAAAAATCTGAATGTCGGAAGAAAGATAATAATTCCAACAACGGCCGATATTATAGCCACTTTTTTCATCTTCCATAGTTTTTTCCAAAATGCCAGAGCCAGCAAAATTACCAAAAGCGGGGATACTATCCTTTCGGTATTAAAGGTATACATGGTAAGGGTAAAAGAAATAGCGGAAACAACAAGAAGCCACCTCTCGTAGCTTCTACGTCCGCTCAACTCTGCAGCTTGAACGGACGCAAGAAATGCCCACACTCCCAATACAACAAAAAATGAAGCGACATTTGCTTCAAAAGCCGCACGCGAAAGCATAATGTGCCAGGGGGAAATAGCTAAAAATAAAGCAGCCAAAATACCTATAACATTTCTATTTTTTGAGGTATTAAATATTCTTCGGACAAGAAAGAAGGTAAGAAGGACCGTAAGGGTTCCGAAGAATGCCGAAGGGAATCTTGTCGCGGTTTCGTTTAAACCTAAAATCTTAACGGGCAAAACATCAAGATATGCATACAAAGGAGGTTTAAAATCCCCGAAAGACTCCAGATAATCGTGAGGTAAAAATCTTCCGAATTCGTCTTTGCCGTTTACTCCCAAAGAATATGCATTATATCCCCAGGCTGCTTCGTCCCATGTCAAAGAAGGAGGATTACTCCCCAATTGATAAAATCTTAAAAATGCTGCGAGTAAAACTATCAGGAGCAATAATAGTTTCCAGTTAAATAATTTACGTACTACTAACATTTATTCTTTGCTCCTTATAATATTTTAACAAATCCGAAGCATTAATTCCTTCAAACAAAATGTTTCCTAATTTATCTTTAATTGTAAATAGAGGCTTAAGAGTTTTTGGAAAATCAACAGGATTGGAAATAAAAAGAGCCGTATAATTCATTTGAGCAGAAAAAGTTGAAATTGTAGGTAAGTTTTGCACAAAGTATATATTATCAATCTTATCTACCGAAATCCAGCCGTCAGAGGCCTCATGAAATGACACATTCACTTTTTTTTGGAAATTACTAGGAGAATACTTATTGTAGAATAAATAATAAACATATTGTTTTGTATCATTAAGGTGGCGGGAAATATAGATTCTATCGTATTTATTTCTTTGACTAAAAACTGTTTTCATCAAATCTTCATATCCGTATTGCGAATAAAGAGAGTAATAATTTTTAAAATAGGTTGTATAATTTATCCAAAAAATAAACACAGAGAAAAAAACTATAAAAGAAATAAAAATATAGGAAAGTTTTTTGAGATATTTATAATCAGGCCTGGAGATAAGTTCAATGAGATAAAATAGGCCTATTCCCTCAATAATCAGGAGGAAGGGAATCATTATTGAAGCTCTTCCATAATGCCCTGCCCCTGTCAAAGAATCGGGTATAGGAGCTATCAAAAGTAACAAAATAATCAAAAATCCGTTTTTATCCCTATATTTAAGGATTCTAAATAGACCTAAAATCAATAATAAAACACCAAAAACGTAATCAAGTCCCCTCTGTGGAAGTATTGAATACTGTGTTTCGGTACCATTGTTATAAAGAAAATTTATATTAAAGTGTGCAGTATAATTCTTTGCGAAAGTAGAAGTAAAAAGGAAAACCTTATTATCGGCTATTTTACAAATAAGTGAAATATAAGTCTTTTGACACGCTCCTCTTTCATCATTAAGGGTATTTATTAAACCTATACTGTTAACATTGTTTATGATTCCCACCTGTGTGAAACGGACACCGGCAGTAGTATCTTTCGTAAGAAAATTTGGTATTAAAACTATTACAAACAAAATGAATGCTATTAGATATTGTTTATAATTTTTAAAAACTATTTTCTTGTTCCAGAACAGCAACAAAACGGCAACCAAAGGAAGAAAAAGGACATAAGCGGAATAGGTATATAAAACCAGGGCAAACAGTAACACTGAAATATATAAATAGTTTATTTTTTTAAGGGAATGCAAATAAATAAAAAAAGAAAAAAGAAAAATGGTTATGGCAATATTTGGCTCTATTGTCACTCTACTCAAGCCAATAGCCCAAGGAGAAATCGCAAGCAAAAATGATGCAAATAAACCTATTTTTTCATTAAATAATTTTTTTCCCAAAAAAAATAGCAACAGTACGGAAATAACCCCGAAAAGGGCAGAAGGAAATCTCACCGAAAAACTGTTCAATCCAAAAAACAAAATAGACGGAACTGTTAGATATCTTAGTAAGGGGGCAGGATAATCTCCAAAAGCGATAAAATGTAGCGGTAGAAATTGATTCCATTGGTCTCTTCCGGTTAAAA
Organism: bacterium; assembly: GCA_021813145.1. GTDB lineage: Bacteria > Patescibacteriota > Microgenomatia > Levybacterales > UBA12049 > JAKALS01. The sequence goes on from JAKALS010000002.1 coordinate 182,103, forward strand.
GTATTGAATATGCATCCCAACCGACTCCTGCTTCGTCATTTGTTAATCCTGACGGAATGCTTCCAAGCATATAAAACCTTAAAAATGCTGCAAGTAAGATTATAAAGATTAATGAAAGTCTCCAATTAAATATTTTTTTCATTTATTACCAGTAAACCACATGTTTAAGCCCATTTCAAAATATCCGCTTTTTATGTTTCTGAAATTGTCATTTTTTAAATAATCTCTGATTATTTTTGACGTCAGATTATGTTTGTGTTCGTGTATTTCTTCTTTACTTACAAAGCCAGTCCTTGCCATAATTTTTAATATTTTATCTGACCAGGGCGCGGGAGTTGTCATTACCAGAACTCCTCCCTTTTTTAATACCCTATTAACTTCTTTTAAAACAAAAGAGATTTTTTTATGGTCAAGGTGTTCAAAAACCGCAAGCATTGTTACTGCATCAAAAAAATTATCCCTAAAAGGTAACTTTTGTTTTGTAATATCTCCTTTTTTAAGTTTTAAGTTTTCTATTTTAAGTTTTGTCAGCGACGGATCTATACCGTATCTTTCCTTAAATTTTGTGTTTAGAAGAAAATAAGGAGAAGATCCGCATCCTACATCCAGTACTCTTTCTTTTTTTGTCTTTCTTAAAAGAATGTTTGCCCTTTGCGCTCTTTTTTTTGACAAAAATCCTTCAAGTAATCCCGTTCCTCTTGTTACGTTTGCCATATTAATTTGTAAACCTGTATTTGAATAAATACCAAAGTGCTTTTGAACCGTCCCTTACCGTATTGAGCTTTTTACCTTCTTCGTATCCCCTGGGAGTTGCTTTTATGGATACCTCTTTTATTTTATAGCCCTGCTTTAATAATTTGGATGTAATTTCGGGCTCGAACTCGAATCCTCTTGCGTTAATTTTTATAAGAGAAACCGCTTTTTTGGGAAAAAGCTTATAACACGTTTCCATATCGGTAAGCCATTGCCCGTAAAGAACACTTGTAACAAGGCTTAAAAATCTGTTGCCGAAATAATGGAGTATGAAAAGATGTTTTGCTTCTTCTTTATTCAAATGAGGCATTCTGTTTAATCTTGTTCCGTATACGACTTCTGCCTTTTTTTCCATAATTGGTTTTAAAAGATTTTTTATCTGGTTAGGGTGATATTCCAAATCCGCATCCTGAATTAAAATATATTCTCCCTTTGCCGATTTTATACCTGTTTTTACTGCTGCTCCCTTGCCCTGATTTTTGGAATGAGTTAAAACTTTAACCCTTGTACTCTTTAATTTTTTAATAAGATTTGCCGTGGAATCAGTTGAGCCGTCATTTACAACAATTACTTCATAAATAACAGGTATATCGGCTTTTTTAAGCCTTCCTAAGATTTGAAGGATTGTTTTTTCCTCGTTATATACGGGAACTATTACAGATAATTTCATTTATATTTTATAAAGAGCGGATTCTCCTTTACCATTAATTAACTTCAGTTTTATAAACTTATCGGCGCAAGTATTCTTTTTTAAAAGTAAAAGGTATTGATTATTACTTTCTTCCATCAAATTTATTATGTTATGTTCAGCAGTTTTTGGATTACTACAATTTACCATATTTTCAGCTATTTTATCTATAATCATTTTTCTTTTATCTACAACATTATTTAAACCTTGAAATTGCGCTATTTCTTCTTCGTAATAAACGGGGTGTCCGCTTATACCAGCAATTAACGGGCTGCTGTATAAAGTTTCATACGTTCCTTTTATTATTGGCCTATTTATTACTATAATTCCCGTTCTTGAAGGCAAATTTCTTATTATTTTTGTTTTTTCTACTAGCCCGGAATCTATAAATGTAGGGTCTATGGAATAAGTCATAAAAGTTTTAAAAAAATCTGGAAAGAATAAAACAAAAAATATTACTAGGCTAATGATAAAAAGTTTTCTGTTTTTGTCTATTACGTTCCCTATGACATAAGCGGTAGGAACCAAAAGTATTATATAACCGGCCCAAAAAAACTGGATGTTTTGAAATGTTGAACTGCTCTGTACAAAAAGGCTTGGAATAATGAATGAAATTAATATAGTAGTTAGCCAAAATATATTATTTAGGCTATAAAACTTTTTACTAAACAATTTTTTAAACTTTAAAAAAACTACCACTCTTATTCCTAAGCTTGTAAACAAAAATATAAATATTGCTACTGCATAAAAAAAGGCAATATGAATGTAATTATGCGACTGAACATAAATAGGGAAATTAACATTCCAATGCCAGTTATTAAAAATCCAAGCGCTATCGATAAAGTTTTTATAAATAAGAAAGGGGGCAAAAACAAGACTTCCTGCACCAAAATTAATCGGTAAAAAAACAATTGAGGAAATAATTCCTGATAAGATAAAGGTTTTTAATAATTGGAAATTTCTTTTTTTATATAAGTCCCATAATGCAATAATTCCAAAACCAGTATAAAAAATAATTGATGGATAAATTTTTACTTCGGGAAGAATGCCTATTATAAGGGCTGGTAAAAAGAAAGCCCACTTTTTTCCTTTTGAAAACAGCAATATAAAGCCTATAAAAAAGAATCCTACGGAAATAATTACCGTAGGATCAAGCATATTTGCTATAGACTGCATGATTCCTGCCGAGTTGTAATAATAATTAAATAACCTGTAAATATAATAAGCGTAAAAATCAAAACTCTGTGCAAAATACATTAGGATAATAAAAATTATAAGTGTAAAATTTTTCCATTTTAAAAATCTTCCGAGTGAGAGAGATGAAATTCCATAAAGAACAGATATAAATAAAGCAAAATCCCTAAAGAATAAATCAAAAACATTCAAATGATAAAATTTAGAGAATTCTGCAATGAGAAAATCATAAAAAATATGATAGCCTCTTAAGGGAACACCCGCCAAACCTGGATGAACAGGAGGAAAGCCGGAAATAAGGCTGTAAATTAATGACGTATTAAACAGCGAGTCTGCCGAATTAATTCCATAAAAGACCAATTTACCGTTATCGTATAATCCCGAACGCAAAGTCAAATATGACATGGAAAGAGAACCAATAATAATAAGAAGATACTCGGGAGAAACTATTTTTCTTATCTCAACCTTTTCTTTTAACTCAAGGTAAGACTTCTTTCCCTCAAAAAGTAACGCAAAAGGAATAACAAGATTGAATAGATAATCAAGCTTTATAAAAGACAAAATAAATGTCAAAAATAAGAATAGGGAAATACCGATAATCAAAGAGGAGGTAAATGTAATTATAAAATCTCCAAATTTATAACCGGAAATCCTTAAGGTAAATCTTCCGGGAAGATAAAAAACAATAAATGCAAGGAAAAAGAATAAAAGCAAATTTAATAACTGCATTCTTCTATAACTTCTTTATCCGACAAAACAAAGCTTTTCTGGTACCTTAAACTGGATTTTATTACTTTGGGAAGTAAAATAAAAGCACTAAAAAACCCTAAAAAGAACTGCCAATCCAATCTAAACAATGCTTTTATTAAATGGTAAGGGAGCCAAATGCATTCCCCGATCTGTAAATTTGTATCGGTTGCGTTTTCCCAGGCAAAAATAAACTGGTTTCTGTATGCAATCCTTTTTACCTGACCTGAAGAATATTTACTTTTTATCGAACCTTTTTCGTGATAATGTTCGACCACACTCTTAGGTTCAAAAACTATTTTATATCCAGACTTTAACGCTCTATAAGAAAGGTCTATGTCTTCATAATAAAAGGGGTTGTAGAGCTCGTTTAGTCCCCCAAGTTTTTCCCATATCCATTTCCTGAATGCTCCCGAGCCCCCGCTCACCCAAAGGGTGTTTGTCTTATTTACCTCCCCTTTCCTGTGGACAAGAAAGCCCCTTTTCCATTCCCCGAGGCCTCTTCCCCTAAGAATTATCTCGTCTTTTTCTATGCTTTTGTCCATGCAGCCCACCGCAAATACTTTTTCATCTTTAAAATGCTCAAGAAGCGGATTTAAAAAATCTTTTTCCGGAACCACATCGGTATTCAAAAGAATCACTATTTCTCCCCTTGCCTCTTTTACCCCCTTATTTACAGTTGAAGAAAACCCCAAATTTTTCTCATTCTCTATCAATTTTAAATTTGTAATCTGTGATTTGAAATTTGAAATTACATCTTTGCTCCCATCCGAAGATGCATCATCTACTATTATTATTTCCGTTTTTCCGCCTTTATACCCTGAAAGAGCTTCCATTACCTTTGGAATATTTTTTTCAATAAGTTTTTCTCCGTTATAATTTGGAATTACTATCGAAATATCCATATCATTAAAAAAATCCTAGACCCTAATAAATTCTAAACTTATGTTCTAATGATTAGAATCATTAGAACAGTGTGTCGTAAAATTCTATCGTGTGTTCCCCCTTGGGAACTATTACTCCCCTAAAATTATAATCCGTTCTGAATATCTTTGTTTGCTTTCCGTCTATTTTTGCGTGCCAGGTGGGATAATAGCTGTCCGTTAAAACCATAAAAGCTTTTCCCGCCGTTAATGTTTTAATGACCACTTTATTTTCCCCGTAATAACTTATTTGCGCCTGTCCTCCGCTCCAATTTGTCGTAAATTTATTTACTCCTTCGACAACTGCCCTGTTATTAAGAAGAAAATTGGGGTCGAACATCTTATTTATTGCATCCTGCTTTGAGGTTGCAACAACCGTAGTAGGTACAAAAAATGCTCTGGGCAAAGCGTTTTTGTTTGCGTAAACATTTACGGTCCCGTCGGAGAATACGGGAGTAAGATTGGGATCTTTTATGTTCTCGAGGCTTAATACATAAACAACATTCATAAAAGAAATAAGACGCGAAGAATAATTTTGGGGTGTAATTATCCTGTTAAAACCAAACGGAGTAGAGATATCGGGTTTATTCCTTCCAACGGCTGCCATTAACTCTCCGTAGCGCTGAAGATACAAGGGATCGTATCCGTCCAATGTCTGGATTTTATACATATCCGAAAAGTTAGGAGGCAGAATTTTGGAATCCAGGGACATCACCCTAAAAGGTCCGCCCGAGTTTTGCTGCTCTAAAAAAGTCATTACCGCCTGGGAAGGAAAAAGATAAGCTTTGTTTGTAAAAGGCTCAAATTTCCACCCGAATCGGAAAAGGTCAAATAAAGATACAAGAATTAAAAGATAAGAAATAATAAGTATGTAAGGAAATTTGCCAAGCTTCCCTTTTAAAAATACGGAAACAACAAGAATTAAAGTAACAACTGCAAATATGACAGAAGGCAAAATAAGATTTTGTTTTGCAACGCTTAAATCTGCAGGAGCAAGAATATGCCCGTGAAGGAATAGGACAAAAGTCCAAAGACCCGCAAAAGCCAGAGCAAAGATTCCAAGAATATATAGAATTGGTTTTTTGTTTTTTAAAGAAACGTAATAGTCCATTCCAAGGGCCGCCAAAACACTCAGGGAAAAATCAATTAAAAACAACAGTCTTGTCGGCTGTGCCGTAGAAATAAACGGAATGTTCAGTTTAAAAGGAATTTTTGCAAAAATAGTCGGGAGGGCAAAAAATAAAGAAACGAAAAATACCGTACCGAAAAATAAAGTCTTTTTGTCGCGCCTGAAAAATAGAGCAAAAAAAGCGGTTATAAGAGGAAAAATTCCGATGTATCCGATAAACTCCGCATAGTTCCACACCCCGAAATAATTAAGGGTGGCGGGGTTCCCGAAAAAGTCCGGGGCCAAAAACTGCACCAGATTTTGCCATGGAATAAACCAGCCTGCCTGGGTATATCCGGGAAGGTCAACGTTTCTTGCCGAAAGGAGAATAAATCGTAGAGTAGGCAGCCACTGGACCAACGTCAGAATTAAGAATAAAAAAGTAAGAATTAAGAATAATAACAAAGATTTTAATTTTTTTCCCTGTTGGAAGAGCCTTGCGAGAAAATACGCAAGAGATATAAGTGAAAGGTAGAAAAAAGTTTGAAGGTGTCCCGCAAAAAAGGAAAAAACCAATGATAAAACGAATATGCTTCCCCAGATAATTATTGATTTTTGATTGCCGATTTTTCTTTTTTCAAATATTTTGTCTATGGATAACAAAACCAGCGGTAGCCACAAAGCGGTATTTCCAATTGTTCCCCATTCAAGCCATGCAATTGAAAAACCGCAAAAAGCAAACGCCGAAGCACCCAAAAAAGAAGCCTCTTTTCTAATCTTTAAATTTGTTAGATACAAATAAAGGAACAGTCCGGCTAAAATTGGCTGGATAATAATTAGAAGGCTCCAGGAAAAAGAAAAAGGCAAGACAAAAAACAGTAAGTTAAAGGGATAAAAAACAGCCGACTGGAAATTAGCCAGTAAGGGATAACCCGCAAAGTTATACGGATTCCACAAAGGCAAACTCAAATTCTTTTCCGCCTGAATTACAAGATTTCTCCAGGGATATTGCTGTCTAACCGGATCCGTTACGAGAAAATTTTTATATGGTACTCCGTTTGGGTTTGTCTTTTGGTAAATTTCCCTGAAAGGATAATAAAGGCCGACTATTGTATCGGAAGGAATTGGCAAAAGCCCTTTTAGCAAAAACTGCCAGAAAAATACCAAAACAGCAAGAACTATTATTAATAAATAAAAATATCTTTTCATTTAATAAGTTCGTTGACCTCCCTGCAAAACCTTTCTTTCCCGAACGTTTTTGCAAACTCCGACGAATTTTTAGAGATCTTTAATAAAAGCTTCGGATCTTTTGCCAACTTTAAAGTCTTTGATTTTAGCTGCTCCAGCGTATCCCACAAGAAACCTGTCTCGCCCTCTTTTACTATCTCTTTTTGCCCTCCCGCGTTTATTACAACCGGAACAGCTCCCGCGCTCATTGCTTCTACCGTTGAAATTCCGAAGTGTTCTGCAAAATGTGGATTTTCTTCCAGATTCTCTCCGAATCCGGATGCATGCCAGTAAATTTTTGCTTTTGAATAAATCTTTCCCAAATCATCATTTGAGGAGTTTACTATAAAGTCTACAGGATAACCTTTAACGGAATTTTTTACTTCTTCAAATTTTTCCAAATCGCCCTCTCTTATACTTACAGCCATTACCAGTTTCCACCCTTTAAATCCATTGTCCACCATATCCTTAAAAGCCTTTACCATGACAAATTGTTTTTTAAAGTCGTCTATTCCTGTTACATTTTTTATTCTGAATCTCCCCACGTGAAGTATTATATTTTCTTTGTTTTTAGAAAAAGGATAAAGACTTACGGGAGGGTATATTACGGATGATTTTACGGGTAAATTTTTACCGTTATAATTTTTTGTATACAAAGAGTTGTAAAAGACACCGCTTATTCTTGAAAGTTTAATCCTTGATTTTTCTATATTTTTAAGAGGCTGTTGGATATGAAGAAAAGTTTTTTTTGAAAAAAGAAAAGGCAAGCTTCCGTCGCTTAGTACTATTATTGCGTCGTATTTTCTGCTTTCTTTAAGTTTATCTATAAAACCCAGGGCAAATATATTTTTTGTAATTTTTACTTTTGATAGGTCTATCGTAAAGCGTTTAAGAAGCTCATCCAAATCCTCCCTCCTGTCCCAGAACACGCTTACATCGTTTTCCCCGGACAGACACTGGGCAAGCGTCATCATATACTTTTCCCCGCCGCCGAGGTCATCCAAATAAGGGTCGAAAATCCCTACTTTCACACTCTTATTCTATCAAGTTTGCCCTCTATTGCAAAGTTATCCATTAAGATTTAAAATCAAATTAATGAATAGTTTTTATAACCTTGCACAAATTCCCCCTTATGTACTTTTTATTCTATTTATCTGGTCCCTTATCTGGAAAGGCTTGGCTCTTTGGAGAGCCGCAAAACTCGGGCAAAAAAACTGGTTTGTAGTTATGCTTGTTGTAAACTCTATAGGAATTCTTGAAATCGTATATCTTTTTTACTTTGCAAAAAAGAGAATGAAGCTTAAAGAACTTATGTTCTGGGAATCAAAATAAATAGTCTTTTTTTCTAAGGAAAAGCATTCCCCCAATCATCATAATTACCCCTGCAGCAAAACCCGCTACTCCCAAATTAAAACTCATAGGTTGGTAGCTAAAAGTTACCGTATGGCTACCCTTCGGAACCGAAACCGCCCTGAATGCATAGTCCGCACGGTAAATCGGAGTCTGTTTTCCGTCTACGGATGCGGTCCAGCCGGGATAATAGGTATCGGAAAGAAAAAGCATGGAATTACCGTCAGAATCGGTATTTATTACGACTTCATCCGGAGTATAAGAAGCAATTTTTGCATTTCCCGTAGTAGCGGTCAATTTGATACCCGGGTTCTTCTCGAGAACTACACCGTTTCGTAAATCAAACTTCGAAGAAAACATGGTATTTAGAATTTTTTGCGGATTGCTTTCTACCGTAAAACTCTTAACCATAAAAGCCCTCGGGTATACATTTTTATTTTCATAAACCTGATATACTCCGTCGTCATAAATCTTTAAATATTGCCCGGGCTCGGTCCAGAAGGGGAAAGTCCAGGAAGCATGGTCATCCGCTATTTTGTGAACCACGTATTTTACTCCCAATAAGTTTACCGCTTTTTTTGAATCCAGTCCGCTCTTTGGAAAGGATACTACCGACCTTGCGGATTCCGTCAGGTCTCCGTTTTCAAGCGATGCAATAAATTCACCGTACCTTTTTATATAAACCGCATCATAGCCCTCTATGGATGGGAGTTTATAATACGTAGTCGCTTCCCCTCCCATATTGCTTACTATCCTTTCGTACCCTGAAATATTTTTAAACTCCGAAACTACCGGAACATTAGGATACATAAGACTTTTAGGGTCAAACGGCATCCATTTTGCCGAAAATCTGAGCATATCAAAAGATACTAATACGATAATTACTAAAGATAAAAGATTAAAGATTAAAGATTTTTTCAAGTGAACTAAAAAAATACCCGCAAATAATACTAAAGAGAAAGCAAGAAGCATTACGGTTGGAAGGATAAGATTTTGCCTTGCTATTACAATCTTATCCAAAGGCATGAAAAGTTTTAGGATTACAACGGCCCAGAGGATCGCAAAAACCGCAAAAGACAATAACAGGAATAGCAATATATTCTTATTCTTATTTTCTTTTAAATCCAGGATTATTTTTTCAAACCCGAACGCCGATAAAACAGCCATGGAAAAACTGAAAAGAACAATTATTCTACTGGCTGCGCTTGTCGAGAGAACGGGAACTTTAAGCATTATCAAAAGGTTCAAAAAAGGTGTCTGGAAAGAAAAAAGTATGGCAATGACGGCCATTAGTGCAAAGAATAAAACTTCTTTTGTTTTTTTGGTCAACGAATATAATCCCAAAAGGATAGGAATAAGCCCTATATATGCATTCCACTCCGCATAGTGGCCGAACCAGTCATTTCTTGTTACCGGATTGCCCAAATAATCGGGGGCCACAAAAGTAGAAAGGTATCCCCAGGGAATTACTTCCAGTTTTTCAAATATTGCGCTTCTTAGAGTTTGTGTATAAAGCTCTATCGAGGGAAGAATCTGGGGAAGCGTAAAGAGAAAACCAATAATTGTATACAGCAAAACGAATATTGTATTTTGTAAATTTTTGGTCTGATAAAACTTAAACAGAATATACGCCGCAACAAAGAGGGAAAAGTAGATACTTATCTGAAAATGACCCGAAAAAAATGAAAGAGGAACGGTGAGGGAAAATAGAATAAGAAACCTGAATTTTTTTGAAGAATAAAACTTTTCCAAAGAGTAAAGAGCAAGGGGCAAAAAAAGAATAGCGTATCCAAGAGTCGCATAAGCCATCCAGGTTGTAATAAATCCGCAAAACATAAAAGCTATTGAGCCCAAAAGTGAAGATTCTTCTTTAAGCTTTAAACTTCTTAAGAAGAGATACATGAAAATTCCCGCAAGAAGAGGCTGGAAAAGAACTAAAAGACTCCAGGCGTCAATAAAAGGAAGAATAAAAAACAAAATATTAAAAGGAGATAAAACCGCAGACTGATAATTTGCAAGATGAGTAGTTCCCGAAAAACTGTAAGGGTTCCAAAAGGGAATTTGCCCGCTTTTTAAAGTATCTATAGTAAAAGTTTTCCAGGGATATATCTGGTCTATGACATCGGGCATTGCGTTGTTTTTGACCGGAGATGTATAGCCCGGATACGCATTCCAGGGAGAGAAGAAATTAACGAGGTAAGTCGAGGAAAAAGGGACATCGTGTTTTAAAAAATAGGGATTTGAGAAAATTAGCCAGACAAGAAAAATGAATAAGACCGGCCAGAGCTTTTTTGTAAATAATTTCAAAATTTTCACTTTTTACTTTTTAACCTCATGTCCTTTTTGCATTTCCCAAAGCCTTGCATAGGTTATAAACATGCTGAATGACTGGTAAATACTCTCTATAAGACCTGCCGTTCCGGCTTTATATCCTTTTTGTTTCACATATGAATTTAAAAAACCCGAAATCATAACTCTTGGAAATCTCCACCAGGTCATTCTGGGATGGTTTGCGTTAAAACGAAGCTGTGCCTCAACTCCCGACCACTGTGCCGTCTTTTCTACCATAGAAGTAAGGTCCCTATGGGTATAATGCAAAAGAAAACCTTCAAGTTCCCCTATTTTCCCGTCTACAACCGGACTTTCGTGGAGCTCTCCGCGCCACCCTTTAAGATCAGCTTTTTTAAAAAACCTTTCCAGCTTTTCGATATACGGCCATTCGTGATTTCCAAGATAAAAATTTTTTCTTAATACTTTATATGCGGAAAAAACAGAATCGGATTCAGTTGTTTTTTTTATACTTTTTTGAAGCTCTTCACTGACTCTTTCATCAACATCAACATATAAAATCCATTCCCCCTCGGCTTTTTCCAACCCTAGATTTCTTATTTTTGAAAAATCGGAGAAATTATGCTCAATAATTTTAGCGTTGTGCTTTTTTGCAATCTCCAGGGTTTTATCGCTAGAGCCTGCGTCAACAACTAAAATCTCATTGCAGAAGGAAAGGCTTTTAAGACAATCCTCTATTAAATCAGCACCGTTTTTTGTTATAACGATTCCCGTAATTTTTGTCATACCAAATCCTTAAATCTTGCAATAGCGAAAGGAATTTTCATCTCGTCCTCAGACATTCCTCCGTGATGACCCTTAAACTCGACCAGTTCTCCTTTTATATGTTCGAACCAGACGGTCTTTCCTTTATAGGGTAATAATATAATGTTTCCGATTCTTTGTAAAAACTCATCGCTTCCGTTACCGAAAATTCCCATTTTAATTGCTTCTTCGGTTTTTATAGCCTTACATATTTTCCCGTACTTTTTATTTATATATATAATAGTATCTTCGATTTTGTCTTTTTTTACCCTTAAAAAAACGTCTCTGGGGCTTCCCCAGGGAAGAATTATATTTCCGTTGAGTCCCGTTTCCAAGGCTTCCAAGATAACGCTGTCTTTATTTAGATAAACTGTTTCTTTGGGGTTTATCTCCACCTGTCCGTGGTCTGATGTTAAGGCAAACAAAATATTATTGGCTTTTTCCGGGGGAACTCTTTTTATTAAATCATTGTATATACTTTCAAAAAAAATTCTTGCCTCCACTTCGTATTGAAGGGAATCAGGCCCGAATTTATGACCTTCGCTGTCTATTCCTGACCAGTAAACGTATAAAAAAGCTGGGCCCTTTTCCCTGACTAATACGTTATAAATAGAAACTATCAAGTCCGATAAATAACGGTAATCGATTTTTTCAGCACCGTTGGAGACAAGATTTGAATAAACGGTATTGGCCAGTGACTGGTTGTGGAATATGTAAGAATTTACTCCGTTATCCTCCAGTATCTTAAATATTCTGTCCTTATTTATAATAAGCTTAGGATCTGCTCCTTTTTCCAAAAGACTTCCCTCTTTGGCCCTTCTTCCCATTGGCGAAAAGGGAATGGTCTGTATAACTTCAGCGAGCTCGTCGAAGTAGAGATTCCATTCAAAAAGTCCGTGGTCTCTTGGAGTAAGCCCCGTTGCAACGGTTGTAAGGGAAGCCGCGGTTGTCGACGGAAATCCGGAGGTTATGGGAAAAACTTTTCCTTTTTTTGAAAGAAGCCTCAAAAAAGGAATATTTTTTTCTATATTTTTATACTGGTTATAACCGAAACCGTCCGTAAGAAAAAAAACAACTTTATTATTTTTTTCAATAAATTCATTCAGATCGAAATTTAATGGCTTGTTTGCGCTTTTTATTCCGAATAAGCTCAACAACGTGTAGATTGAGTTATATAAGGAGTATCCGTTGTAATTGGGAAGAAGGAAATCCTCATATCTTTTAAAATATTTTCCACTCATTTAAAACTTCCCTTCCCAAAGCGGCCGAGGTAATAGTCAAAAACTCCTTTACGCTGCCATCTCCTGCCAATGAGTAAAAATTTTATACTTTCTCTAAAAAGAGCAAGTTTTGTCCTCAAAGATGCATAAGTCATTCCGTATAACATCCTGTTTCTTGTAATATAGTAATCCTGAAGTGAAGAGCCCGAGCCTCCGACAGAGCCGGCATTTTTATGCCACATGATTGCCCCAGGTTCAAAGACGATTCCAAAACCCTTCTCCCTGGCCCTTTGGCTTAAATCGTTATCTTCGTAATAAAGAAAATACCTCTCGTCAAAGTCTCCGGTTTTTTCGACTACTTCTTTTTTTATAAGCATGCAACAACCGCTTGCAAAATCCGTTTCTTTTCTTTTTGAAAATTGGCCTTTATCCACCTCGTCCACTCCCTCGTGCTCTCCTATCACGTTATTCCAGTCCATATTTCCCCCGGCATACCATATAATTTTCCCAAGCTCGTTTTCCTTATATCTGTCTTTATGGAATTCAAACCCTTTTGCAAAATAAATTTTTGGCGAAATAAGACCGGCATTGTTATCGTTTTTTGCGGACTTTACGAGTTCTTTTATAAGACTCTTATCCAGGATAACATCATTATTAAGAACAATTATGTATTCTGCACCATTTTCCAGGGCATATTTTATCCCGACGTTATGACCGCCCGAAAACCCGAGATTATCTTCATTCTTAATTAATTTGAAATTTGAATTTTGAAGTTTAAAATTTGAAATTTCAGTAAAGCTTTCGTCAGTTGAGGCATTATCTACGACTACAACCGTAAGATTTATGTCAGAAATATCGAGTCTGTCTATTGAGTTAAGGCAATCTATGGTATCTTTAACTCCGTTAAAGTTTACTATCGTTATAAAAACATTTGTCATATGCGGATCTTTTGGGAAACTCTGTAGATGTTTTTCTTTATCGGGTTTTTAGTGCCCTTTTTCTTTTCGTTAAAAAACCAGAATCTTAAATCTTTGTCCGCCTTTTTAAACTCTTCCTCCGCTTTTTGCAGGAATTCTTCCCCGTTTTCTTTTATGAAACCCATCTTCTCCCAGATGTATGCAAATACCAAAAATCTGTAAAAGGCCATAAGTATTGAAAGCATTAAGCCGTGAAGTCCGTCTTTGTATCCTTCCCTTGCAAAAAAACGGTTGACAAATTCATCAAAAGGAAATCTTATTGCGTCAAAAGAAGAAAATTTATATCCGTTTGACAAAAGAAAATCTGCTTCGTTGGGGCAATAAACATCTACTGCCCTATGCATAAACTGCAAAATGGTTTCGTAGTTGTCGTGAAGTATGTCGTTTTTAAGTTTTCCCGTTTCTCCCTCAACTTTTAATTTCTCGTGTACGTGTTTTTCTAGAAATTTCCCCTTACCTTTCCTAAACAACCTTAACTGATAATCAGGATACCATCCGGCATGTTCTATCCATTCCCCGAAAATATAATTTTTTCGAGGTATCAGATAACCATTTTCTTTTACATTTTTGGCTAACGTTTCCTTAATTTCTTCTGCGAGTTCCCCACTTACGGTTTCGTCGGCATCAAGGCTTAAAATCCAGTCACCCGTTGCTTTTTCGAATCCGAAGTTTTTTTGAAGGTCGATTTGGGCCGGGTTATTTTTTTGTGTATATATATTCTTTGTATATTTAGAAGCAATTTTTGAAGTATTATCCGTTGAGGAGTTATCGATAACAACTATCTCATCCGCAAATTTTGCCGACTCCAGGCATTTTGCAATTTTTTGCTCCTCGTTATATGCAGAAATAACTACGGATAATTTTGCCATATTTATCTTTTAAGGTTATCCCTTACCATCTGGATGTCCGACAATATCTCATTTTTTGCCAAAGCAAACATCGTTAAGAAGTATAGCACAGCTCCAAACCCTATAACAAAAATAACGCCTATTATATTCTTTGCCAGGAATCCGCTTAAAAAGTAAACCGCAACTCCCATAAGAAGAGTCGCTATCAGAGGGTTTAAGACTACCCTTAAAAGGCTAAACTGCATATACCTTTTTACGACAAATACGACCAATACAACGGAAGCCGCTATAAGAGCCGAAGCATATGCGACTCCGTTAAAGCCGAACCAGACGATAAAAAGAGGAGTTATCGCCCAGTTTGCAACGGTCCAAAAAACCATAAGATAGAGCGTTACTTTTATCTTTCCTATTGCACTTAGGGCATTCGTTAAAGGAGTTGATATCGAAGAAAAAGCGGCGTTAAGGGCAAAAAACACCAAAGATATTATTGCCGGTTCCCATTTAAGGTATTTGGGTATTATGTGGACAAAATAAGGCGCTAAAACTACCAATCCCATAAGGCTTGGGAAGATGAGGAAACACGCGGCAAAAATAGATTTTTCAACGGCTTTTCTAAGTATATTTTTGTCCTCCTGAAGCCTAGAAAAAGAAGGAAATGTAATCCTTATTACGTTATCCATAATAAGTCTTAAGGGAACAAAAGCCCATTTCTGGGCAAACCCTATATAGCCGACCTGAGCCAAGGGTAATACTTTACCAAGATACGCAATAAACAAATCGTCTTTTATAAGAGCTAAAAAGCTGTTTGTCTGGAAAGGTATCCCGAAAGAAAGGAGTTTTTTTGCCGCATTTTTCTGGAAACCTATTCCGATTCTCCATGGGTTTATTATATATATGGCAATTACGCCTCCAATCCCTCTTGCCAAAACCGCATACGTAAAGCTTGCTACGCCAAAACCTTTTGCGGCAAGAATTACGGCAACAAGACTAAAGACAAGATTTTCGACTATTTGAGGGATAACCAATTTTTCAAAATGCAAATCTCTCTCCAAAAGTATAGAGGGGATTGTTTTTAACGAGGACAGGAAAAAGGAAATAACAAGGGCTTGAAATAAAAGCACCCCATCGGCGTCAAGATGATAAAAAGATTTGACAAAGCCAGACAAAAGAAGGGCAATAGCTACCACTGAGATTACGAGAATCTGTTGTATGGTAAAAGTAGTTCTAAGCTCTTCTTCGGTTATCGGTTCCTTTTTCTGTATTAAAGCGGCGGCAAGACCGATGTCCGAGAAATACTGAAGAAACGCAATGGCTGCTGAAACGACAAAATATACTCCGAATACGGATGGGGAAAGAAAAATCGTAAGTAAAAGATTTGCGATAAGTCCTATTACCTGTATCGCAAATGTCCTTGAAACAAGAGCAAACACTCCCCGTATAGATTTTCTTGTTACGGCCTCTATATCAATTTCTTCCATAATTTAAATTCTTCCAAAGAAGCAGGCTTTCTTTTACCGCTCTTATAATTACCCTTATGTTTCCTCCGCTTTGATCTCCATAAACTCTTGGATAATGGTTTACCTCAACCTGAATAATTTTAAGTTTTTTCTTTTTTGCTCTTGCAAGAATTTCTGTTGTAATCATTGCTCCCTCCGATTTTAAAGGAGAGATCTTTTTGATTGCCTCTTTTCTAAAAAGCTTAAATCCGCAGTCGATGTCTCTAAAATAAAATCCGAAAAATACAAAATCCCATATTTTTAACATATTCATCAGAAGATGCCTGAATGGATTATCCAGTCTTTTTTTTCTGTAGCCTATTACCATATCCGCCTTGTCTATTTTATCCAAAAACTCTGAAACTTGGGAAAAATCGAACTGTCCGTCCCCGTCGTTAAAAACGATATATTTATACTTTGCCTTTTCAAAACCGCTCTTAAGCGCCGCTCCGTATCCCCTGTTTCTTTGATGAGATACAACGGTAAGATTCGGATTAACTTTTGCAAGTTTTTGGGCAATACTTAAAGTATTATCCGAAGAACCGTCGTCAACCATTATTATTTCCCATTTTGATGCAACTTTTTTTGCAACGGGGATGGCTTTTTTTACAACATTCTCTATGTTTTTTTCTTCATTCCAGAAAGGAAAGAAAACAGATAATTCCGTGATTTTACTCATACCTTTTTCGGGCTGAAAGAATTATACCAGCAATAAGTGCCGCTATTCCAGCAACAGAAATTAAATCGGATAAAAGCTCTACGGGAGTCTGCGAGTATTTGAGTTGTATTTGATGAATTCCCGGAGAAACTTTAATCCCGACGCCGTTATCCAAAACCGACAATTTATAGATATTGCCGTCAATATACGCACTCCAGAATGGGAAATAGGCAACGGGAATAACGATTGAAGAAAGATTTTTGCTTTCGGCGGTAAACGCATACTTAACGGGAGTGCGGGTAATATTTTTTATGTTTACGTTGCCCTTTTTTACTATTACTTTTCCGTTTGAGATTTGAGAAGGATTTTCGGGCACCAAAAAATCCGAAGGCATATACTCGTGCGTAAGATTAGAGGCAAACCAGGAAATTGCATACTTTGTTGTGTATTTCCCGGAATTTTCGGAGTATATTCCGCTATATTCTCCGGAAGCCGTAGGAAGGATAGGAGAAGTTATAAAGTATTTCGAACTTACAAAAATTAAAAAGGCTAAAAGTACTGTTGCAACTCCAAAATCTAGATAAGAAGCATATTTTTTAAAGGGAAAAAATCGAAAAAACCATACAGAAGAGCCTGCCAAAAGAGAGGAAAAAAATGAAGCCATTACAAGAAATCTCCAGGGAAACTGGAAAAATGCCATAAGTCTTATTGAGTCCCACAAGGGTTTTGAAATCTGAAGCGTTAAAACTGCGGAAAAAACAAACCCCAGAAACAATAATAAAATTATATAAAAATTTTCAGAATCTTTTCTGAATTTTTTTATCAAAAGTAATATAAAGGCGGAAACTGCCGAGGCAAAAGAAAGAATTATATGAAGTTTACCTATCATAAAAGACAAACCGTCGTTGCATCCGGGAACCGAACCGCCAAATCCCCACGGGCTTGTCCAAAGCTGCCCGGGACATACAAAATTATCCCAGTAACTAAAGCCGCCCTGTCCTATCTGCGAGAGGACATTTGTATATTTCATTTCCGAAAGTGCGGGCAACCAGTAAAAACAGGAAATAAGAGCTCCGAATATCAAAACCCAAAAGGGGTTAAAAGAAACTTTTTTTTCTTTTTTAAAAGAAGCCAGAAATAAAACCAGGATTAAAAGCAATAGAAAAGGAGACACCATCATCGCGGTAAGATTATGTGAAAGAATTATTCCCGCAAAGCCCAGCGCTCCTATAGCCGCATTTTTAAAATTATTTTCCTTATATGTTTTTATAACCCCATAAAAAGCAAGAGGAATAAATGCGTATGCCCAAAATTCCGCAACATCCCCTCTTACATATATATCGACCGCATGGTACGGTGCATAAACATAAAATAAAGCCGCAACAACTCCTGCGGCTTTTCCGAAGAGCTCCTTTCCCAATAAATACATGAAAATGCCGGAAAGAAGTATTCCCAGCCCCATCATAAGTTTTGCCGAAATAAGCACATTAAATCCCAAAAGATTAAAAAATGAACCCGAATAGTAGGCAAGAGGCGCGTAGAAATTAAAAATCGGATAACCGAAGCCGAACCCTAGATCCATTGACCATCTTACGGGAAACATGCCGGCATTCAGGGATTTGGTCATTTCAAAAACTCTTTGAACCTGGGTATCGTCGTGTACTGGGAAAAGGCCCGGCGAAAGCAAAGGCCTTATTGCCCAGAAAGAAAGAACCAATACGATTATTATAGGCAAAATTATTTTTACAACTTTCATTTAATTAGTATTTTCCTATCTTTTACAAGTAAAATCAAAATTAAAATCAATCCCAGAAAAGATAGCATGTCCGAAAATAATCTTAGGGGTGTTTCGGTAAAATAAATTTCTATATTGTGATTTCCTTTGTTAACGGTAAATCTTATAAGTCCGTTAGTTTTATAATCTATAGCTGTTTTCATATTATCAACCTTTACTACCCATCCCGGAAAATAAACCGAGTTATACTGAAGAACCGAATACGAAGATGTGTTGATAAAAAGGGTAGTTTTGTTTCCGTTTGTAAAAAGATTCTGTACCTTTGCGTTTCCTTTTATAACCGTTATTTTTGAGGTTTGGTCTGTTGGGATATTCTTAACCCATTTTGGCATATATTCGTTTTTTACGGTTGTCGTATCCTGATTGGTGGAATAAAAAGTATCCGGGTAATACTGGTAATTTTGAGGAACAAGAAAATCCTTTGCCGAATAAAGAATCACCCCTATAAATAAAACGGCAAAAAGTATTTTTATTTTGCCTTTGAGTAAATTAATCTGAGAAGCCGCAAGAAAAGAAGCTCCCAAAAGCACATAAGATATTAACCTGAACGGAAACTGTATATACGATGTAAAAGGGAAATATTTCCAAAAAAGCGAAGTTACTGGAAATACAAACAGAGCAGTTATTAATGTTGTTGTCAAAAAATAAATAGTCTCTTTTTTCCTGTCGAAATAAAGAAGAGCAAAAGAACATAAAACGATTACAAAAAATACGGGACCCAAAAGATTCAGGTCTTTTAAGTTTAAAAAATATCCGGAGAAATCGGAAACGGGAGTTTTGTCAAAAACCGTAAACTGCTTATCGTATAAAGCGGGCAGCCAGAAAAAGGCAGATAATAAAAGTCCCAAGACAAAAGACTTAAACATAAAAAGAATCTCTTTTTTTAAGAGCATGTAAAGGATTAAAAACGGGAAAAAGATAAAAGCAAGAGTGTTATGCGCAGTGACAAGAAGCGCTATGCCAAGACCTGTAAATATATAATTTTTTCTCTCGGTCTGCCAAAATATAAAAGGCGCAATAGATAGAGCAAGAACTTCACCGACAGATCCTCTTTTATAAACATCGTAAAGGTGATAAGGAAAAAGAGTGTAAAGAGTTGCTCCGACAAACGAAGAGATATTATCAAAAAATTTCCTAAGCCATAGATAGGTAAAGACAGAAGAAAACAGTAAAGAAAGACCAAGTATGACCTTTATCGTATCAACAAAATTAAATCTTAGGATATGAATCAAAACGCCGATATACATAAAAAGCGGATACAAAAAATCGGCGACGGGATAACCGAAACCGTCATTAAGCCTCGGAAGATATCTTACGGGAAACTGTCCGTTGCGCAAAGCCTCGTAAAAAGCCGAAAACCTTATTACCATCCAGTTTCCGTCATCTGTTGCAAAGAAACCCGGATGCAACAGTCCGATAAGAGCCGGAACGACAAAAATTAACGAGAGACATAAAAAAATAATATTACTTCTTTTTTTCATAAAATCTTGTAATAAAAAATATTATAAGCAATAAGCCTAAGGATGCGCCCGAAAGAGCTATTCCCCGTACAAAACTAACCGGGTCGTAAGAAAAGACAACGTTATGTTCTCCTTTTGGAACGGCAACGGCCCTAAACGAATAGTCGGCCCTTAATAAATTTGTCTTAACCCCGTCTACGTATGCGCTCCATTCGGGGTAATAATTATCCGAGAGAAAGAGCAAAGAATTCCCGTTTGTTTTTACCGAAAAGCTTACTTCGTTTGCAGTATATGACAAAAGCCGTACGCCGCCTTTTGAATTTTTATCTATCTTAATACCGGGACTCTTCTCCAAAAGTAAAGTTTTTCTCAAGTCTATCCCACTGTAAATTGAGCTTAGGATATGACTCCTATTTTCTACTTTAAAGTTATTTGCAAGAAAAAATCTCGGGAGAGCATTTTTATTTTCGTAGACTTGCCAGGGATAAACTTTGTAAACAAGCGAATATTCTTTTTCGGGGAAGGTCGTCAAATCTGGTTGTTCCCATGCTCCTAAAAGCTGCTGTTTTTGAAGAACATATTTAACTCCCAGAAGGTTAAGAACAGTTTGCCTGAAACCGTTATTTTTTAAATCGTCAGGTCCGTAACCCGGCGCTATATTAGCATCGGGCCTTGGTAAAACTTCAGGAAGTGTTCCGGTTTTTGAAGAAGCCAAAAGCTCGGTATAGGCTGCAATATGTAAAGGGTCGTTTCCCTCGGGCGAATAAGTCCCGTCGACACTTTGGTAATTTGCAGGTATATAGCCGGAACCGTAACCCCAGAATCTGTTTATTCCCGCGGTTTCTTTTATATAAGAGATTATGGGCGTGTTCGGATAAGTAAGCTGCGCCGGTGAGAAAGGCGTAATTTTATTGAAAAAATAAAAAAGGTCAAAGCTTACCAATAACAAGACAATAATAAAAGCCAGATTCTTATTTACTCTTTTAAGGTAAAAAGCAACCAGAATGCCAAAGGCCAGAACAGTAGGCAGAATCAGGTTATGCTTTGTTACCGAGATATTTGAAGGATCAATAGCAATAAATTTAGGAAGTAAAAATACTACGCCCCAGATAAGAGCATAAAAAATAACAAAAAATACAGGGAAAAGCGATTTATAATTTTTTTCTTTTAACCAGTTGTCTATCCCCAAAGCCCCCAAGATTATTACCGAAAAAATAAATATATTAAGTTCTCTTGTCGGAACAGTTGTCGAGACCATCGGGATAGGCAAAAGGTATAAAAATTTTATTCCCGGTAAATTTGAGGCGATTATCAAAGATAAAAACGCAAGGACAGAAAAGAAAAATTTTTCCGGATTTTTGGATTTGAAAACAGAATAAATCGCAAAAAACAAAATCCCAACTCCGGCGTACATAACTGTTTCTATATATGTACCGTTATACCAATAGTTCCTTGTTGCAGGATTTCCGAAAAAGTCCGGAACAAAAGCTGTTATCCAATAATAAAAAGGGGCGAGCATTTTTGATATCTGGCCAAGAGTATAAGCTCCCCTTGTGGAATCGGAAAACAACACAAGCGTTGGGTAAAGTTGAAAAAAAGTCAAAGCTATGGGAAATATTAACGAAACAGCAAAGAGAAAGTTTCTTTTATGTTTTAAGGTTCTTTTTTTATCCCTAAAAAATAGAAACAGGAAATAAAGAAAGCTTATTACATAAATATAAAAAACTCCCTGTATGTATCCAGCAAGAAATGAAACCGAAATAATAAGTGTTAGTATTAAAAAATCAAGAGACGAAAATTTTTCGTAAAGCCTTTTTACAAAAAGCAAAATAAACGGAAGCCATAAAAGAGTACTCCCGATATTGCCGTACTCTATCCAGACAGTCATATATGAAGAGAAAGCAAAGGCAATACCCCCTATAATAGATGCCTGTTTTGAAAGCGACAATCCCCTGCAAAGAAAAAGGTACATAAAAATAGCGGCAAGAAAAGGCTGGAGCATAATAATAATTGTCCAGGCAAGATTAAAAGGCAGGCCAAGGTACAAAAGATTGAAAGGATAAAAAAGACCTGTCTGGAAATTGGCAAGCTGCGGATTGCCGGAAAAATTATGCGGGTTCCAGAAAGGAATGCTTCCTCCTTTAACCTGACTAATAGAAAAATAACGCCAGGGGTATATCTCGTTTATTACATCCGGGCCCTGAGCTTTATTGGGATACCCACCGGGAGGAAAACCCAGATAAGACTGTGTATTATAAGGATTTTCGCTTACCAGAAGGTCTCCGGGAAAAGGAATTTGTCCCTTAAAAACAGGATAAAAAAATAGGCAGACGACAACGGATATCAGAAGAAAAGACCAGAACTTTTTTATCTTATTCATTATTGCGGCAAAATCTGATAAACCCTATAAAGATAATTACTGTTTCCTTCTGACACTTGAAATATTAATTTAAGCGGAAAATTTTGAGGAATTACCTGGTGCTCGGGCTGGTAGAAAATGAAATAGGAGGGCATCTTTTTTGCATATGCCAAAGCCTCGGCAGGCAACTGGTTTCCGATAGGCCAAAATCCTTTTATTGTTACATTCGGATTTTGTATAAGGTACAATTCCATGGATTCGGGCATAAGACCGAAGGTGCCTTCTGTCCCTATAAATATTTTTCCGCTCATGGCTTTCTGACTGAAGAATTCTACGCTTTTTCTTACTCCCCAACCCGCAGACCAGCTTCCTATATACTGGTTGTAATCGCTGTCTGCGATTGAAGCTTTTACGGGGTTTTGGGCAAATACAAAAGAAACGTATCCCGAATAAGCTACAAAGATCAAAACAATAATAAAACTAAGGATTATTTTTGAACTTAAAGTTTTTAAATTCAGTTTTTCAATAATATAAACGGTTATATAATCCAATGACCAGGCCGCCAAAGGAAGAAGAAAAAGGCTCATAAAATATATAAACCTCGGAAATATAACTCTTCCGAAAAGCGCCAGTCCTACAAACGGAAATGCAAAATATGCCAATAAAAGCAATTTTTCCCTCGGATACCTAAAGATAAAAACAATCGAAAAAAGAATAAGAAGAATATACGGAAGCTTAAGATATTGGACAAGCCAACTGAAAAGCCCGTGAAGATTTCCCACAAAAAACGTAAACGGGTGGTGTATCCACTGCGAGAATGGATAGACAAATACGGCATTTTTTGCCGATATCATTTCAAAAAGCGGAGAAAGCCTTAGAACAGAATACAGAATCTGGGAAATAACAACCGCAAATAATAAATAGAGAATTAATCTTATAATCCTGTTCTTTAAAAACTTGGATTTAAAATCAAATAAAAGGACAAGAAAAGGCATTGAATATATGCTGAAAAAATCGGAGGTTTTGGTAAGAGTTCCTGCACCTATAACAAAACCCAGGGTATAGGCTATATCCAGCCTTATTCTCCTTACAAGAAGAACAGAAAAATATAATGCCCAAACAGCAAGAGTTCCGACCATTCCATCCATCAAGGCCATTCTGTCGTATACCTGGGCAAAAGGATAAAAAACGTAAAGTATTGCGGTAAAAAAAGCTATTTTTCTGTTTTTAAAAAGCTCAAAGCTCAACAGCCAAAGCCCTGTCATTGTAAAAAAACCCGAAAGCACAGAAACGAGTCTTCCGGCAAGTAGCGGATCTTTTATAAACTTCATAAAAACCATCATGAACCAGACAAAAAGAGGCTGCTTACCGTCCGTTAATGAAATAAACCTCCAGGAAGAGTCATGAAGGGCAATCTGAGCCCAACGAAGATATATTGCCTCGTCGGTGAACATGGGAAGAGTTTCCAGAAAAACCAGCCTTAATATGAAATATGCCGCGGAAATCAAAAGAGCAAGAATGATTTCGTTTCTGAATTTTGAAATCAAATTCATACAACGATTATAGTAAAATCCCCCTCTTCAATCAACGCCTTAAAAGATTTTGCCAAAGGAAATAAAAAGAGGTTAAAACTATCAAAACAATAACACCGGCAACTTCTATATTAAAAATTACAAAAGGATAACCTTTTGCGTAATCCGTCATATAAACATACGCTATATAAATAAATGTAGAAAATAGGGAAGCAGCAGCGGAAGGGATAAAAACATAGTACTTTTTAGGAACAAAAGAAGCCATGGATAAAGGCAAAAGCATGTACCAAGGCTGATAGGTTGTTCTAACCGAAGCAAGTATTACGGTCAAAAGTGAAAGGAAAAAAGAATAAATAAAAATCTTCTCCCAATCTACCTTCTTTTTTATCTTTTCCAAATACATGAGATAAAAAATTATGGGAACAAACACTCCCGTTGAAAATTTAACGCCTACGGAAAGTAAATAGAAAATCCCGGAAGCAATTCTTTTCCGCATAAGATACAAATAAACAGACAGAAGAAAAAGAAAAATCATCGGAATATCGTTATGGGCCGAGACAAGAGATTCTATTATTACGAGCGGATTAAAAGCGAAAAACGAAAGGTTGATGAACTTATTTTCCGGAAAAAGCTTATCCGAAATTTTATAGATAAAATAACAGCTTCCAAGATAAGAAAGCCCCATTAAAATTTTGAACATAAAAAAAGTCGGAAGAAAAATATTCATTCCCAAAAAAGATAAAGGAACGGTAAGCAAAAGCCAGGTCGGACCGTACGGATAAGTCCTATGCGTCCAACGCATAAAGTTAAGCATCGGGTCGCCGGGAAAATCCGAGGCCTTGTGGATATAGGGATTTTGGGCGTAATGGGTTATTATTTTTGCGTCGAAAATATAATTAAAAAGATCGTAAGAAAAGGCATTATAGGAAAAAACAAGAATTATGAAAGTTACGGGGATAAGAATCTTAAAATATTTTAGATTCAATTTATTTTTTAAGGACAAATATAACGTTAAAATATAACACGCAAATAAGACCAAAAGTATTATTGTAAAAATTTCCGAGGACAACGGCCTTTGAAAAAAACCAATATACTGGAAATTTTTCTCTATAGTCTGATATATCGAAGCCCTTGAGAGAGTAAGGCTTAAATCGACTTGAGTAAAAGAATAGAAAAAAAGAACTATTAATGCCGTAACATAAGAGGCAGAAAGAAGCCACAACTTTTTCATAAATTATTGTATTTTCCCTTTATCGCATTAACCTTTATATTTATTAAATCTGTAAAAGCGCTTAAGGAATCTTTAACGGGGCTTACTCTTCTTGATTCGACATAAAGCCAGTTAACGGGTACCTCTTTTATCTTATAACCCTCCTTTTGGGCAAGAAAAAGAAGTTCAACATCAAAACCGGCTTTAACTGCCGAACCGGAAATTGTTTTAAAACCGTGATGAAACTTTTTAAGCTTTTCAAAAAGGTTCAGGGATGATTTTTGGCTGAAAATTTTGAATCCGCACTGGGTATCCGTAACTCCCTCTATGTTTCCCACAATTACTCTTCTTAAAAATATCATGCCTCTGCCCATTAAAGCTCTTGTCCAGGGAGCTCCTTTTCTTTGGGAGCTTCTGCTTCCTATTACAATATCATAATCCTTTAAAAAAGGGCTTAATTTGTCTAATTCTTCTATAGGAGTTGCCTGGTCCATATCGGTAAAAAGCCTGTAGTCTCCCTGAGCTTTTAACATTCCCGCCGTCACTGCGCCCGCTTTTCCCGTATGCGAGTTTTCAAGAAGTATAAAATTATTATTATCTTTTACAAATTTTCTTAAAAACTCCTGGCTTCCGTCTGTTGAGCCATCGTCTACGATTATTACCTCGTATTGATATTTTTGCTTTCCCAAAAAATGTCCGACTTTATCGAGTACGCCCTTTTGGAGATTTGCCATTTCGTTATAACACGGGATTATTACGGAAAGATATATTTTATTCACAAAAGAATTATACAAGAAATAAAAAGTCTTAACAAATAAGGATTGACAAAAAAATTCCTATGATTTATAAAAGTATTTTGTATGTCTCTGCCCTAAAAATTTATGTCGGC
The DNA here is from genome assembly GCA_021813145.1 of bacterium. Taxonomy (GTDB): domain Bacteria; phylum Patescibacteriota; class Microgenomatia; order Levybacterales; family UBA12049; genus JAKALS01. Next base: position 207,630 of record JAKALS010000002.1, read on the forward strand.
AGAAAAACCTATTAATTGGCCTATCGAAGATCCCCGGGATGGAAGAGGATTTCACTTTAAATACGAGAAACGACAAATACCCGATAGCTCCCTTAACTGGCCCATAGAAGACCCTCTCGATGGGAGGGGATTCCGTTTTGCAAGAGAAGAAAACTCAATACCTCCCGACTATATTAAAAGAAACCAATCATTTTGGAGAAAAGCGCAAAGAGGAATTTTTTCAAGACCGGCAGAACTTGGAATGAGCGCAACTTTTTTACACAGGAGAATAGTAGAAACTTTTAACCTTGAAAACGCACAAGAGTCTATTTTAGTCTGGTCAACTCTATTTGATAAACCAAAAACTCCCTCCTCGGAATTTGTATATGCGGAGAGATTTCCGTCAAACATAAAAGAAGAAGATAGACAATATTGGACTGCGGGAATGGTAAATATTACCGAATTTGCCACCAATTATGCTACCAGAGAATTTTTCAAAAAAAATGCCGATTTACCAATTGCAAGAAGTATTGCCGAGGTTTACGGCGAATTAGCGGATATGGCCACTTATAAAATCATGATAGGAGGCACTTATTACAGAATGCATGCAATCGAGGAGCAGGCAGTTCTAAGCGGGAAAGATTTTAAAGCTGCTATTTTTAAAGCTCTTTTTCAGCATGATTTCAATCCTATTAATAGTATCATTTCTGACACAAGCGGTTACTCCGGTTGCTCCAACATCGACGAACTGGCAATACAAATAGGAAAAAACAGGTTCAGAAAACCTGACTTGGGGAAGTGGCTGGGAAAATTGGAGATAGGAAATAAAGACGGGAAAATAAAGTCTAATTTAAAAAATTCCATTACCTCACTCGCAGCAGGGGGTGTATATCGAAATCCCGGGGTAACAGAAATTTCCGGAGCAATACCTTCTCTTTTTTACTTAGAAACAGGAGCAGTTTCGGGCCTAGAATTAAGTAGCATATTAAAAAATCCTCACTTTTCGCACATATTATCCTCTTTTCAATTTGACTCTCTTTTTGCTCTTGCTACAAGCAAAGAATTAATGGCTTCTTTGGCACCCATTTTTTTAATCTATCCGTTTATTGCCGTTCATGAAAGCATACACAGTTATTCCTCGAATAAAGAATTTATGGGTCTTCTCCCCGCAAGGATAGTAAGAAGAGAAAAAACTCCGGGGTTAATAGCATTAGAACCGGCAAGAAGAGCCTAGATTACATCATACCTTCTCCGGGCTCCATTTTCGAAGCTGCAGCTCCCATTTCACTTGATGTTTCCTTAAGGAACATTGCCGAAATTGCACCCAAAAAAGTGACAAAGGAGGCCGCAAGGAAAACTGTGTTAAAAGACACAATATTTGCCTTTAATGCCATAAGATAGGCGATTTTAGCCAAAGTAGCAGGATCTGTCGTATTTATTACCGTGTATTTTTGTACATCAAAAATTGCGGAATTGGCGCTGTTGGTTAAAATAGTTGCAAAAATTGCTACTCCGAATGCACCGGCAATATTTCTAAAAAGTGCCAGTACCGAAGAGGCAACTCCAACTTCATGCATAGGGACTTTAGCTATAGCTGCATTTGTTAAGGGGGCAAAAGTCATTCCAAGGCCTAAAGCCAAGGCAAAAAGCAGAAGAGCAAGATGGAAGAAAGACCAAGTTAGATCTATTCCCGAAAATAGAAAAAGGGCAAAAGAAGCCCATATAAGGCCGGCGGCAACAACGTATCTTGGCTGGTATTTTATGGAAAGCCTTGCTCCTACTTGAGCCGCAGGAAGCATACCTAAAGCCATCGGAATAAAAAGATAACCTGTTTTGGTTACGTCATATTGTAAATAACCCTGTACAAAAATAGGGAGTAGAAACAATCCGCCGATGAGACCCATAAATGTAATAAAAGACGCTATCATTGAAATCGTAAACTCCGGTATCTTAAAGAATTTAAGATCCACCACGGGCTCTATCTGCCTTTTTTCAATGAATATAAAAAGGATGAACGAAGACACAGATACAAGGAAAGTTAAAATGCTGTTAAAACTCGTCCATCCCCAAGATTGACCCTGATCCAAAACATATACTAAAGAACCAAGAGCAAGACCTAAGATTATTGAGCCGAAAACATCGAAATTTTTTATTCCCTTTATCTTCTGAACGGGTTCCTCTATAAATCTCCATGCCATAAAAGTAGCTACTATCCCGAAGGGCACATTAATATAAAAGACCGATCTCCAGGAAAATGTGTCTATTAAAGGTCCACCTACTAAAGGCCCAAAAACAGCCGCAACGCCGAAAACCGCAGACCAAAGACCCATAGCCTGTGCCCTTTTTGCCTTGTCTTCAAAAGTAAAGGCAATGATGGAAAGCGCAAGAGGATAATCTATCGAAACGGTAATAGCCTGCAAAATCCTGAAAATTATCATCTGGGGAAGACTTGTGGAAAGTCCTGCAAAAACCGATGCGATAACAAAACCGACAATGCCAAAAAGGTATAAAGGCTTTTTTCCGATTAAATCACCGAGTTTTCCAAAAACAGGTACAAAGATAGCGTTGGCAATAATATAGGCTGTAGATATCCAGCTTGCCTGGGAAACCGTAATTCCAAAATCCGAAATCATCTTAGGAAGGGCAAGGTTAACAACCGTTCCGTCAAGTCTTCCCAAAAAACTTGCCAACATCACCGTTATAAGAATAATCCACTCATGCGGATGGAAACCCCCTCTTGGAGTTGATTTTTTAGAAACCGTCTTTACCATAGTAAATTAAGGAGTTTTGGTATAGACTGTCATTTTGGCAGACATACCGTTTAAAATCTGCGGATATTTTGAAGCATCAAATTTTGCATATACGACAAACTGCTGGGTAGGTCTTTCGCTAGAAACCGAAAATTGAAGTTGGGTAACTTTAGCCGTAGGGCTTATTTCGTCTACATAGCCCCAGAAAGTTTTTCCGGGCAAAGCGTCAACCGTAAAGGAAACAGGCTGACCGATTTTAACCTGGTTTAGGCCCTTATTTTCGTCTATAGTTCCCGCTACTCTCATATCCGATAAATTTATCATTTGAACTACCGGAGTCTGAGCCGTTGCCATACTTCCGATAGCCTGGTCCGTAGAAACAACCAATCCATCCTCGTATGCAACAAGACTCTGGGTTCCGACAATTGCGACAACATCTCCTTTTTTGACGTGTTCTCCTTCATAAACCCTCATCTGGTATAAAGTTCCCGGAGTCGAAGGCGCAATTGTTACGATCGGAGCATCTATTAAGGACGTATCTATACTTACCCTATCCCTTAACTTTTCGTAAAATACATATCCGCCTATTAACGCCACTGCTACCACCACTATTATGAGAATCCTCATAACCTTAGGATTTCTTATCCTTTTTATTAAAGCTTGTATTTTTTTCATATAATGTTATAGAGTTTAGAAATTACCGATTCGGGATTTGTAATAACCTTATCGCTTGCCGAAAGTCCGCTAAGAATTTCCGTTTGACCATTGGATGTATTTCCTATAGTTACCTCTTTAATTACAGGTTTTCCATTTTCAAGTACCCATACATAATTGTCGGATAGCACGGTCCACGAAGGGACAAGCATTACTTTTTGGGTAAAATTACTTTTTATAAGAACTGTTCCGGATTGTCCAAGTATTGCCGTATCCGGATTTAGACCGTTTGCCTTAATGTCAACCCTGTATACGCTTTCTCCCGTTGGAAGAATAGTTCTTTGCGGATAGATTTTATCGACTACTCCCGAAATTACCTGCCCCTTTTGGCTGTCCAGCATTATTTTTGCGCTGTTACCGACACTTATAAAGGGGATATCCTGTTCTCTTACGTTTGCTGAAAATACCATAGAGGAAGGATCTGCTATTACAATTGTTGTAGCCGGAGTAACATTAACGCCGGATGAGGTAACATCTTCATGCATTACCACCCCGTTTATCGGCGATGTTAAATTTGCAAGCTGCAGGGCATAATTTGCAATATTAATATTTATCTGAGCCGAGTTTTGGGCTATTAAGGCATTATCCACAATTCTTTTTACGTTATCGTAAATTACATTTGTCTCGGGGACTGCCGAATATCCCTGTTTGTTTGTTTGGTCAAGAGAGGTTCTTTGCTGTCCTTCCAAGACTCCTGCCTGTTGACTTTGCTGAGCCTGATCTGCGGAATTTTTAGCAATCTGATAATTATTTGCCATTAGCTGGAGTTGCTGCTGTAAATCATAGGTATCAAGACTTGCAATTGTTTCTCCCTGGTAAACAGCGTCTCCCTCTTTAACCCCAAGGTACGCAAGTTTTCCTCCTGTTAAGAAATTCAAATTAGCGGTATTTTGAGCATTTGTATAACCGGAGGCAAGAATTTGCGAACCTACCACCTGGACATTTGCGGTCTCTGTTTTAGGCAATTGGTAAGCACTTGCCAAGAAGGTAACCGAAAAAATACCTGCTAGGGTCACTACCAAAGTTACAAGAAAATACTTAAGCAAATTCATTCTTCGTGAATTTTGTTTTTCATTTTTATTTTTTAAACTTTTACTTTTCATAATTGTCGGATTTTTCAATCAATGTTTCCAAAATCCTAAGCATATCTTGCTTATCTTTTAATGAAAGTGAAGAGAGAAGAATATTTATTTTTGTTTCTCTTTGCTTCATTGCTTCCTGGAATAGTTTTTCTCCGTGTTTTGTCAGGTTTATTTTTACTATTCTTCTGTCTTTAATGTCATTTTTTCTCTGGGCATAACCCATTTCTATAAGTTTGTCCATTAAAGAAGTTGCGCTCGGCATCGTAATCGAAAAATATTCCGAAATATCTTTCATTTGCGCGTCTTTGTTATGTTTAAGAAAAATTAACGCCTCAAATTGAACCATTGTAAGGTTTGAGGTTTTTGAATGGAAAGACATTGTAGGCTTCATGGATTTAAAAAACCTAAACATCGTTTCCAAAATCCTGTCATTTATTTCATCTTTCATACCTTTTGAAAAACTAATGATTAGATAGTATAACTAATTCTCTTAAAATTGTCAACGTTTAAGTTTCTCTCTTAAAAATGATATAATTAGATACGAGCCGCGTTCGTCTAGTGGCCCAGGACGCCGGGTTCTCATCCCGGAAATCAGGGGTTCAACTCCCCTACGCGGTACAGAAACTTTTTATGTGATTTAAATCACTTTTGCCTCTTTACAACTCCCAAATTTTTTTGTTAGAATTTTCAGCTAATGGGAGAAAAAGAACCTAAAATAACAACCGATAGGAAGCTCATAAAAGCCGGACACGTTTGCTCCGGCTATTGCATGCCCGACAGCGGAATGTCACCTACCCAAGCAAGGCTTTTAACCATAGATCGATCCCAACACTCGTCACATTTCGAAGAAAGAAGAGAAACTAGTCTGCCTGGGGCGGATTTGCATACAAAACAGGCCTCGTCGGAACCTCGGTAGTCACTTTTGTTTTTATAGGTTTTTTAAGGGCTACTCCTAACACCTCGTCCATATGGGAAACAAACACGAATTTGAGATCTTTTAATACTTCTTTAGGCACATCCTCCAAGTCTTTTTTATTATCTTTTGGAATTATTATTGTCTTAAGTCCCGCCCTATGAGCGGCTATTACTTTTTCCTTAAGGCCTCCGATCTCAAGAACTCTTCCGCGCAAGGTTACTTCCCCCGTCATTCCGACTTTTCTGTCTACGGGTATTTTTGTAAGGGCAGAAACCATTGCAGTCGTGATTGCGATTCCCGCGGAAGGGCCGTCTTTGGGCACTGCTCCTTCAGGAACATGAATATGAATGTCCAGTTTCTGGTAGAATTTTTCGGAAAGACCCAAAGCCTGTGCTCTTGCGCGTATATATGAAAGTGCTGCCTGACAGGATTCTTTCATCACGTCTCCTAACTGTCCCGTAAGTATTAAGCTTCCTTTTCCGGGCATAAGAGCCACCTCTATAAACAGTATGTCTCCTCCGGCTTCCGTCCAGGCAAGGCCGGTAGACATACCTACCTCATCCTTTTTCTCTATCAGGGTTGAGCTAACTTTAATGGGGCCTAAGAATTTCGGAACATTTTTATCCGTCACTATGACTTTCTGTTTTTTGCCCTCTGCTACCATTTTTGCCACTTTTCTAAAAATTGCCGCAAACTGTCTCTCGAGGCTTCGCACACCTGCTTCTCTCGTGTAATGATCAATTACAAATCTTATAGCATCATCTTTTACTTCAATGTTTGAGGAGGTTAACCCATGGCTTTCCATCTGTTTTTTAAGAAGAAAATCCTTAACAATCCTGAATTTTTCTTCCTGTGTGTATCCCGCAAACTGAATTATCTCGAGTCTGTCCCTTAGGGCAGGTGGAATTGTATCCAGGACGTTTGCAGTTGTTACAAACATAACATCCGAAAGGTCAAAGGGAACTTCAAGATAATGGTCGGAAAACATATTATTCTGTTCGGGATCTAAAGCTTCAAGAAGAGCCGAAGAAGGATCTCCTCTAAAATCCGCGCCTACTTTATCAATTTCATCGAGCATAAATACAGGATTTTTGGTACCGGCGTCTTTCACTCCCTGGATAATTCTTCCCGGCAATGCTCCGACGTACGTTCTCCTGTGCCCTCTTATTTCAGCCTCGTCTCTTATGCCCCCAAGAGAGATTTTTACAAATTCTCTATCTAAGGCCCTTGCTATGGACTTTCCTATCGAAGTTTTTCCTACACCCGGAGGTCCTACAAAACAAAGAATTGGTCCTTTCATTTTTCCGGAGAGTTTGTGGACAGCGAGATATTCAAGTATCCTTTCCTTTACTTTTTCAAGGCCGTAATGGTCTTCATTTAAAATTTTTTCCGCTACTTTTACGTCTACATTGCTCTTGCTTTTTACGCTCCAGGGAAGTTCCAAAATCCAATCAAGATAATTCCTTATATAACCGGCTTCGGGATTAAACTGGTTCATTTGGGAAAGTTTTTTTATTTCCTTCTTTGTCTTTTCCTCGATGTCCTCCGGCATTTTGGCTTTTTTGAGCTTTTCCATGAGTTCTCTTATTTCACTGTCTTCCTCTCCTTCGCCCAGCTCTTTTTCTATAGTCTTTAATCTTTCCCTAAGCATTACTTCCCTTGCGCCTTTTTCAAATCTTTCCTGGGTCTTCGAAGCTATTCTTCTTTCTATTTCAAGCACTTTTATTTCTTTTGCAAGATAGTCCGTAACCTTTTCGAGTCTCTTTTTTACCTCGGTCTCTTCCAAGAGCCCCTGTTTTTCATTCGGCTTGAGATCTAATACCGAAGCTACCAAATCCGCAAGTTGTGAAGGGGTATTTTCGGACATGATGTTCATAAAAACAAGAAAATCTACGAATTTTCCTAAATTCATGGCCTTTCTAAGCTCATTCGTAAGATGATTACACAAAGCCTTAATTTCGGCAGAATCATCTGTCGAATCCGGTATTTCAACTACTCTCCCTAGCAAAAACGGGTGGTCATCCTGAAATTCTTCTATCTTTATTCTGGAGAGTCCTCTTACCTGGGCGTTAATTTCACCGTCACTTTTAATCATTCTCTCTATGTGAGATAATGTGCCAAAAGTATAAAGATCGTTTGGAGTGGGCTCGTTAAGCCTTGCATTCTTCTGAAGGACAAAACCTACTATTCTTTCGTTGTGGAATGAATATTCTAGGGCTGCAAGACTTTTTGGTCTTCCGAAGGTTAAAACAGAATCCGTGTTTGGAAATATGATTCCATCTCTGATTGGGATTATAGGTATTAATTTATCCATATTTCGTGTTAGCACTCTATCACATTAGCTGCTAGCTGTCAAGGGGGTTGACATTCAAAATTTAGCGTAACACAATTAAATCACTATGGTCTACCTAAGTCAACTACTAAATAAAAAAGTTTATCTGGGCCAAAAACCCTATGGGACAATCACCGATTTGGCCGTATTTGAAAACTACCAAAATCCCTCTCTTTCGAAGGTTGTAATCAAAAAGGAGGGGAAAAAAATAACTCTTCCGCCCTCGGTGATGGATTTCCATGGAAAAAAAGTAATCCTCAAGTCCGACAAAGTTCCCATTCTGCCATACGACGAAAACGATTTCTATCTAAACGAAGACCTTTTGGATAAACAGGTAATAGATACCGACGGAAAGAGACTCGTAAGAGTCAACGATATAGTTTTAGAGAGTAACGGTGAAACAAAAGTTGTAGGTATAGATATAGGCTTTTCGGGGATACTGAGAAGGCTTGGGCTTGGAAGTATAAAAACAAAACCCAAAATTCTACCCTGGCAAATGATAGAGGCATTCGACTACCAGACGGGAAATATAAGGATAAAGTTAAGTCAGGGAAAACTTAATACCATGCACCCGAGTGAGCTCGCGGACATACTCGAAGATTTGGGAAGCAAAGAGAGACTTGGAATTGTAGAAAGCCTGGATTCAGAAAAGGCGGCACAAGCTATCGAGGAAGCGGACGAAAGAACCCAGGAGGCTATTCTTGAAGAACTGCCGCCTTCTCCACTAAAAAGAATCGTAGGCAGAATGCGTATAGCAGAAATTGCAGGCCTTTTTTATCAGATAAATCCCTTGAGACTTAAAGAAATCCTTAATCTTTTGGGTAATGAAAAAGCCGAAAGGGTAGAAAAGCTTCTGGATTTTGGCGGGGATGCGGCAGGGGCCTTAATGAACGAAATATATTATTCTACAGACGGAGATAAAACCGTAAAAGAAATATACAATGAGCTATATAATCAAACGCCAAAACCCGAAGCGATAATCGTAACCAACGGAAACGGAAAATTTGCCGGAGTTGTTTATACTAAAGATTTACTTCATTGCGATTCTCTTGCGATAATAAAAGATATCATATCGGAGCGGAAATTCGTTTACCCGAACGTAGGACTAAACAGAGTGATACGTCTTTTTAGTCAGTACAATCTTAGAGTTCTTCCCGTATTAGATAGAGAAAAAAAGCCTATAGGTGTCATTTCCGTAGACACTGTTATGGGCAAAATAGAAGAGAGAACAAGAGAAGATGAAGTTATTTAATTTATTCAAAAGGAGGTTTTTACTCCTTTTACCTTTATTGGCAATAATAGGTCCGGGTATTATATCCGGATCTGTAGATAATGATGCCGGCGGCATTACCACTTATTCCGTCGCGGGAGCTTCTTTTGGCCTTACTCTTTTATGGGTACTTTTTCTTACCACAATTACACTTGCCATAACGCAGGAAATCGGGGCAAGAATGGGGCTTGTTACCGGAAAAGGACTTGCTTCACTTATAAGAGAAAAGTTTGGGATAAAATGGACTACTTTTGTCATGATTTGTCTTTTTATAGCAAATATGGGGACCATAGCGGCAGAATTTGCCGGAATTGCCGCATCTCTGAGTATTTTTAATGTCTCAAAGTACGTTTCGGTGCCTATTGCAATACTGGTTGTATTTCTTCTTGTTACAAAAGGGAGCTTTAAAAAACTCGAAAGACTATTCCTGCTTCTTTCATTCTTTTATCTTGCATATGTTCTTTCAGCTGTAATAGTCCACCCAGATTGGACAACAGCAATTAAAAGTATTTTCATACCGCATCTGGACAAACTTACAAGTGCCTATGCGCTCACTCTTATTGCGGTAATCGGAACAACTATTACTCCGTGGGGACAATTCTTCATACAAGACTATGTTGTTGATAAAAAACTTGCTAAAGAAGACTTGAAAATAGAAAGAGGAGACGTATTTTTTGGAAGTTTTCTGACCAATTTTATCTCATTCTTCATTATCGTTGCCTGCTCTGCTACGCTGTTTTCTAAAGGAATACAAATAGCGGATGCAAAAGACGCAGCAATTGCCTTGCAGCCTCTCGCAGGACAATTCGCCTCTATTCTTTTTGCTTTCGGGTTCTTAAATGCTTCCATTTTCGGAGCCTCTCTTGTTCCTGTGGCAACATCATACGTTATAACAGAAGCCTTCGGAATGGAGTCTGGACTAAATTTCAGCTTCAAAGAAGCTCCCCAATTCTACGGCCTTTTCGTGCTTCTTTTAATCCTCGGAGGACTTATGGTAATTCTTCCTTTTGTGCCCCTCTTGACCATTCTAGTCGTTTCACAAGCAGTCAATGCCGTGCTTCTCCTTCCGATATTAATATTCTTATATGTCCTTTCCAACGACAGAAAACTCTTGGGGGAGTATGCAAACAACAGGATTATAAATACTATCCTTATAGTATCGGTTTTCGGGCTTTCCGTTGCTTCAATTCTTTATTTTATTTCCCTTTTTGCCCCCCGACTTTTTAGTTTCTTATAAAAACTATGACAATTTGAGTAGGCACCCATACATAAAGAACGGTTGAAGCCATATTGAGCAGAAGATATACTGACGCAACCATGCGTCACTACAACATTCTACCCGTTCCGGTAATTCAAGCAGCAGAGCTTTCTAAAGAT
>JAKALS010000003.1 GCA_021813145.1 bacterium
TCTTTAGAAAGCTCTGCTGCTTGAATTACCGGAACGGGTAGAATGTTGTAGTGACGCATGGTTGCGTCAGTATATCTTCTGCTCAATATGGCTTCAACCGTTCTTTATGTATGGGTGCCTACTCAATTGAGGCTAATTTGCTCCGCGACTAGGACTCGAACCTAGAACCTTGTCGTTACACTTTATCTTTTTGTTTCCAAAAAGGGTGGACTATATCATATCCGTAAAAACGGATTGGGGCGCTTTTAGAGATTATTGGTATGACTCCTCACTCTTAGTCTCTGCTCCTTCTTAACTACCTTTATGTCTTTCGTTAAGCTTGGGTCAGGATTACCTTTTAAGGCTTCCCTGAGTTCACCCCATTTTTCATTCTGAATTACTTCAGAAAGCTGCAATACGCCTGCGTGTATTTCTCTGTGACAGTTTGCGCAAACAAGGACACATTTTTCAAGTTCTTTTTGAACTTTTTCCCATGATCTGGTAATTCCATCTAGTGAAATGCCAAAATCCTTTTTATTTCCATCTAAATGATGAAAATCCAATGCTGCACTAGACCGGTTATATCCACAGACAATACATCTACCGCCTTTTAGAGCTATTGCCATTTTTTTAAGTTTTTTTCTTCTTTTAGCAACAGCTTTAATTAAATATTCTCGGCGATCGGCATATGTTCGCTTCTCGGGCATACATTTATGTATACCTCGAAGCTATATTAAAGTGCTACAGCGACCTGCTCTACCATTGAGCTATCGCGGAATGTAAAAGAATTTTACCATTAAATCAGATACAATTCCACCCTCTAAATAGAACAAATAATCAAAGTGCTATAATCAAAACGAATGAAAGAATATAACAAGCTGGTCCGGGACAAAATCCCTCAAATAATTAAAGGGAGCGGAATTACTCCCGTAACCCACACCGCAGGCGATGAAGAATACGAAAGAGCTCTTGGAAATAAATTACTGGAAGAAGTCGATGAGTTTAGAAAAAGCGGTGATTTGGAAGAACTGGCAGACATACAAGAAGTAATAGATGCAATTGCCCAATTCAAGGGCCTTACGAGAGAAGATATAAACCGACTAAAAGAAGAAAAAGCAGAAAGACGGGGGGCTTTTTCAAAAAGAATTATTCTCGAAAGAACAGAATAAAAACTCCTTCTTATGAAGGAAACATATAGCGAAGAGGATTTAAAAATTTCAAAGGAAAACCGAAGGAAAGTCCTGGAAGCGCAAAGACACAGGGAAATTTTCCACCCCTTTAGGGTGATTGTGCATAACCTAACAAGAAAAGCCCGGGAAAGACATTCTCGCCTCATGGAAAGAAAGGCTATTAAACACTAGTCTTTATGTCTTTTTTTGTAACACTCAAATAAGCAACAAAAATTATAATCAAAACAGTAAGTATCATAGAAACTTTTCCGTCTCCAAAATTTAGCCCGCCCAAAATGGGTTTTCCGAACCAGTCTGCAAAAGAAGCTCCCAGAGGCCTTGTTATTATATACGCAAACCAAAAAGAGAAAACCTCGTTCCATTTAAACTTCCAATATCCTATTCCGGGAATTACAAATAAAACTCCGAATACTATTCCCGAAAGAAGATACCCCCAGTTAAAGGTTGCCGCAGTCATGTCTCCCGCGGCCGTTCCCAGGGCAAAGGTGGCCATAACCGTAAGCCAGTAAAATATTTCCCTTCTTCTTGTATTAATACTATGAATAGATAAAGTTTTTTCAACGCTATACCAAAAAATAAAAATTAATGCCAGAGAAGTGGAAAAAAACACTGTAGTTACTATGTAGGGAATTCCTATTACAACATGCAGGATATCTGCCGCCATTGTCCCGAAAACCGCTACCATAACAATGGCAAACCAATAAACCCACGCTATATATTTTTTTACAAAAAACTGGATACCCAAAGAGACAAGAAGCCCTATAAAACCGAAAGCGACCGCAATATAAGGGTTAATATGAAAAACAAGATAATCCGAAGTGGATTCTCCAAGCGCGGTTGATAAAAGTTTGATAATCCAAAAATAAAGGGTCAGTTCGGGGACTTTTCTAAGAGACTTGTTTAAAAGAAAAGATTTTAGCTCCATAATTTATGGGTAAATTTTACGAGCACAAAATCATTCCCGGAGTTTCATCTTACCCCCGGTAAAAATAAATGTCAATTTCTCCCTATTTTTTTAAAGTTTGAATTTTTAAAACCTTATAAATAAGGCAAAAACCCGTAAGACTTGTAACCAGTGCTATTGCTGCCAAAAGATATAAAACAATCTGTACCGGGCCTGAAAAATAAGAATAAGCAACAAATGCCAAAACAACGGCCACCAAAAATCTGACTACTCTATCCAAAAAACTCTCGTTTTGCAATTTTTTTAACATCTATTTCACCTCCCTTCGCTAAAGCCTGGGAAGACAAAATTCTCCGGACTTTTTAAATACCCAATATTTCCGACAGTCTGGGCTTGTCAAATCCTATTATGTATTCGGGTTCACCTTCGTCGTACTCGACTTCTGTAACCGGTACCCCCATTTGTCCGGTCTTATCGACCATTTTTTGAGCTTCATTCGGGTTTAAATCAACATAGACAACTTCGTGCTCTACTTTTTCTTGCTCCAGCCATGATTTTTCCATTTTGCAGTAGGGACAGCTCATTGTCGAATAAAGCTTCACTTTTTTGGGCTTTAACTCTTCTACTCCCGCAGACTCATTTACTATTTTCTTAACTTCTTTGTCTGCCTGGCTTGCCAAAAGAGAAAGAGCGGGACTCTGGGAAACCGCCTTTAAAAGAGAAGGAGTTCCCGTACCTACCAGTAAATTATCGCCTTTTTTAAAGACCGAAACCGAACAAGGAAGAAATCCCAAAAGTTCATAATTTTCTTTTATTAAAGTTTTTATCCAGTCTTTCTTGCAGACCAGAATCATCTTTCCGTTTTCTATTTCAGTTTCACCCAAAACCGTAAAACCGTTTTTTTCAAAATTTGTTTTAATATTTTCTGCCGTTTTTTCCAAAGAAAAATTACTTTTTCTAAAATATGATATTTGCATCAGTTCACCTCCTTAATAAAATCGTTTAAAGAATTCGCTATTTTTGAAACGTTGGAGTTAGTAAGCGAATAGTAAACAAATTTTCCTTCTTTTTCGTCCTTTACAAGTCCTGCTTTTTTCAGTTTTTTCAGGTGCTGAGAGACTGCCGATTGAGCAAGCCCGCAGGTATTTATAAGCTCCTGCACGTTTTTCTTGTCTTTTGCAAGGCAACACAAAAGCTTTAGCCTTATTGAATTGGATAATGCGTTTAAAACAGGATACTCCATATGTACATATTAGCAAATGCTAATATATTAGTCAAGAGAAATTCTTTACTGTTTAGACTATTCTTTGGGAAGATAAAGGTAAACGTTGTTAATTACTTCTTTTGATTTCCAGTGAGGAAAAGTAAAAATATTAGAAACCACTTTTGCGCCGGGCTTTAACTCTTTATCGAGTTTTTCTTCCAGTCTTTCCATCATTGAGCTCATCCCGTAAATCGTAATAATGTCATATAGGGAAAGGTCTTCTTCCCAGTAATCTTTTTCATGGACAAAACCGAATTTTCCTAAATTTTCCCTTAAAATATTTTCCCTCGACTCCTCCACCAACCTTTCATTTGTTTCATATCCGTTAGCTTCCACTCCTTCCCTTGCAAAAGAAATTATAATCCTCCCGTCTCCCGAACCTAAATCAACCATCCTCTGGCCTTTTTTAGGCTCCGAAAGAGCCACCATGGTAGCGGCAGCTTCCCAAGTGGAAGGGACAAAAGGAACTTTTATCTGTTTTTTTACGAACTCGGGTATAAGTAAATCCATAAGAACAGAATAACTTATAAAGTTATGATTTATGTTAAAAGCATGTTCGAAAGAGGTTAAAAAGCTCTGATATAATTATTTCATGACTAAACGCCCGACTCAGGAAGAATTCCATAAACATAAACTTGAAGAAAAACATAAGATTGAAAATCCTTTAAGAGACGTAATCTTAGGAGGACAGGACGGTCTTGTTAATGCCCTTGGAATAATACTCGGAATTGCAGCTGTCACTTCCGATATCCATATTTTAATCGCGACCGTTTTGGCCGCAACGGCGGCAGAGTCGATTTCTATGGGAGCAGTAGCATATACTTCTGCTCTTGCAGACAAAGACCACTACGAAAGCGAAAAAAAGAAAGAAATATACGAAGTTAAACATTTTCCCGAAATGGAGAAAGAAGAAGTAAGAAGAATTTATGAAGAAAAAGGATTTTCAGGCAAAGTGCTTGAGGAAATCGTAGGGACTATAACAAAAGACGAAACGATGTGGGTAAATACAATGATGAAGGAAGAGTTGGGGCTTTCCAAAATTGATACAAGGAAAATATTAAAAAGTTCTTTTATAGTTACCGTTGCAACCGCAATAGGACACCTTATTCCCCTTTTCCCTTTCTTCTTCGTTTCACACTTTGAGGGTCTTTTGGCGGCAATTGTAATAAGCGGGATAGTCTTGTTTTTGGTGGGAGTTTACCAGGCGGTTACTCTTGTCGGGAGCTGGTGGAAAAGCGGATTAAGGCTTCTTTTAATCGGTCTTGGCGCTGCCGCAGTGGGTTTTGCGATTGCAAAAATCTTTCACGTTTCCTCGGGGTAAAAATTAACCTTTTTATTACTCAATTCTTTCAAACAATTCATCTTTAAACAGTTATATTATAAGCGCTATGCTAAATCTTGATCCTTATCTTAATTTTAACGGACAACGTCGACAAGCCATGGAGTTTTACCGGTCGGTCCTTGGCGGAGATCTACAATTTTCTACCTATCAGGAAACCGGACAATCCAAAAAAGACGAGGAAAAAAATTTAATAATGCACTCCGTTCTTAAAAATGATTTCCTTACTATTTATGCCGCGGACGGAAAAGAAGAGCATAAAGTTAGCTTTGGAAACAGCGTCCACTTAAGCATTCAGGGAGACGATGAGGAAAAGTTAACCGGTTTTTTTTAACGGGCTTTCGCAGGGAGGAAAAATTGAACTTGCCCTAACAAAGCAGTTTTGGGGAGATACTTTCGGAATGTTTACGGACAAATTCGGGATAAATTGGATGGTTAATATTTCCAAAAAGGAGTAATATGCAAAAAATAACACCTTTTCTTTGGTTTGAAAATAATGCCGAGGAAGCGGCTAACTTCTATGTTTCCGTATTTAAGAATTCAAAAATAATAAACACATCTTACTATACCGTTGATACGCCCTCGAATATGCCTGTGGGAAGCGTTTTGACTGTTGTTTTTGAGATTGAAGGGCAGGAGTTTCAGGCGTTAAACGGAGGTCCTTTTTTCAAATTTAACGAATCAGTCTCTTTTGTCGTAAATTGCGAGAACCAAGAAGAGGTTGACTATTACTGGGAAAAACTATCGGCGGATCCCAAGGCTGAACAATGCGGATGGCTTAAAGATAAATTCGGAGTTTCATGGCAAATTGTTCCAAAAAAACTGGGAGAGTTAATGGGAAAAGACAAAACCGGAAAAGTTATGGAAGTAATGCTTAATATGAAAAAAATAGAAATTGATAAACTTGAAAAAGCTTATAAAGGAGGATGATCAATTATGTTTAAAGCAAAAGCAGCCAGCGGAAGTTTTTCCGTAAAAGACCAGGCACAAGCAAAAAAATTTTATAGCGAAGTTTTGGGATTGGCGGTAGACGATTCCAAAATGGGGCTCAATTTGCATCTTCCCGGGACAGGAAATGTTTTTGTATATGCAAAAGAAAACCATGAGCCTGCAACTTTCACGGTATTAAATTTTATGGTAGACGATATAGATGATGCTGTTGACGAGCTTAAAAAACTCGGGGTTAAATTTGAAAGATATGAAGGTTTTAACCAGGACGAAAATGATATAGCAAGAGGAAAATCGCAGAATATGGGACCTGATATAGCATGGTTTAAAGATCCTGCGGAAAATATATTCGCGGTAATAGAATCCTAAGGAGGTGATTTTTATGTTAAAGTTTAATTCTATTCTTTTATTCTCACAAAACCCGCAAAAGCTTTCTGAATTCTATAAAAAAATTTTTGGAAAAAATCCGGATATGGAAGAAGGAGGCTATTTCGGGTTTGCTCTTGGGAGCGGATTCATTACAATAGGCCCACACGATAAAGTACGCGGGAAAAACTTAAATCCGGAAAGAATAATGATTAATTTCGAAAGCGAAAACGTAGAAAAGGAGTTTGAAAGAATAAAAGATTTGGGAGCTAAGGTGATAGCAGAGCCTTATCATCCCGAAAACGACGAAAATTATACCATTGCAACCCTGGAGGACCCGGACGGAAATATTTTCCAATTAAACTCTCCATGGGGTGAAAAAAATTAATGAGAAAAATTGAGAAGGATTAGCCCAGGTAATCTTTTAACTTATTTCCTCTCGAAGGATGCCTTAATTTCCTCAAAGCTTTTGCTTCTATTTGCCTTATCCTTTCCCTTGTTACGGCGAACATTTTTCCTACCTCCTCCAGGGTTTTTGGCCTTCCGTCTTTGAGCCCGAATCTTTCCTCAAGTACTCTTTTTTCCCTGTCGGAAAGAGTCGAAAGAACCTGTTCCACCTGCTCTTTTAAAAGCTCCCTTGATGCTGTGTCAAAAAGGGTGGGGGCAGAAGTATCGTGAATAAAATCTCCGAGCCTTGAGTCTTCTTCGTCGCCTACCGGAGACTCCAAACTGGCGGGCTCCTGGGAAATTTTTATTATCTCAAGGGCTTTGTCGGGATCTATATCTAAAGCTTTTGCAACTTCCTCCGGAGTAGGCTCACGCCCCAGCTCCTGCATCAGTTTTCTCGATGCCCTTAAAAATCTGTTTATATTTTCTACCATGTGAACGGGAATTCTTATTGTCCTTGCCTGGTCGGCTATTGCCCTTGTTATGGACTGCCTTATCCACCATGTGGCATAAGTAGAGAATTTATATCCCCTTCTCCAGTCATATTTTTCGACTGCTCTTATAAGTCCCTGATTGCCTTCCTGAATTAAATCCAAAAGCGTAAGTCCTCTTCCCACATATTTTTTTGCAATTGAAACGACAAGCCTTAAGTTTGAGTTAACAAGAGTTTTCTTTGCTCTCTCGTCACCTTTTTCGATTTTTTTTGCCAATTCTATTTCTTGGTCAAAATTTAAAAGAGGAATTCTTCCTATTTCCTTAAGATACATTCTTACGGGATCCGAAACCGTACCTTCCGTTAAAACGGTAAGAGCCTCCAGTTCTTTCTCAAGGTCTTCTATGGGTTTTTCGTTGTCCTGGTCAACGGCAACGGATTCAAAGACATCAACATCGGACTTCATGAGCTTGTCGTAAAGTTCGTCAAGTTCACCTATATGCTCCTCGGGATGCGGGAAAATACCAAGAATTTCTTCCTGAGTTATATAACCCCTTTTTTTTGCCGAGGAAACGATATCCTGTAGAATATTTGGCATTTTTTGCTTCATAGGACCTGTATATTTTACCACTTAAGGGGAATAATTAAAACCCTAAGACTGTTTACTGCGGGGCAAAAGAGCAGTTAATCTTTCGAATTCTTTATTCAGCCTTAAAAGCTCTTCTTCATTTTCGCTATTTTTTTCAAGGTCTTTTGATATTACTTTAAGTTTTTCCCTAAGATTAATGACAAAAAGTTCGCTCCCGGCTTTTTTTATCTCCTGATAGTACTGTTCTTCGCCAAACTCCGAAAGCGGTAACAGACTGCAGGTATCGAATGACACTTCAAGTTCTTTAGGCAATCCTGCCGCAATTTTTTTTGCGCTTATATCTGCCATTTTTGCAATTTTTGTTATAAATTCAAAGATTTTCTGATAAGACTGGTTTTCGAAAGTGAATTCCGCAAGAGCAACGTTTGCCTCATCGAGAGCCCTGTTTATATCTTTTGCCTGTATTACCAGGGCCAAAATATACTCTTCAAGCATTTCCCTTCTTTTTCTTTGCGGCGCCGTGGAAGAAACGATTTCCTGGTCTTTTTTTTCCTTTGGAAATTTTTCGGCTTGCCTTGTCAGGCTGTCAAAAGAAATATCTATTTCTTTGCTCAACTTTTTAAAATAATGTTCTTTTACTATTTCATTCGAAATTGAGGAAAAAAGAGGCAATAAATCGTCTGTTATTTTTTTCTTTCCTTCCGCGCTTTTTGTATTATTCTCTTTCGTAAGTTTTTCTATTAAAAAGTCGTAAACCCCTATATCTTCTTTTAACGCCTTCTTAAACGAAGCCGGGTCGTTTTTTATCGCCTCGTCCGGATCTTTACCGTCCGGTATAATGACTATTGTAGTAGCAAGGCCTTTGCCCTCAAGAATAGGAAGGCTCCTTTTTGTAGCTTCAAATCCCGCACTGTCCATATCGAGGCAAAGAGTTACTTTTGGAGTAAATCTTGATAAAAGTGCTGCCTGATTTTCGGTTAGAGCGGTTCCTTTTATAGCAATTACATTTTTTATTCCTTCCTTGAAACAGGCTATCGCATCGAATTCGCCTTCGACGATAATTGCCTGCTGTAATTTTTTTATCTCCTCTTTTGCGCTATCCATCCCGAAAAAAAGATTCCCTTTATGATAAACGGGTGTTTCCTTTGTATTTATATATTTTGAGGTGTCTGAATTGTCGTCAAGAATCCTTCCCGAAAAACCTACAACGTTTCCCCTATGGTCCGTTAACGGGAACATCAATCTTCCCCTGAAAAAATCGACCGTTCTTCCCGAAAGCTCCAGGGAAAGCCCCGAAGAATACAAATCCTGCTTTTTATAACCTTTCTTTTTTATAAGATAAGAGGATAAGGCGGAGCCCGACTCGGGAGAATAACCCAAAGAAAAAGTTTCTATAAGTTTCTCAGATATTTTTCTTTTATCCGTGAGGTACGAAAGCGCTTTTTTCCCCAGCGGATGTTTTAACAAAACATACTGATAAAATTTTAAAGCCTGCCTGTTTAAGCGGTAAATTTTTTCTTTCTCCGAATAAGCTTCGTTATCGAACCTGTAGTTTTTCAGTTCCACTCCTGCCTTTTTAGCCAGAGTCCTTAATGCCTCCGGAAATTCCATATTCTCGTATTCCATTAAAAACGAAAATGCGTCTCCGCCTTTCTGGCAGCCGAAACAATGCCATATCTGCCTTTCGGGAGAAACCATAAAAGAAGGCGATTTTTCGTTATGAAAAGGACAATTTGCCCTATAATTTCTGCCCGCTTTTTTTAGCGGGATATATTCCGATATTAAGGAAACTATATCTAATTTATCCCGGATTTCCGAAGCCTGGTCCATTTGGCTGTATTGTAGCACAAATTGTTTCGCTAAAATTTCAGATTTTTAATTTATATTTAAAAGGAAAAATGATAAATGCTCTGTTGCTTTTAGTAACTATAAAGGTTACAATGCCTAAGGCTCTATGGCAGTAAGCTTAGTTATCGGCTCACAATGGGGCGATGAAGGCAAAGGTAAAATAATAGATGTGCTCGCCGAAAAATCGGACTACGTAGTCAGATACAACGGAGGCAACAACGCAGGCCACACAATAATAAATAACTACGGAAAATTTGCAATGCACCTTGTTCCCTCGGGTATTTTTTATAAAAAAACAAAAGCTCTTATAGCAAACGGTGTTCTGTTGGATTTTGAAACCCTTATTAATGAGATAGAGGTTTTAGAAAAAGCGGGAATCAAGGTTAAGGACAAACTTTTTATTTCCCCAAGGTGCAATGTAATAATGCCTTACCACAAAATCCTCGACAGGCTTTACGAAGAAGCAAAAGGCAAATCAAAAACCGGAACTACGGGAAGAGGGATAGGCCCGGCGTATTCCGATAAAGTAAGTTATAACGGCATAAGGCTTTCCGATTTTTTTGATAAAAAAACATTTTCAGAAAAACTGAAAACACAACTGCTTTTGAAAAACAAAATTTTGAAAGCGTTGGGAGAAAAAGAACTAAACCAGAGAGATATAGAAAAAATATACTTTAGCTATTTCAACAAAATAAAACCTCACATAAAAGAAACTTATACTATATTATCTAAAGCTTTAAAAAGCGACAAAAATATTCTCTTGGAAGGGGCACAGGGAGTCTTTTTGGACAACGATTGGGGGACTTACCCTTTCGTTACCGCGACAACAGTCCTATCGGGAGGAATAAATGCCGGAAGCGGAATAGCTCCCCGGAATGTAAAAAATATAACAGGGGTCGTTAAGGCTTACACGACAAGAGTGGGAGCCGGTCCTTTTCCTACGGAATTAAACGGTAAGACAGGAGAAAAACTTGTTGAACAGGGAAAAGAATTCGGAGCAACAACAGGAAGAAAAAGAAGATGCGGCTGGTTCGACGCCGAATTAGTAAGATTTGCAGCCGAGATAAACGGTTTTACGGAAATTGCCGTAACAAAACTGGATATCCTAGATAATTTTAAAAAAATAAAACTATGTACAGGATACTTATTAGATAATAAAAAAACAGGATACGAAGACGGAGACTCAAACTTTCTTTTAAAAGTAAAACCCGTTTACAAAACAATGGAAGGTTGGTTAAGCCCGACTAAAGGGATTAAAAAATACAAAGACCTTCCTCAAAACGCCAAAAAATATCTGGCGGAAATAGAGAGACAGACAGGAGTTAAAATCAAATATATCTCGACCGGAGAAAAAAGAGATGAAATTATCAACCTCTAATAATTCTTTAAAAAAATATAAGGCGCTGATGTTGGATGTGGACGGGACTACGATAAAAAATGATGCGGACGCAATGCCGACAAAAAAAGTAAAGGAAAGCGTTTTAAAAGCCCACAATAAAATAAAAATCGGGCTGGCGACTTCGAGGCCCTTATGGCACACAAAAGCGATAATAGAGGATTTAAAAATAAACTCTTTTTGTATTCTTATAGGAGGAGCGCAGATCTATGACCCGGGGTCCAAAAAAGTGGTTTGGGAAAAATTTATAGAGGTAGAGGATGTAAAAACAATATTGGGGATAGCTAAAAAATTGAATATAGAAGTAAGAGATGACGGAACAGGAAGGCATTTAAGAAACGAAAAAATAGACGTTAAAAATTATCTTAAAAAGGGACCTCCTCAATTCTGGACACACGGCCTGACCCCGAAAAAAGCGGAAAATTATGTAAACGAACTATCGAAAATTCCGACTATTGCCGTCGTAAAAGCACCCTCCTGGTCCGACGGAAAAATAGATGTAATCGTTTCTCATACGACGGCGACAAAACAACAGGGAATACAAAGAGTTGCTGAACTTTTGAACATACGCACAAAAGAAATAATAGGCGTAGGAGACGGATACAACGATTTTCCGCTTTTAATGGCCTGCGGATTAAAAATTGCAATGGGAAATGCGAACGAAGAACTCAAAAAAATCGCCGATTTTATCGCTCCTACGGTAGACGAAGACGGAGTTTCTACGGTCATAGAAAAGTTTATCTTATGAATGACTCTCTAATCTCAATTTCTACACTTGACGGAAGATACGGGGAACAATTAAAAGAACTTTCGGAATATGTTTCGGAATATTCCCTGATAAAATTACGTGTTTTAATAGAAACAGAATATATTATTGCTTTGTCCGACAAAAAAATAATAAGAGGGCTTTCAAAAAAAGAAAAAAATTATCTTAGAAATTTATCTTCCGATTTTTCACTAAAAGATGCGATAGAGGTAAAAAAAATCGAACGGGATACGATAAACGATGTAAAATCTGTGGAAATTTATCTGAGGAAAATATTCCTAAAAACCTCGTTAAAAGATACAGTCGAGTATATACATTTCGGCCTCACATCGGATGACATAAACAATATTGCATTCAGGCTTATGGTAAAAATATCTACTTCAAAAGTCATAATACCCATTTTAAAAAAAATTTTAAAGGACTTGGATATTTCGGCAAAAAAATATAAAAAAATTGTAATTTTAGCAAGGACACACGGTCAGCCGGCGGTACCGACTACTTTCGGTAAAGAATTTGCAGTCTTCAGAAACCGGCTCAACAAAGAGATAATAAATCTTAAAAACCAAAAATTGTCGGGAAAGCTAAACGGAGCCGTAGGAAATTTCAATTCTCTGTATTTTGTTTACCCTACCATAAACTGGACAACTTTCTCAAAAGAATTTATTTCGTCTTTCGGATTAACTCCCAATTTGGTTACGACACAAATAAATCCATTCGAGGATGTCATAAGCCTTTTTCAAAATCTTCAAAGAATAAACGGGGTTCTCCTGGATTTCGACCAAGACATGTGGAGGTATATAAGCGACGCCTGGTTAAAATACAAGGTGGCAGAAAAAGAAATAGGCTCTTCTACTATGCCGCAAAAACTCAACCCTATAAATTTCGAGAACTCGGAGGGAAATTTAGTTCTTGGCAACGGGTTAATGCAGACAATGATAGATAAGCTTTATTTATCTAGATTACAAAGAGACCTTTCCAATAGCACTGTAATAAGAAACCTGGGAAGTGTTTTTGGGTACTGCCTGTTGGGATACAAAAATTGCTTATCGGGTATTACAAAAATCGATATAAACTCCCGGCAAATAGAAATTGATTTAAATAAAGACTGGTCTATTTTAACCGAGGCCCTCCAAACATATCTTAGAAAAATAGGATTCGAAAATTCATATTATTTTGTCTCAAAATTATCCAAAGGCTCAAAATTAGACCGTGATTCGTGGATAGAAATAATAAAAAATCTTCCAATAAATAAAACTCATAAAGATATTCTTTTAACGTTAACCCCCAAAAATTACATAGGCCTCGCAGAAAAGCTAGCGGACATGGATTAACGTCGCACAATATTTTCTGGTATTATTTTTAAAACCAGAAATTCCCTATTGACAGAATTAAAGTTTTTTCAATAAACTGGCAATAAGGGATGGCGCTACCAAAAGAAGCTTTAGATACTGCTCGCCAACCGGAACTCTCTTCCGGTTCTTTTTCGCCCCGACAAAAAAACCCGGAAGCAGAATTATACCAATCCGAATTTTTAAGAAGAGTTGCACATCTATACGATAACGATAGCGGTGTTGCCAGAAGAGGAATTCCATTAGTCGACAATAAAGGCCGTGTACGAGGAGGAACAGGCGGAAATGCCAGAACGGCAACCTCCGAAGAAATCCGTTACTTTTTGGAAAACGGCGAACATCATCCTCTTGACGAACAGGAGTTATTGTCGGTCAGACAACTGGAAAGACAAGAACGAGGATTTTCGGTACCGGAACGAAGAGTTATAACAGACTTCAGAAGCGGAAAAAGAGAAACGGCAAGCAGAAGAAGAATGCTAAATCACCATAGAGAGCGCGGAGGAAGAAGTCCCCAAAATCAGGGCGGAAGAAGATAAATTCTTACAAGAATTTAATAATCTGCTGTTATAATGAGTTAATGGAAAATATTTATTGGTTTGGGCACTCAAGTTTTTCTTTTATCGACAAGAGCGGAAACAGAATATATTATGTTGACCCGTTTGATCTGAGGCCGCAAACTCTTGAAAAAGCAGACATTGTTTTTATTACCCATGCCCATCCCGACCATTTTTCCCCTTCGGACATAGAAAAAATTATAAAGGATGACACCGTTATTGTTGCACCTGCGGATATCCTTGAGAAAATAGATATTCCAAACGAGAGAAAAATCACGGTATTACCTAATAAGAATTACGAAGTTAAAGAGTTTAAATTCAAAACCATCCCCGCATACAACAATCATCCCGATAAGTTGCAATTTCATCCTAGAGAAAATAACTGGGTCGGATATATTTTTGAGTTAAACGGAAAAAAGATTTACCATGCGGGAGACACGGACTTTATTCCCGAAATGAAAGATCTTGCGGATTTAAAGCTTTTTGTAGCAATGCTTCCGATCGGAGGCCACTATACAATGGACGAAAAAGAAGCCGCGGCCGCTGCAAACGCCATAAAAGCAGAATTTACAATTCCCATGCACTACAGAAGAAATGTCGGAGACAGATATCCGGAGGTGGAAGAAAACTTCAAGAAACTTGTCACCGAATCTAGGGTTGCAATACTCGAGGAGTTAAAGTAATTTTTGCTGATTATTCTCTTTTGGCAAAGCCATTCCGAAATGTTTATAAGCCAAAGGGGTTGCCACTCTTCCTCTTGTTGTCTTTTTAATAAATCCTATTTGCAAAAGATAAGGCTCTATTACTTCTTCTATCGTTCCTATGTCTTCGCTTATCGTAGAAGCAATCGTTTCTATCCCGACCGGACCCCCGTTATGTTTTTCTATAATCGATTTTAAATATCTGACATCCGAAGAGTCCAGCCCTACCGAATCGACCTCAAGCATATCCAGGGCGTCTTTTATAAGGTCTTTCGTCAGTTTTCCTTCTCCTTTTACCTGTGCATAATCCCTGGCCCTTTTTAACAATTTAAGGGCAATTCTCGGAGTACCCCTTGCTCTTCTTGAAATTTCTACAATTGATTCTTTATCTACAGGGACTTTCAATTTTGCGGCAGCTTTTTCTATTATTTCTTCAAGTTCTCTTGGCTCATAAAAAGAAAGTCTATGCACTACTCCGAACCTGTCGCGAAGAGGAGCCGATAAAAGTCCTATTCTTGTTGTTGCGCCTATTATCGTAAATTGCGGCAAGTCCATTCTCAGGGTTCTTGCGCTAGGCCCCTTGCCCAAAATTATGTCCAGGGCATAATCCTCCATTGCCGGGTAAAGGGTTTCCTCCACCACCTTATTCAGCCTATGGATTTCGTCTATAAAAAGAATGTCTCCTTTTTCAAGATTTGTAAGAATAGAAGCTAAGTCCCCTGCCCTTTCTATTGCCGGGCCGGAAGTTATTCTTATATTAACCCCCATTTCTTTTGCTATTAAATGGGAAAGCGTTGTCTTACCAAGGCCGGGAGGACCATAAAGAAGGATATGCTCTATTGACTCGTTTCTTTTTTTTGCGGCCGAAATCGCAATCCTCAAAGACTCTTTTACTTTTTCCTGTCCATAAAACTCTTTCCAATCATTTGCCCGAAGAGAAGTAAATAAAACTTCCTCTTCCGGACTCTCGTTCTCTATTTTTGATTTTTGATTTTTGATTTTTGATTTTCCTTCTGCCATATCTTGAAACTACCGG
Organism: bacterium; assembly: GCA_021813145.1. Lineage (GTDB taxonomy): Bacteria > Patescibacteriota > Microgenomatia > Levybacterales > UBA12049 > JAKALS01. The sequence continues at coordinate 15,110 of JAKALS010000003.1, forward strand.
GATAAGTTTTTTAACGCCAGCCTTATCTTATCTTCTGTTTTCAGCCCCTGTGTTTTTATTTCCCTTAGCGCTTTTTGGGCTTCGGGAGTCGAAAAACCGAAATTTTTAAGAGCCGCAATAACTTCATTGTTCTCAAGCTGCTCTTTACCAGACAAATCTATATCTGCTGTCCCGCCCATTTTATTTTTTAGCTCAATTATGATTCTTTGTGCATTTTTTGTTCCGAGCCTTGGGACGGAAGTGAAAAAAGATACATCTCCTCCGACAAGGGCATCCGTTATCTGCTCCCTTGTTCCGACGGAAAATATATTGAGCGCTGTCCTCGGCCCGATTCCCGAAACCGAAATAAGTTTTTCAAAAAGCTTAAGATCTAAGGCCTCTTCAAATCCAAACAACTCCAAAGCATCTTCCCGCACATATGTATATGTAAAAAGCTTTATTTTTTCTTTTGGGGAGAGCTTGGCAAAAAGGCTGTCATAGAGAAGAACTCTATATCCCACACCGTTAACGTCTATAATCGCGTAAGGTCTGTCGAGGATTTCTATTGTTCCGTTAAGAGAGCCTATCATAAAGCTAGTTCTTGGTTCCTAGTTACTTGGTGCCCAGGTGCTAATATGAGGATTATAGCACACTCAAAATTTCCGATTTTAATTTCTAATTAAGAACGCTCACTCCTTACAGAGAAGGCGTGACAGACTGCAATGGCCAGAGCATCGGCGGTGTCATCGGGCCTTGGAACGGAATCGAGCTTTAAAATTGTTTTTACCATTTTTCCCACCTGGTCTTTTTCCGCTCTTCCGTAACCGGTTACCGCAATTTTTACCTGGAGCGGTGTGTAAATAGAAACTTTAAGTTTTTTTTCCGCTGCGGTTAACAAAACAACCCCCCGTGCCTGACCTACGGTAAATGCGGTTTTTGCATTTGTGTTAAAAAAAAGTTCTTCTATTGCCATGGATTCCGGCTTATTTTTTTCAATTATTTTTAAGAGCTCCCGATGTATTAAAGAAAGTCTTTCCTCTACTTTTAATTCCGTCGAAGTTTCTATACACCCGTAATTTCGGGTTTTGAGGTTTGAATTTTGAGTTTCAATTACCCCCCATCCGCATCTTCCTATTCCCGGATCTATCCCAAGTATCGTCATAGCGAATAGATAATAACACAAATAAAATCCCAATTCCTAAATCCCAAACACACTAAAAATTAGAAATCAGAAATTGGAATACTTGTATTCATAATTCTTTTCCTGTAAAATATCAATTTATGAAGCGGGAAAAACTTAAGGTTGAAAAACGAAAAGTTTTGGGCAAACAGGTTAAAAAATTGAGGCAGGAAGGGATTCTTCCCGCAAATGTTTACGGCGGAGATATAAAATCCACTGCCGTACAGCTTCCCCTTAAAGAATTCAGCTCTGTTTATAAAGAAGTTGGAGAAACAGGGCTTATTGACCTGGATTTGGAAGGAAAACTTATCCCCGTTCTTATCCACAACGTTAACGAAGACTACAGAAAAGGAATTTTACACGCCGATTTCTTCCAGGTAAACCTTAAAGAAAAAGTAAGAACGGCGGTACCTCTGGAGGTTGTCGGAGAGCCCAAAGCCGAAACCGATAAAGTAGGTCTATTGATGAATATTATTTCCGAAGTGGAAGTCGAAGCTCTTCCCGAAGATCTTCCCGAACACATAGAGGTCAACGTAGAACCTCTTGCGGCAGTTGATGAACAAATAACGGTAGCGGACCTTAAAGTTCCTCAGGGAGTAACAGTTTTAACAGACGGCGAGCAGGTCGTCGCAAAAATCGGGGAACTTGTAAGCAAAGAAGCTCAAGAACAGGCTGCGGAAGAAGCTGCAGCTGCCGAAGCGGCATCCGCCGAAGCGGGAGCCGAAGCCCCGGCCGAAGGAGAAGTGCCTCAAGAGGAGGCGCAGCAGCCTGCCGAAGCGGGAGCCGAAGCACCAAAAGAAGAAAACCAGGGTTAATTATTCCCCCTCAAGCTGTTTTTTTAACGCCAATGCCTCCCCGTAGTTTGGATCTATATATAACGCCTTCTGAAGATAATTCACGCTTGAGCGAAGATCTCCCAGCTCAAATTCTCTGACTGCAATTTGAAAATAAACCTCTTTATAGTTTGGGTATTTTTGAGCAAAGGATTTCCATATATTTGCTTCCGAAACTATTTTTTGCCTTTTAGCCTCAATTGTTTGTTCTTTTAAGTAGTTTTTATAAAGATTTACAGAAGCCAGCATAATAAATGCTAAAAGGGTTAAAAAAACAAAAAAAATGGACATCTTTTTCAAGGGCTCTGCCAGGCCTGTAAAAAAGGGCTTTTCGGGAATAAATCGGGAATTCCTCGGGAATTTCCCTTTTACTTCCTGTTTTTTAACCGCAGGCTTTATGGAACTGTTTTTCTTTTGGTTTTTTAAGGGTTTTGTTCCTTTAAACTTCATACTTTTACTCCAAAGAAGGCCATTTGCTTATTATTAAATCCTCTTCCCCGCCGTAGAGCAAGTCATATATCTCCTCCGTTACAAAAGGCATAAAGGGATGCAGCAGTTTTAATAGAATTAAAAATGAAGATGTTAATACATCAAATGTATGTCGGGAGGCGTCATCATTGTTGTTTAAAGATTTTTTTGACTCTTCAATGTATATATCGGCAAATTCGTGCCATGCAAAATCATATAGATTTTGTGCGGAATGATTAAAATCATAATTATTCAAAAGCCTAGTAATTTCCGCCGTTATCTTCTCTGTTTTTTCGATCATTGATCTATCGCTTTGCCACATATCTTTCTCCCCGTGTTTCTTTGATAAAACACGCAATTCTTGTATTGACAGTTCTGCAACCTTTAATTCCTTTTCATTTTTTTGAAACTCGATAAAGCGTGCCATATTCCATAATTTATTCGTAAATTTTCGCATCGCTTCAAGTTTGGGATAAGACAAGGACTGGTCATTGCCAAGGGCTGTTCCGTAAACAAGGGCAAATCTTACGGCATCCGCCCCGTACTGGTCAACGAGCTCAAGGGGATTTATTACATTTCCCTTGCTCTTGCTCATTTTTTTACCCAAGGGGTCATTTACCAGTCCATGTAAGACTACATCTTTAAAGGGAATTTGCTTTTTTATATCCTTAACCCCCTCTTTTTCCTGAATATAAATCCCAAGCATTACCATTCTTGCCACCCACCACCTTAATATGTCATATCCCGTCTCCATAACGCTCGTCGGGTAATATTCGAGACCCCCCGTTGTTTTAAGCGTTGCGTAGGGCCACTGTCCGGAAGAAAACCACGTGTCAAAAGTATCGCTATCCTGAACCATTTTTCCCGAACATTTCCCGCATTTTTCCCGAGGTTCCCCTTCCGTTACCTCCCATTCCCCACAATTCTCACACTTATAAGCAGGAATTCTTATCCCCCAAATAATCTGCCTTGAAATGTTCCAGTCCCTTATTCCTTCCAAAAATTGGAGATAAAGCTTATTAAAATTTTCGGGGTAAATTCTAATATCCTTATTTTTAACTGTTTCCATTGCTTTTCTTGCCAAAGGCTCCATTTTTACGAACCACTGCTCCATCGGAAGCGGCTCTATCGGGTTTTTGCATTTATAACAGACTCCGATTCTGTGTACGTAATTTTCATCGATATGGTCTATCAGACCTTTTTTCTGCATTTCGTCAACTACCGCTTTTCTCGCCTGCCTTACGTACAAGCCCTCAAATTTGCCCGCTTTTTCATTCATTTTGCCGTCAAAATTTATTACCTGTACCATAGGAAGATTATGCCTTTGTCCTGCCTCGAAATCGTTAAAATCGTGAGCAGGGGTTATTTTTACAACGCCTGTTCCGAATTCCGGGTCTACCATCTTATCCGCTATAACTTTAATTTTTGCTTTTCCCAAAACCGTTTCTATTTCAATTTCTTTTCCTATATATTTTTTATACCTTTTGTCGTCGGGATTAACCGCAATAGCAGTATCGCCAAACTTCGTTTCGGGCCTTGTCGTTGCCAAAACAAGCGGCCCGTATTTAATGTAATAAAGAGGATTTTTTCTTTCTTCGTAAAGAACCTCAAGGTCGGAAAAGCCGGTTCCGTCAAAAGTACAATAATTTACAAGTCTTTTTTGCCTGTAGACGAGGCCGTCGTCATATAACCATTTAAAAGTTTTATAGACAATTTTTATTATATCCTCGTCGAGGGTAAATTTTTTCTTTTCCCAGTCAAGAGAAAACCCCAGTCTTCTTAGCTGATCTTCCATTCCCTTCCGGTTATTTTGAACGTAATCCATTATCATTTCGTAGAGCTCTTCCCTTTCATAGTCAAAACGCGATTTGCCTTTTTCCTGAAGTTTTTTCTCATAAACGAATTGGGTTTCAAACCCGGCATGATCTGCTCCGGGAAGCCAAAGAGTTTTTTTGCCCAACATTCTGTTAAACCTTGTGAGTATATCTTCTATAACATACATCGCGTGGCCGAAGTGAAGCGGAGCATTTGCGTTTGGAGGAGGTAAAATTATCGAGAATTTTTCCCTGTTCCCGAACCTTTCCCTGGGGTTAAAATATCCTTTTTCTTCCCAATTTTTATAAATTCTTTCCTCGACGCTTTTATTATTATAGACTTTATCCATCAGCTTATTCTAACATAGCCTCAAAAAGGGTTCAAACGGATTCTATAAGCTTATAGCCTCTTGTTTTTATTGTTTGTATCTCAAAATTGCCGTTTTGGTTCTTAAGTTTAAGCCTGAGTCTTCCCATAAGTTTGTCTATTGCCCAGTCCGATACCCCTGTTTCCTGTTCCTGGGGCCATACGATTTCTATGATTTTTTCTCTTTCGCAAATTTGGTTGAGGTTGTCTTTTAAACAATTAAAAAGCAAAAGTTCTTTCTTACTAAGCTCCGAATATCCTTCTTTTTGCTCTTCCTTCTCCCTCTCTTTTACATGATATTCGAAAAGCTGATTAAAAATTTTAAAAATTTTTCCTTCTTCTTTTATAAACCCGCTGTTTAATAGGTATTCCGCTTTTTTCTTATCCTCTTTCGTAAGTTTTTCCCTTTTTACAATTTTTAAGAGTATTGCCTGCTCGTCTTTGTTGAGGTTTTCCCAAAGCTCCTCGGACTGAAGCCTTATCCCTTCATCTGCCACAAGGTATTCAAAAAGTTTATTTTTGTCCTTTTTATCCGCTCCTTTTTCGTGAAGGAGTATAAGGGCAAGCTGTAAGTATCTGAAGTGCCCGTTGGAAAAGTCCAAAAGATAGTCCTCTATTTCATCTCCCAGTGTCACATCATATCTTCTCTTATAAGTATTTAAAATTATCCTTTGGTCCGTTTTTTCCGCGGGTTTTATATACAACTTTCTGTATCCGACCAAAAGGGCCGCGTGCTGGAAAACGTCGGGAAAAATTCTTTCAAAAGGCAAAAAACTGGTAAACACATAAGAGAGCTGGTGATGAGTAGCATCCCTAAGCCCGGCAAGATTTGCAAAAAATTCCGGTGTAACCGATCCGATCAGCCTGTCGAACCTGATTAAAAAAAGGGTCGGTAAATATCCCTGATCAATTATTTTTTTTATGGAAAGCCTTACGCTGTCTAAAGTAAAAAATAAATCCTGAAGCTGAATGCTCTCCAAAAAAAGCTCGTTTATCTCTTTTTTTACAAAAGGGTTCATGGAAGACGCTTCAACTGCATCAACTATCCTTTTTAACGTAAGAGTCCAAAATGGCTGTATCTCGCTCTCGACTAAATCGTTAAGGTCCACGGGAATAAAAAAATGCTTCCCCCTTCCCTTTACGTATGTATCTTGAATTTCCCGTTTTCCGATAAAAAAATTAAGAAAATTACTTATACCCACCCTTTTTATCCCGAGAAGAACTACGGAGTGCCTGTGTTTTATGTGTGCTCCTAAATCTTCGGAGTCATTTTTTCTAAAAGTTACGGGGTAATTTGCTGTTCCAATCGATTTGTCCATGGTTTCCCCTATTTTAGATGTATCAAAAACTTTTATCAATAACGATTTGTCAGGTTTTTGTCAAAAAAGAGTCTGTTCGCGGTCAAGCTGGTACAAAAAAATAAGGATATATTAATTTTATGAAAAGAGTGGAAATTGAAACACCGGGAGATTATTTAGGACACTGGGGAGACAATTCTTTTGCCAATAGCCTTGCGGCAGACAGGGCCTCCTTAAGGCCTTACTCAGAAAGAGATCCTAAAATGCTTAAAAGTGAAGAAAGGCAAAGTCCTACAGAAATAGCGATAAGAGGAGGTGATAAAAAATGAAAGAACTGGATTTTCATGAGGGGCTTGGCCCCCATACAACAACGTCAAAAGTACAGTTTGTTCCGGGAAGACCGGACCTAAATAGAGCAGAGGCGGAAAGAGCATCAATAGTCGAGGTGGATGGAAGACCGGCCCTGGACAGAGCTATAACGGTTAGGGGAAGAGAGGTTCCCGTCTATATTCACGGGCAAGTCCAGCAAAGCTAATCTGCTATAATTCCCCCATGGCTGACAGAAAAACCGCTTACGTTATTTTTAATCTGTTAAAAAAGAGATACCCAGATGCAAAAATTTCTTTAACCTATTCAAACAACTTTGAGCTTCTTGTCTGCGTAATGCTTTCCGCACAAACCACGGATGCACAGGTAAATAAAATTACCCCCTGCTTATTCAAGAAATATAAAGGCAAAAATGAAACGGAAGAAATTGAAAATTTTGCAAATGCCAAATTAGAAGTACTCGAAAAAGACATAAATGCAATAGGGTTGTACCGGGTAAAAGCCAAAAATATCAAAGCTGCTGCACGGGTTATTCTAAAAAAATTTCAAGGTAGAATTCCAAAAACAATGGATGAAATACTAACCCTTCCCGGAGTAGGAAGAAAAACCGGAAACGTAGTTCTTTTTAACGCTTTTGGAGAAATAGAAGGGATAGCGGTAGATACTCATGTAAGAAGACAGGCAAAAGATTTGGGATTAACAAAAAATAATGACCCATTAAAAATAGAAAAAGATTTAATGGAATTGTTCGATAAAAAAGATTGGCCGAAAATTACTTCCCTTTTGATCGCCTACGGAAGAGATATTAGGAAAAATAAGAAAAAAAGATTACTTTTTAACTAAATCTACGCTTATTTCTTTGTCGCTGTTTAAATTTGTGGAATAAACGAGCCTGCTATCTCCCGCCTGACCGTCGGTTGTGGAAATGATTTTATACGAAGAGGGATATGTAAGAGAAAAATCGAAGGGATAAGTGTCTGTACCCGGCTGTTTAAATACTTTAAGATCATAGGTGATTTCGGGAGAAGAAACTTGGACTTGTTCGGGCATAGAATAATCAAGCTCTATTGTCTGCAGTGAATTTACGGGAACTATAGTCAAAAATCCGTATATGGTTTTGCCGTCCTGGTTATAGCTCTCCACCTCAAGCCCGCCCGGGGGGACAAAATTAGTATTTTCATATACCTGGGGATTTGTAACCGCGTTAACAATTTTTTGAGATTGTCCGTTTATTTTAATTTCCGAAACCGTCGCGCCCAGAGGAAGAATAAACCTCAGATAATCCTTGTAGATGCCGCCCGGCCAGATATTATCCGTATTTGTATTTTTATAAGCAACCGTTATGCTTCCCTCCACGTTTCCCTTATCGTCTATATTAACTACCTCTGATTCGCTTCTTCTTATAAAATAATTATCCTTGTTGATCCCTAAGTTTGCCTCATTGATTCCGATAAAATCGTTTACCGCCGTAGGGCTTTGTTTCCTGTCATCCCAGATAGCCGAGGACCATCCGTTAACGGTAAAAAGGTTCTGTATGCTTGAATTGTCAAAAGCAAAAAGAATGTGCTTTTGGGAAAGGGAATCCCCCACCGCTTTTGCCAGAGCAAGATAAGAAATGCCTTTTTGTGAAGAAATTTTGTTTTCCATAGCGTTTAAAAGAGCTCTCAAAAAATCTTTTTTTTGGGTCGAACCCGGAAAAAAATTTTTTTCGGCATGAGACTCGGTCAACTGAAAAACATTATCCGCATTTACAGTCTGTTTATATTCCGGAACGTAAATGTTCCCCATGGCAGACAAAATATTTTTTACAAAACTCAAATCTACGCCTATTACTCCATTTACCATTTCGCCTTTTTCGATGTTTAAAAAGTTCGCAGCCTGTGCCGCAGAATCGACAAAATTAACATTAAAATTGCTGTCCCTAAGATACCAGTCTTTGGATGCCATATATCTTCTTATTGCGAAAGGCGGCTCGATATGTCCCTTAAGCTGACCGTCTGCATCATATACGTCATAAATTTTAAAGCTTGTTATCCTCCCGTTATCAAGAGCGAGAATCCCGTAAGAGCCTATAAATCCCCCTCCGGGCCTTAATTCCATATTGTTTTGAAATAAAACCATGTATGTTCTTTTTCCGTTATACCCCAAAACATCCGGCCATATGCTTATCGTATTTGAAGCAAACTGAACCAATGGATCTATTTTTTCCGTAAGGCCGGAAAAGTCTTGGCCTTGGGCTTTTTCTTTTTCAAATATAACAATTGCGTTTTTTAAATTATTCGACGCATCCGTAAAATTGGACGATGCCTGAGAAGGACTGCTTTTTAAGGCAGCCATTAAATATTTCGACGCTTCGATAAGATAAATTCCGGCAGTTGAAAGATTTTTTCCCATACCGACATCGTTGTTTATCCCTGAAAAGATATTGGGTTGTCCTATCAGCTGTCCCTGCGAGTAAAGAATAATTGATCCTCCCTGAGCTAATGCAAAGAGCTTATTCGAATAGATAACGTCTTTTTCTGCCTCGGGTAATTTGCCTTTGTCTATAGAGTTTTTTGCGGACTCTAAGTATCTTAAGCCAAGGTAGGAAAATCCGAGGGTTGTTATAAGCGGAAGCAAAAGAAAAAAACCGATACAAAAAACAAGCCAAAGAAAAGGAAGAAAAAACCGTCCTCTTTTTTCTTTTTCCATTTTAATAGCCTCCGGGACAACAGGATTATCCTTAAGCTCAATCTTTTTTACCCTCTCCTCCAGAGGATAATTTTCAAAAAAATAAACCCCTTCGGGATAAAAGACATAATTGTCTTGTTTGACTTTTTTTTCTTTTATAAAATCTATAGAAACGGATGGATTGTGTTTTTGTATCATGTGGGCAAGGGTAATGTTTGCTACCCCGTGTTTTGGAAAAAGATAAAACAGGTTTCTTGAATTGGCTTCGCCAAAAACAGCCTCAAATATCCCCGTGACTAAGTCTTCGGCGAAAATAGGAAAAGAGAGTCCCGTACCGTCTCCGGGGATCGTAATTTTTCCCGTATTTTCAGCTTCATATATAAATTTATTGATAACCGTTTCCCGATCATAAATTATGTCCTTAAAAAATACGTCCCCGAAAATTATTACCTTCACGCTCGGATAGGCACTCATTAGCCCCCGCACATATATCTGGCTCATGTTATCTATATGTGTTGCAAACAAAAATACCCCTTTATCCGACTGTGCCTTTTTTACAAAACTCGGTAGGGAGTCTTTGGTTGACTTTGTTTTGTCGTCCACAACAAAAATATATGAGTAAGTATTATCGGGGATTGTTGGTATTTTTTTAAAAAATGGAATATGAACAACGTTGTCCGTTGTTGACGGTTGTTTTTGACTGACAAAAACAACAAGGGATTCATCCTTTAGCCGTTTTACAAGTAAATCCCCTATTATCCCTACCCTGTCTACTATTAAAATTGGGCTTTCCTCGTTCTTTTGGGAAGTAATAAAAGAAGATCTTGCCACAAATTAATTGTAGGAACTCTAGATGAGGTTGTCCAGAGCTAAATTCACCAACTCGTCGGCTTTTTTATTGGATTCTCTTGGAACATGATGCCATTCAATGGGAACTTCCACCTTAGAGATTTTTTCCTTAACGGTATAAATAAGTTCTCTTATGTGCTCCGTTTTAACTTTGTATACTCCTATTATCTGGGAATAAACAAGCTGGGAGTCGAGATTAAAGATTATTTTTGAAATCTTTAAGCCTTGCTTATTTGCTATAACCCAGTTCAAGGCTTCAATAACCGCCAAATATTCCGCCACATTGTTCGTGGTATTTCCTATTCTTTTTCCTATTCCCGCAAGTTTTTTTCCGCTATTATCCGCTATGTAAACACCCAGCGCTGCGGGACCCGGATTTCCCCTTGCTCCTCCATCTGTATTTATATGTATTTCATTCATTTTCTCGTTCCTTTTCTAAAAAAATTTTAATAGAAAATACTTTAAATGCCAATAGGACAAAAACTCCCCCCTCCGAAAGCCCCGTAATAACCGCGGACGCAAAATAAGAATATTGAGGAATAAAAATAAGATTCAATAAAATGTTTAATATTGTAGAGACACCGTAAACCCACGCCAGAAACTTCTGTTCTTTTAAGGCAATAAGTATCCACTGTAAAAAACTCGTTAAAAAGAAAAGTGGAACAGAAAGAAGAAGTATCCTAAAGGGCACTATTGCCGGAAGATAGTCCGATTTTATTAAAGATAAAAGGGGAGACAAAAACCAAAAAGGAACAACGACAAAAAAGGAAAACCCCAGGAAAATTAAAAAATAATGCGAAGTTATATTGAAGAATTTTTTAGTGTCGTTTTTGTTTGAAAGAAGGAACGGGTATAAAGAATTTGAAAGAAAAAGCGGAAGGGACAGTATAAAATCAAAAAACTTATAAGAGAGACCGTATATTCCTACATCCCTTGTCGGCCTTAAGACAGAAAGCAAAAACATGTCTGCGCGGAAATATATTAAATTAAAAATTAGCATTAAGCCTATTGGGAATGCGGCAACAATAATTTTTTTTGAAAATTTGAAATCAAAGTCAACGGGAAACACCTTATTCCTTACATAACAAAGCGAAAGGCCGGCAGTGATAAAACTGCTAAACGCGTAAGAAAACAATATAAACAGAAGGGGCATTTTAAAATAAACTAAAACTGTTATAAGTAAAAAATTAAACAGTGAACCCGAAACAGTCGAAAGAAAATAAGGGAAATAATTAAGCCTTTTTTGAAAAAGTCCCCCCGTTGAATTAATTATCGACTGACTGAGTATGGAAAACGAATAAATAAAAATTCCCATCCTCACAAGAGGAGAAAACCCAAGACCGGTCAGATTGTTAAATGGAAGAAAATAAGCGATTCCATTTGAAGCAACTAAAACAAAAAGTGCAATTACTACTCTTAAATAAAAAATCTTTTTAAAGTTTTCGTACTTATCGTTCTCCACCTGAAGATAAATAGCGTTAAGGCCCAAATCAACAAATAAATAAAATAGGGCGACAAAAGCTGTGGCTTTTGTAAAGTCGCCATAGCCCACAACCCCAAAACTACGGGCAATAATGACAGTAATTGCAAAACCAAGAAACGCGGTTATTGATTTGGCAAGAGTCTGATAAAACGTGTTTTTTGCCACTACAGAGTGGAACATAAAATTATATTACCACTATCCGATTTTTTTTGTAGAAGAAAGAAACGCTCCCATTGTCAGGGAAAAAAGTATTTGTCCCTGCTGAAGGGTAAAAAAATAATGGTCAAATAAACCGAGGGCGATTATTCCGGAAAACAGAATCAGAAGTTTTTTTTGTTTTCTAATTTTTAGAAAAACATAAACTACAAATCCGGATAAATATAAAAATCCAGGTATCCCCAATTCCGATAATGCCAAAAGAAAAATGTTATGGACCGGCTGGAGATAAAAAGATTGTTTTTGTTTTTTTTCAATTGACGGGAGATTAATTAAAAAATTATTCAAACCCGTACCGAACAGGGGATTATTGCCATACATTTCCAATGAATCGTTAACCAGTTGTTCCCGCTGGACAAGGCTTTCATCGGAAAAGGAGGTCTGCGCAAATCTTTGAAAAACGGGAATGGTAAAAAAAGATAGAACAATAAAGATCAAAATTAAAAATAAAAATACATAATTTATTTTTTTTAAAAAACCGATTCGCGTTTTTTTCCAAAAAAGAAAAATCAAATAAGATAAAGCCGAACAGGCCCATACAAAAATTACAATCCTTGAAAGAGTTGCAAAAAGAGCAATTGTTCCGATTGCTAAAATTAGCCAAAGAAATAATTTTTTAAATTTAATTTCGATTCGAGGAAAAATTAACAAAAGAGAATAAAGAGAAATGTATAAATAGGCAGCAAGAACATTGGGGTGGGGAAATGTACCATAAGGCCTGAGGACAAGTTGCCCATTTAGAGTTGCATCGGCAACTCCGGGGGTCTGAGAGTTAAATGATCTTTCTCCAAAAAAATAAAAAATTCCGTTTAACGACGACTGACTAACATACTGCGCCAGCGAAAGTAATGATTCAAATAAAACCCCTGCAAAAATAGTCGAAAAAATAATCTTTTTATTCAGGTTTCTAAAATTTTTCGCGGTATAAAAAAATAAAATCAAAAACTCAAGAAGCTTAACCAATCCGTAAAGGCCGCTTCCGGGACTCTTTGACAAAGAAATACCTAAAATTAAAAATAAAAAGAGGGACAAAAATAAAAAAATTTTTATATTAAATTTAATTTTTATTTTCTTCCGGCTCTCAAAAATCCAAAAAAAACATAAAAAAATAATTATGAGATCCGTAAAATAAAAAGTGGGGGAAAGGTAGTCTACCCTTACTCCGTAAACAAAAGAAAAATCTGGCCAAAAATGTTTACCAAGCTGTGTTGGCAAAAACAGAATGAGAAGATAAAAAAATATACGGGAAGGCCTATTCTTTTGGTTTAATAACCAAGACTCTGTCTTTACCTTCTCCGATAGATTCCGAAACAACCTCTTGGTCATCTTGCAGTAATAAATGGACTACTCTTCTTTCCCAAGACTTCAAATCCGAAAGATATATCTCTTTATTTTGACTCAAGGCTTTTTCTTTTGTTTCAAGCGCCAGATTTTTAAGCCACTCTTCTCTTTTTTTCTTGTATTCTCCTATCTCTACGGAAACTCTTTTAAATTCTCCCGTTTGTTTTGAGAAGCACAAAGATAAAATAAGCTGAAGGGACTCGAGAGTGTCTCCATGGTAGCCGATGACTATTCCGCTGTCCTGTGTATTGAGGTTTATATCTATAGAGTCTTCACTTTGGGCAATTTCAAAGTCGCCCTCTATTCCCAAAAGCCCGAAAAGTTTTTTTGCAATGTCATGAATTTTTTTATTTTCTTTTTCCGCCATATATTTTATTAACCCATTCTTCCAGACCGCCCAGTCCCGAAATTTTGTATTGCTGTATGATACCAAAAATCGTAAAAGTATTCCAGTATAAAGAAAGGCCTATCGGAAACGTATAGGAAAAGAACCCTATCATCAGAGGAAAGATATAAAGGGATTGCGACTGAAAAGCAGTTGCAAAATCATCGTTTTTCTTTTTCTCTACGTCTTTTATTAACTCTTCCGGTTGGGGAGGTTGAGCAAAAAGCATTTTTGATTGAATAAACTGAAAAAGGGCCGTAAGAAGGGGTATTAAAAGGATCAGGGGACCGACCGTTGAAAGAAGTTGGGAAGGATTGCTTCCCAGAGAAACGCCAAAAAAATTAGGGTCCCATGGCTTACTAATTTTAAGAAAATTAAAATAAACTACTTTATTAATAATCGCCGGAGTCAAATGAACTATTTGTTGAAGCGTTCCATATAAGGCCCAAATAATGGGGAGCTGGACAAGAACAGGAAGACACCCGGCAGCGGGATTGACCCCGTGTTCTTTATAAAGCTTCATTGTTTCCTGTTGGAGCATTTTTGCGTCATTTTTATGCTTCTCTTTAAGTTTTGCAAGGTGCGGGTTTAGTTCCTGCATTTTCTTTGAAGCCTTAAGCTGTGAAGTGGTCAGGGGATATAAAATAAATCTTATTATCACCGTTACTATTATTATTGAAAAACCCAAAGCATAAGGAATTCCGGCGAGGAACAAAACCTTATAAACTCCGACCAGAATATTTAACATCGGCCAGATAAAAACTTCGTTGAAAAATGAGGGATTTGTCATATTGCGGGTTCTTTATAAAAAGGCTGGCATTTTAAAAGCCTTATAACGGCCATTTTTCCGCCTTCTATAATTCCTTTCTCTTTTATTGATATTTTTGCATACTCAGAGCATGTTGGATAAAACCTGCAGCTCCCTTTAAGCCCCAGGTTAAAAAGGGCAACGGCTATTATTTTTTGATAGAAATTGATTAAAGTCAAAATTATTTTTTTCATTCAAGTAAATTTTGTTTTTTTAATAAACCGTAAACTTCTTCGCAAATCCTCGACGTTTCTTTTCGAATCGCTTCTTTTTTTATTATAAAAAGAAAATCGGTTCCCGTTTTTATTTCCCCTATTTGTTTTTCTATGCAGCTTCTTATTTGCCTTTTGATCCTGTTCCTTAAAACTGCGTTTTTTTCCGTTTTTTTAGAAACCTGAAAAGCAAACCTTGAGACCCCCGTTCTGTTTTTTGCCGTTTTTAATACAAAAAATGGAGTTGACCAGTTTTTCTCAAATCTTGTCTTCTCCAAAAGGCGGTTTTCTTTTTTAAGCATTAACTAAATAGTTATTCTTTTTCTGTTTTTGGCGATTCTCCTTTTAAGAACCTTTTTCCCGCCGTTTGTTTTTACCCTGGACAAAAATCCGTGCTTTCTTTTTCTTTTTAGCTTTTTAAGCTTTCTGAATTTTTCCATTGCCATAAGTATAGCAAAATCGGCATGCTTTTAAAAGACTTTGCTTTGGGCAAAAAAAGAGATCTAGTTGTATATACTTTCTCATCTTGACAAAAAGTTATCCACATTATTAAACTGCACTTTACCAATATGGACAAAAACAAAGAGGTTTGGGATGAAATATTGGGCGAAATAGAACTCGAAGTCTCTAGGGCAAACTTTCTGACCTTATTTAAAAGAACAGCGCTTTTATCTTCCCAAGACGGAGTTTTAACGATCGCCGCTCCTTCGATTATGATAATTGACCTTCTGCAGCGAAGGTTTTTCGACATAATTAAAAAGTCCGTCGATAAACACGTGGGGGAGGGGACCGAAATAATTTTTGTTCCAAAAACTTCTCCCGCGGAAGAACTAAGGGCCTCGGGTCCTCTTTTTGAAACAAGCGAAAAAACAGAAGCAATCGTCGGACACCTTCCGAGGGTGAGGCCGGATTTTACCTTTGCCAATCTTGCTGTTTCTTCCACAAACCAACTGGCATATGTAAGCGCAACAACCGTCGCAAAAAAACCCGGCGTTACCTATAACCCGTTGTTTATTTACGGACCCACGGGTGTTGGAAAAACGCATTTAATGCAGGCGATAGCGAACGAGGTTTATCAGAAAAATGCAGACAGAAAAATCATCTATATTACAAGCGAGGAGTTCACAAACGAAGTCGTTGACGCAATAAGAACAAATAGCACCGCGCAGATGAAAAGAAGATTCAGAAACACAGACCTTCTCATAATCGACGACATACAGTTCGTAGCGGGGAAAGAAAAAGTTCAAGAAGAGCTTTTCCACACATTTAACATTCTCGTAGACAACGGGTCCCAAATCGTACTCTCGTCCGACAGGCCTCCTGCAGAAATAAAAAAAGTCGAAAAGAGGCTTATGTCCAGGTTCTCGGGCGGTCTTACCGTAGACATTGAGGCGCCCGATTTTGAACTAAGAACAGCAATCCTTCTTATAAAAGCGAAAAAATATGGGTTCAATCTTTCAATGGAAGTAGCAAAAACAATTGCGGAAAAAGAGCAGGACGCAAGAAGCCTTGAGGGGGCGCTTTTGAGAATAATGACGGAGGCCGAAGCGAAGGGGGTTCTTATAGACAGCTCTCTTGCTCAAACCGTTTTGGAGGGGAAAAGCGCCAAAAAAACCTATCACCCCGACGACATAATAAACAACGTCTGCGCTTACTATAAAATAAAACCGACTCAAATTAAAAGCCAAAAAAGAGACGCTTCTTTGGTAAGGGCCAGGCAAATAGCGATGTATGTCCTTAAAAAAGACCTGGACTTAACTTATGTTGAAATAGGAAACATGCTTGGAGGCAGGGACCACACAACGGTTATGCATGGTGTGGAAAAAGTGGAAAAAATGATAGAAACAAACGGTCTGGGACAGGAAATTTTGGGGATAAAAAATTATGACAGTGGAAAACTTGCGGACTATTAAACCGTTTTGTTTTTACACTTATTTTCAACAAAGTTATCCCCCCGTTATCAGCATTTTTTTAGGCTGTCTCCCTTGCTTTTTTCCACTTTTCAAGATAAACTACAACAACAACAAAAGAAATACTTATGATAGTTACTCTTTTAACGGATAATTTAAGGGCAAAGCTTTCATTCTTAAACCACGCTGTTTCTCCAAACAGCCAACTGGAAATTCTTTCAAACTTCTTCCTAAAAGCGTCAAAAGGAAAACTAACCGTTAGCGCAACGGATCTTGAAATAGGCCTTTCGTCTTCCGTTCCGGCAAACGTGGAGGAGGAAGGGGAGACAACGGTTCCCGCAAAGACATTTTTTGATTTGATAAACAACATAACGGAGGAAAAAATAACCCTAAAAACAAAGGGGACAAACCTGGAGTTGACGGGCAAAAAAATAAAGATGCTTTTTCAGACAATGCCCCCGGAGGAGTTCCCAAAGCTTTACGAAGAAAAAGGCGAAGAGGCGGCGGTTTTAAAAAAGGAACTGCTTTTAAAGGACTTTAACAAGGTTGTTTTTTCTGCAAGCGCGGATAGCTCAAGGCCTGCGCTGTCGGGGGTTTTGGTAAGAAAAGAAAAAGAAGGGTTTTTGATAGTTGCAACAGACGGGTACAGGCTATCTCTAAAAAAGAACGTCGCCTTCGAAACAAAAAAAGAAACAGGCATAGAAAGCCTTCTGTTGCCGGCAAGGGTAATTAGAGAACTGTTGTCTATAAAACAGGACGAAGATATACGTCTTAATGTTTCAGAAAAAAGCAACCAGGCGGTTTTTACACAGGGGGAAACGGTTTTGGTCGGAAGATTAATAGAAGCGGAATATCCTAACTACGAAAAAATAATCCCCACGGGTTTTGATACGAAAACGGGCTTTGATAGGGAAGAGATGCATAAAGCAGTGAAAATATGCTCTGTTTTTGCAAGAGAAACCGCAAATATAGTAAAACTCTCTTTAAAAAAAGACAAAATTGTTGTTTCGGCAAACACCCCAAGCGTAGGCGAGGACACGGTAGAGGTTGAAGCAAAAACAACGGGGGAGGAAAACGAAATAGCCTTTAACGGCAAGTATCTCCTAGACTTCCTCTCGAACACGGAAGAAGAGGAGGTTGTTTTTGAAATGTCTGGACCCCTTAACGCCGGAGTTTTTAAACTCTCGGGCGACGACTCCTTTTTACATCTCATAATGCCCATCAGGGTGCAGGGTTAGTTACTGTGCGGGTTGGGGGAAAGAAACATTCCCGAAAATATTGTTTTCCATCCAGTTATAGGTGTTGGGGCATTGGGTTGGGAAGTTTGTTAGGGGAGTTGCTCCAAAAGGAAAATCTCTCCCCGGAGTGTTATAAAAAACAGTATCGGCTACGGCTTCGGCAAAGGACTCGGCTTGTCCTGTCCCGGCAATTCCACTTAAGTACGGATAGCTTTTTAAAAATCCGTCCACATAGCAACCCGCATCCTTGGACAGATAAGAGTTATAGGGAAAAGAACTCCAAAGAGCGCCATTTGCTATTCCTATAACGTGTCCCGTTTCGTGAACCAGGGAAAATTTTTGCTCTTGAACAGAGCAGGACTCAAAACCCGTAAGACTTATATACATAACCCCATTTGTTTCATATGTCGAACCCCTGGCGTTTTGGCAACTGCTAAATGTTAGTAAAAGATGTATGGTTCCGGCTTTCTGCATAAGGCTTTTGTATTTGGCAGACCTAAAAGGAACAGCCAGGCCATTATACAGGTTAACAAGATAATTTAGATTAGAAGTATCGGATACGGCAACATTAAAGTCGCTTTTAAGCCTAGAGACCACGTTGGAGGCGGTAACAGCACCCCCCGGGGGAGTTGAAGACGTGGGTCCCGGGCTGTTGTTGGGGGAACCGCTGGTAGAGGGAGAGGCGCTGGTTAAATCCCCTCCGTTAACGGCGCTGGGGCTAACCATGGAAACAATCATTACAACAAAAACTAAAACTCCTACTGAGATTAATAATAAAACAATCGCCGGGAGCCCTAGGGATCCGCATGCTGCGACAGCGCCTTCTTCGATGCCTTTTTTTGCAGCCTGTTTACCGAGTTGCTTCAAAACCTGCTTTCCAAGATATTTTCCTGCTTTTACCGAGTTTTTGGCATTGTTTAGTTTGTTGTACCCGGAGTTTATGTAGTCAACGGCTCCTTGGTTTTGCTGTTTTCCGTTGTTTTCGTCCATATTTTAATAATAGCAAATTAGGATAAACCGGGTTGATTTTGCCCATTGCCCTGTCCGGGCAGCGGAGAAGTAGTAGTCGGATTCTCGGTGCCTACCGTCTCTTGTGTCATCGTAGGGCTTTGTGGGGGTACGCTTGATGCGGTCCTCAAAGAAGAATTTTGTTCCTGCATTTTTAACAACTCCTGGGGATTCGATGTAATAAGGGTGTGTTCAAACGGAGCCGCAATAACCTTCATCGCCACATGGCTTTGCCCCGCGAAAAACAGCCCTTCTCCGATGTCGGCCGAAAGCAAAAGTTCTTTTTCTCCCTCCGACAGATAGAATATCTGGGAAACCAAATCAACCTCGGACGGGCTTTGTTTTAAAAGCATCTGTATGGAGGAGTTGGAAAGAATTGCCTTCCCGTAATCGGTTGAAAGAAAATCCTGAACATCCTGGGTTGCGGTCGTTAGGGCAAGATAATATTTTCTCGATCTTTTTGCAACGCTATAAACAAAAGAGGCGGAATCGGGATACTTCATTACATACCAGGCCTCGTCCAGAATCAACAGTCTTTTTTTAAGGGTTTTTCTTACCCTTGTCCATACAAAATCCAATATTATGTGCATTGCGACAGGCCTTAATTCCTCTTCAAGCGCTTTTATGTTAAAAACCGTTAAGGGATTTTTAATGTCAAAATTAGACTGTTGGTTAAATATTCCGCTTAAGCTTCCTTTAATAAACTTCTCAAGTCTTAGCGCAAGCTCTCTTGCGGACGGGTCTTCCATTCCAAGAAGCACCTTGTATAAATCCTCCATTAAAGGGGGTTGATTTTTTTGTGTTTGGGGGTCAGCGGTAATCCCTTTTTGCCTATACGTCTCAACAAGCGCCCTGTCTAAAATTGCATCATGGGCGGCGTCCAAATCTCCCATTATTATTCTTAAAAGTCCGTGCAGGGACAAAATTTTAAGCCCTAACTCGTTTTCCCCTTCTTCGTAAAGCCCCGACATATCAAAGGGATTAATTCTCACGGGATCGGAAGGGGTAAAGGATACGTGCTCTCCCCCTAATGTTTTTGAAAGATTTTCATATTCCCCTTCGGGATCTATTATTATTACCTCGGTCCCGAACATAAACTGTCTCATCGCCTCAAGTTTTATAAGGTATGATTTTCCCGCTCCGGATTTTCCTAAGACCACTTCGTTTGCGTTTTCCAGGGAATAACGGTCAAAAATTATAAGAGAACCGTTTTGTTCGTTTACCCCGTACATGACGCCCTTGTCCTGGGCAAGAGTGGCCGAAGTAAACGGAAAAGTTGAGGCAAGAGAAGTTGTGTCCATGTTCCTCGTTATAAAGAGCCTATCCTGTGCAATCGGAACGGTTGATTTAAACCCGTCTTCCATTTGAAGGGTTGCGGTTTTTGAAAGCATCAGAATGGACCCAAGTGTGGTGCTAAGTCTTTTTGAAGCTTCGTCAAGATCTTTTACGCTTTCCGCGGAAAGCGTAATGTAAAGACTGAATTGAAAGAACCTCTCTACGCCTTTTGCCAGTTCTTCTTGTACTGCAAGCGCGTCGTCCAAAGAAGCTTTTACTTTAGGGTCTACGAGCTGGCCTTCTTCTATCTGCGATGAAATGGTGGCCTCCATTTCCGCTATTTTTCTTCTTAAATCCGATAAGACATCGGGGGAGGAAGTAGGATAAATAAACATAGAAATATTCATGGAATGGTCAAAATCAATAAGAGGCTGTAGCCAATTTGGCGAAACAAACCTCGGATACCCAACAACAAAAGAAGTTTTATAAAAATCTTCGCCTACTCTTATAAAATGGAAATCTACCTCTATTGAGGAAGGGGCTATTACGTCGGTTAAAGAGACCATTCCTTTTTCGAGTTTTCCCATTGACGTTTTTTGCACCGGTCGGGGCGCTGTTTTTTGCTCTTGCGGTGCTGCCGTTTGCTGTTTTTGTTTTTTTCCGAATAAGCTCATTGGCTTTCCCTCCCTTTAACAACAGGAGTATTGATGTTGTCCTCGGCTTGCCCTGTTTCTATAGAGCTTTCGTTGTATATTTCGTAAAAAAGCTTTACCAGTTCTTCTTTTCCTAGGGTTTTTGCTTTAAGGTTTAGTCTTGAAAGTTGTGAGTGAAGAGACTCCGCTTTTGAATGGAGCGCTGTTTTTGCCGACTGGGCGAAGGAAGCCGCGTCAAAAGACTTTTTGTTTACGCTTGCAGCGGCAGCGCCCGCTCCCTTTTCAAGATAAGAAAAAGGTAAAACAATATAGAATTTTTTGTCCAAAACGGTATTCACCTTCACGAGCTCCTGAACAAAATCCCTGTAGAGTCTTATTTGCTCGGCAAGCATCTGGTTCTGCGTTTTTTTTGCTTCATTTTCTAATAACTTTAAATAAGAGGAAATATCAAGTTTTTTGCTTCTAATGAGGATTTGTATAGGGAAAGACAGCGAATTCAGAAGCGCAGCGTAGGAGTAAATTTTAGAATCCTGTTCTTCTGCCGATAAAAGGGCAAAATTTGTTGCCGTGACTTCTATTACAAGACAAGCGTTTCCTCCTGTTAAAATTACTACATCATCAACGATATCCTGTATTTCGGTAAACTTTTGCGTTGTCGCGTTGATTTTTCGGGCAGTTTTGGCCATTAGTTAAAAAGAGACCTCCTTAACTCTTCTCTTGTGTCTACGGAAATAACTTCTATGGGAAGAATAATCTGGCCTGTTGCGCTAAACTCTATTACATCAAACTTGTTCTCTCCCTTGGAGTCCTCAAATTCAATGGTATATGTGCCGTTCGTTATGGGGGTGGCAGAGGCAAATTGCCCAAGCGGATTAGTTTTAAATGCTCTTACGGGATTCCCTTCGGCATCTTTTACCTCAACCAGAATATTTTGCAAGGGGTTCCCTCTCGGGTCCTTTACTATTCCCGTTACGATATTGGGAAACTCCGGCGCCAAGGGAAGGCCGACGCTTTTTCCCAGGTTTTGGGGGATACTTCTTACGTTCCTCGTTTCCTTTACCGGTTCCTGCGCAACTGAAGGCGTGTAAACAGTCTCCCTGTTTGCGGTTAATTGTTTTTGTAAAAGTTCTATCTGTTTTTCAAGTTCCTGTTTTTGTTTTGCGGTTTCGGAAAGCATCGTTTCAAGCTCCATTACTTTTTTGTGTGCTTCCGTATACTCTGTGGAGTTTATCTTTGACGTCTCGGCGGCTTTTGCTTCTGCAAGCTCCTGCTGAAGAATGAGAGTCTCTCTTTTTAGGGTTTCTTCTTCGTCCGAAGGTTTTTCTTCTTCTTGTTGCTGCCCTTGCTCCACCGGTATTTGTACTTGCGACGCGGCCGGAAGTTGTGTTGGTGGCTGCTGTTGTCCGGGAACGGGTACGTTTGCAAAAGCATGGGCGGGAGGAGCCTGTGGAATGGGATTTGTCTGCGTCTGTCCAGAATACATATTGCTTAAGGATTCAAAAAAAACCATTTCTTTTTGGTCTAACTGATTTTTTGGCCTCTTTGGAAGAGAATTTAGGTATGATTTTAATTCTTCACCCGAGAGAGAAGTAGTTTCTTTTTGGGGAACAAGCTTGGCGGAGCTTTTTTTAACCGGTTTTATATCTTCCCATAACTGGCCGCCGGTTTTTTGGTAAACAAATTGGGTCGGAGAAAAAATTGCTTTAATAAAATTTTCAAACATTAAATCCATGGGCCTTCCCTCTATCGGTAAAAAAGCCATTCCTACGCCTAAAAATATGGAAGTGACGGCAAGGGGAAGTTTTATAAGCATAAAAAAGGGGCTTGCGAACAAAAGCCAACCAAGTACAATTCCGCCTGCCAGATAGGCAAATTGTTTTATGGTCATATCGCCGATCAGTTTAAACTGAAAGCCCGTTATGTCCTGTGGTATCGGATGATTTTCCATCTCTTAATTGTTATTTAATTGTATTTTCAGCATATAACGTGAAAAATTGCGTTTCAAGATTATCAAACTGGGTCAAAAAATATTGGAAATGAGGCTATCCGTGAAAATTATGAACAATTTCCAAAACCGAAAGGTTTAGTAATACAAGATGTTCCCGTAATTTGAGCTATTATAGCTATAATAGCGCCTGCAAGAAGTATTAGAATAAGCCCCAAAATGGCATAGGTAAGCGTTTTTCTTGCTCCCTCTACTTGTTTCGGGTCGCCGCCTGACGTTAAAAATTTTATTCCTGCGAAGATTATAAAAAAAACGGCGGTAACTCCGGCTAATCCTATAAGCCAAAAAACAAGATTATTGAAAACAACAGGAATACAATTTAGTGTTGCAACGCCGTTTTGAACGCAGTCTCCCCAAGGTTGCATGAAATAAGCGTAGCAAAAGGAAAACTAAAAGACAAGTGGGTTAACTGCAGGTTGGATTTGTAAGGCTTGGTATGCAGAATTTGCCCGTTAGCGGGTTTGAAATCCCTATAAGCTGGAAAACTATATTTATGATGACAAATGCTGTTACGACTATTACTAACCCGATTATAGCTGCAACAATGTGTTTTCTTGCTGCGTCAACTGCCGCCTTATCCCCGCCCGAAAGAATCCATTTTATTCCTCCATAGATCAAAAAAGCTACCGCTACCAGTACCCCGACGATCAAAAGTAAGGATAAGATAAAAGATGGTATATTCCCAAGATTAACAGAAGTTGTAGGAGCGTAACCCGTCCCGGGGGCAATTGTAACCGTAATTTGCGCGAACGCATTTGAGGCTGCCAATAAATAGAACGATGCGGCAGAGATAAAACCCAGTGCTTTTTTCATTACTCTTTCTTGAGAATATAGTGTTTTTGCTGATTTGTCAAGAGCTTAGAACAATTTTCCTACTCCCAATAGTTGATAGACAAAATTGACAATGGTGCCCGCAAGAACAACGACTATAAGTCCGATTATCGAGAAAATAAGCCTTTGTCTTGCAGCCTGAATTTTTTGTTTGTCGCCGCCGGACATGGTCCACTGTATTCCGGCATAAATAATAAAAGCCATTGCTAAGACTACTGCGAGTAAAATTAAAATACTGCTCGCAATGGAAATAAGGGTAGTGCCGGTACTTATTCCGGCATCCGGTACGCCATTGGGCGGGGTGATGGTCACGTTTCCGTTGTTTCCCGGAACAGTTAACGCTAAAAGTTTCATATTATCCAAAGCCCGGAATGTGTAAAATATTAACCCCTATTATTTCAAGAATAACAAGAGAAAAAATAATAAACAATAGTCCCACTATTGCTGCGGTTAGTTGTTCCCTCGCTCCTTTTATCGCTTCCGGATTTCCTTGTGAGACCAAAAGCCTGTATCCGGATATTATTATCAGTAAAAGCGCCACTCCCCCCGAGAGGCTTAATATTAAGCCGAAAAGACTTGTTATAAGACTTTGGGGCTCTGTTCCTAACGTTCCAAGCGCGGTATCAACAGCAGTACAGGATCCTTTTACCGTAGAACCTAAATGGCAGGGTGAAGGCGGAGATTGATCTTGAGGGTTACCCGCGGAGTTAACCCCTCCCCCGTAAGTATCTACATAAAAAGTTGCATAACATGCCTGTTTTTCTAACAGGTGGGCGGGAGTGCACCCGTCGTTTATTTGCATATAATATCTTCCCGTTGAAAGCGGAACAAAACCAAATCCAGTACTATTCGTTAAATCTCTTCTTGTTACACAGCCGTCCCAAACGCTCCCCCCGTTGTTGTCATTAATGCGGATATAAGTGTGTAATTGATCGTCTGGATTGCCTGACGCAAGGGGACCTGTCATTTTTATTATTATATTATTGGTTGGCGTAAACGATTGGTTTAGGAATGAAATATTGCAACTTGTCCCTCCGCTTCCCGAGCCTGCGCTCCCAATCGTAAAAACAGGACTGTTGTTGCACAAATTATTTCCCGTGTCCGAAGAAAGAAAAAGCCCCACTTTGTAGGCTCCATTCCCAAAAGTTGAGGGAACGGCGGCTGTCACTTTTCCGGAGGAGGCGGAGTAGGGGATTGGAACAGAATACCTAATGGTGTTAGTTCTTATAAAATTACCATTTAGGGAAACATAATATGTGAGATCCTTATTGTTTGCCAGATTCCCGTTTGTATCTATTGTAATTGTCCCGCCGTTATTAATACTGGAAGGACTGACGGAGCAGGCAAAAGAGGCGTAAGTTTTTTTAGGAAAAAATATTAAAAAAAGCAACAGTCCAAAAAAGACCAAAAGGAAAATTCTTTTCACATTTTTATCGTACTCTAATTTTTAAGAAAAATGCAACTAGGGGGTAAATTTAAAACCACGGCCTTTCACGGTTTGGATATAAACAGGGCTATTCGGGTTGTCTTCAATTTTTTTTCTTAATCTTGATATAAGTTGGTCTATTGCCTGTTCGGTTACCCCTGCGGTTGACTGCATTTCTCCCCACACCGCACTTACCACTTCATTTCTTTCTACAACTTTATTCCCGTTTAATATAAAAAATTTTAAAAGTTTAAACTCCGAAGATGTAAGCTTGTCCGAAAGAACTACTTGGCCTTTTTTTATTTGGTTCGAATTTTTGTCAAAAACTATTTTTCCGGTTTCCTCCGAGCGTATCCTTGCGCTATCTTTTAAATAATCCCTTAATAGGGGGATTTGAAGTGAATTATCTTTGACAAGGCCCAATTTTCTCAGGAATTCAACGTCAATGCTTCCAAAATTTAAAAGCGAAATTTTTGTTTGTTCGTCGGGATTTAGAGCATTCCAAATCGCAAACAATGCACTTCTTACGGGCATTTGTTTAAGTAGAAACTCCTTAATCTCTCCGTTAATTTTTTGATTTACAGAAAGCACTGCCTCCAGAGAGTGTCTTGTAAGATTTCCGTGTCCGCCCGTTAATGAAATTACATCTTCGATAATATTATTTTTTATTTTTTTGCCTGTAATTTTTTCAAGATAGGCTATTCTAAAATTCATTCCCGCCCTGTCATAAAGGGTAAGGTAAATAAGCTTCCCGGCTGTAAATTCGTAAAAATCAGAAAAAAATGTCGGCTCAAGGATGTCCTCGATCGGTCTTGAGGAAGAAATTACAACAGAAAATCTGTACTTTGCCCTGTTTCTTAAAATCCTAAGATTGGAAAAAAAATCAGGGGACAAAGAAGGAATATGCTCTTCAAACCTGTCCAAAAGAAAAACAACGGTAAACTCTTTTTCTATAGATAAAAAATCTATTGCTTTTTTTAATCCGTCAAATAAAACAAGCTCGTCATTGGCCTTAAGGCTTTCCTTAAAGAAGGAATTAATTTTTTCGTATTCGTTGTCCATCCGTCTTTCCCTAAGGGAGTCCAAAAGCCCCAAAAAAATAAATTTAGTTACCTCTAGAATCGTTTTATTTTTTATTTCCGAAAAATTTAAAAGGACAAAATGGAACCATTTTTGATTTTCCCCAAGATGTTTTTCTTTTACTTTTTTATTATAGGCAAGAAGCCCCAAGAGATTTGACCTCCCTACTCCGGGAACCCCTATTATTTGGCAGGAATTCCCCTCCTTAATGAATTCCAATATTTTTTTTATCTCGGAAAATCTCGTGTCCTCCGGATATAGTGATTCAAAGTGACTGGGTTCCATGGTTAGTACATTGTAATTTTTTTGTTAGGTAAATATCAAGCAAAGCGAGAAATCTTTTTCTAAACTTCGGTTAATATGACAGAGCAGCAACCAAGACCAATTAATTTGACAAACCAAACCAATCTAAATAGACTGGAAGGTGAAAGGATAATTATGCCTGAGCCGGGCGGACAGGAGCAGCAGGCTCCGATAACGCCAAGACAAGAAGAGGTAATACAAGAAGCAGTTAATCCGCCGGAAGGAATAGATAGGCCCGCAGAAGAAGCGGCAGGGATTTCTCCCAGGAGACCTGAACATAGGGAAAGCCATGCGGAAAGAGTGGAAAGAACATTCGAAGAGTTTACGAGAAGCATTCAAACCAAAGACACTCTTTCCCAGCTTGCAAGCGATACTCCGGATTTTGCAAAAACACCCGAGCTTAAAAAATTTGTAGATGAGCTTGAGCCCGGAGGAGATTTAATAAGATATTTTGCAGATTTTATTACAAACCCCGAGCAGGATTATGTAGACGAAGAAGGGGCACGCTATAGAATATCTACTGCTTCAAGAAGAGTCCTTTTTGAATGGGCGCTTGAAAAAATCATAGGACTTCCCGAACAGGGGTCTCCAGAGGCGAGATATTCGATAGACTCCTTTCAGGCCAGAGAAAACCTTACCCTCCTAAAAGCCCTTAGCCTTTCCCGCTTTAATAATGAATTCTCAAGGTATATAGGAAGCATGATAGAAATCAGGGAAATGGCCCACGAACTTCGAAGAAACCTGACCCAGGGCGATGCCTATAAAGAATTCATGCAGAAGGAGTTAAAGGCTCACGGAATTGATTTTATGAGAAACGAAGTCTCGGGAGTAAAAGACGTAATTTCATTATACGAGCTTTTTACGGGTCTTAAGGTTTCGCAAAAAAGGGAATGGTTAAGCGCGGGAGACGTTGAGGATATAGACCACGAAGTTAAAGAGGCAATAATGGCTCTTAAAGGAAAAAGCCAGATAAAGCAGGGAGAAAGGCCTTTGACGGATTGGGAAATAGATAGGGCGCTTTCTATAGGGAAAACACTTTTTGCAGGTACACAAAGGTTTGCAATGTATACCGTTTTGGGCTCTATTCCGACTCAAACGGCGGAAAGAGCAGGCTCGGTCCCTTACGAATATATAGTAAGAACACTTGCCCCTATTAAAATTACAGCTGCCAGGTATTTTACTTCTGCGGGACAAAGGTATCTTCAAGAAAGGATTCTCGATAATTATAAAAATGGCAAAAAAACGTCTTCCCTTTTTGGTATTGCCGAAAATTCCTGGGCGATGAACAACTTTAACGCATTTGATGTCGAAAGTCACAGTTGGAGGTCGCAGTTAATGTTTTTAGGGGATATGAGATTCAGGATAAAAACCGGGGAAGACGCAGAAGGAAACCCTGTTTATAAAGAAGGCAATGTTTTGGAATACTTTAACGACGAGCTGACTAGGTTGGCAGAGAGCACGGGAGCTGAATATGATCCCGCTTTAGGACTTGAGGGGGGTTCGGATAAAGAATTTTCCAATAACGAAAATGTTGCAGCCCTGGCTCTGGGGCAAAAACTTTACCTTTCAGTTTTGGGAAAATATTCACCTTTTAGCGAAGAGTTAAAAAGAGGAATATACCGAAAAATTGCAATTTACGATCCTCTTGCTTTTACTTCTCTTTCTCCCGAAGTGTTAAGCTCTCTTTCTCCCGAGCAAAAAAGAGTTTGGCAGGGAATGGCAATAAAAATGGGAATGGCAAATTCCATAAGGCTCAGGAAAGAAGGAGAAGAATATTTTGACGAACATGAACATAGGAAAACTTTGGATATAGACAGCCTGAAACAAGAGGCGGGAGAAACATATGATTTTTCGACTAAAAAACTTAAAGATGTATCACAGATAAGTGATGACTATAAATATCAGATATTGTCCAAATACTTTTCCGAGGAGTACGGGAATGCATTAACCGGAGAAGAGCAAGAGGTTCTAAAAACAATCATAAGAACTTCTTTAAGCGGAGAATTTGTAAATAATGTGGTCTCTGCGGAAAAACCTTTCACTTTTATAATCGACGATGCCCCCCATGTTGCCTGGAGCAAAACAAGGGACGGAGTTGGGGGTTTGGGAGACGAAAACCTTTTTAGGATTTTGCTTTCGGACCAGGGCAACCTTGCGGAATCCTGGGGTGCGCTAAACGGTTTGATTGAACATCCTCCGGCCGACCCGTCCAAGGCATTTATAACTTTCGTACAAAAAAGAGCACTTGTTACGGGAAGAGGAGAGGCCCAAGGAAAACTGGAGCCGTTTTTAAACGCCTGGTTGGATATGGCTTCTACTTACGACCGTTCTAAATGGATAGGGGCAATAGAAAAAGCCACAAGGCACCCAAGGTCGGAAATGGAAAAATTTTACAGGGGGAATTATATTTCCATGGATGAACAGGATAAGTCGATATTTTTAGACTCATTGGCCCAACAAGGAGCGATCGGGACAAATATAGCGAGAGGGCCTTCACAACTTGAAGAATTGAAGAAAAGAAATAAGGCTTATATTATAGATAACCTCAGGAGGTCCGCAAGGATGATATTGCTCCTTTTAGGTCCAACGCTGGGAATTCAATTTCTAAAACTTATATTTCCCGATGAGATAACAAAAGGACTTAAGTAATTATCCTCTTCCAAACATTCTACCTATGAAGGCTCGTCCTAATTTTCGCTCGCCATATTCAGGAGGAGCGCCTTTTGTTGCCCCTTCCTTTAGTGCGATTACCTCTCTTGATGCAGCTATTGTGCCACCCACATTTCTTACTACATTGGTGGGATAGGCGACTCCGGCAGAAACAGCCTGGCCGATTGGACCAAGGTCAATCTTGGGAGCCTTAAAGGCAGCTTTGGTTATGTTGACAACATGCGGAGTGGTAAAGATAACACCCAGTGCTATTAATGCCCCAACCGTGTTTGTGGCTCCCGGGTTTCCTATTAAAGGAGGGACAAATTGCCCCGCCTGATAAGAACTTCCAAATGAGTCTATAAACAACTTTCCAATTAAAAACATTGCTATTGTTACTGGAAATGCCGAAAGATTTCCAAGCATGTCCCTGAGCCATGCGCTGAACCCGACATTAGAAGAGTTACCGGTCCCGGGAATTAAGCCTCCTATTATCCAAAAAGGCGCAAAAATTACGTCTACAAGAGTGAATATATAAGCAGAAAGAAGCGCAAACCAAAGCCTGAAAAGAGACCACAAAATGGCAACTGTTATAACTATAAAAGCAAGTATTCCGCCTACGAATGCGAGTAGTCCGCCTATCACGGCCCCAAGAACTGTTCCCACGGGGTTTGTTAAAAGATCTACAAAACCGTTTCCGGCAGTTGTCTGGGCAGCTCCTCCATTGGAGAAAAGACTAAGAATGATGTTGGCAATAGAAGTTGAGGCGTTTGTGGCGACACCTAAAATGCCTCCATTGTAAGCGTCATTTGCAAAATTAAGCGGTGTAGTGTAAAGATTTGACGTAAGGTGTCCGGCCTGAGCGCTTGCGCTGGCGGAATTTATGATATTAGGGTCTGCTTGGGTAAGCACATTTATAATAAGATAAATAGCTACCCACATTACATCTACCAACAAACCTGCTATCGCAAAAGAAAAAGTAACAAACAAAATACCTATTATTAGTTTTGGAATCTGATTTTGAATTGTCATTACGGTTCTGGGGTCGATTTTTATTCTAAGCATTATCGCAAAACCGATGATTATAAAAATCAATACAAAAATTAAATAGACGAGGTTTCTAAATACGATCCAGGCATTCATTAGGGGAGAGAGCTGATCAAATCCGGTTTCTTGTTTTACGGTTGCGGCATAACTCGGCTTTGTAATCCCGAAATTGTCCCTTACATAGGCAATGAAGTCGCTTGTATGAACGGGCGGATTAAGAGTCATGGTAATAAGGCTACCCATAACCGCAATAGCCCCTCCGCTATTCTGGACAAATCCTATTTTTCCCGTTTTTTTGTCAACCCCTAAGCATTGAGCCTTAGGGTTTGAAGGATCAACTCCGGCAAGCTGGCAGCTTATTGCTGAGAGGGTTTGGATCATTACATTTTGAGTCAATGTATTCATGTTTTGAGGAACATCGCTATTGGTATTGGCATTTAGATAGGGATTTGTTTGAGAAGAATCTGATTGGGCAAAGGTTAGGGTTTTAGCAAAAAACAGTCCCGTTATGAGAAGAAGTCCAATAAAAAACAAACGGACAGAGATTTTCATCCTAAAATCAGTTTGTCCTATTTTGTGGCTTATGTCAAGCGCAGCAGTCGTATTGGCGGAGAGAGGCGGGATTTGGTTCGACTATGCTCACCATAAACTTCTCATCCCTTGGTGCGGAGGGGGCGGGATTCGAACCCGCGATATCCTTGCGGATATACCTGCTCTCCAAGCAAGCGCACTAGACCAACTATGCGACCCCTCCAAACTAGATGCTAGAAACTAGATACTAGATGTTAGATGTTTCTGAGCCTCTTTCCAGACCTCTTTGTCCGATTTATAGGTTAATCTGTTTTCAACTTCTTCCGGTTTTATCCACTCAACATTTTCCATTTCCCAATCATGCTCACTAATGTCTCCCGATAAATATTCCATTAAGTAATAATATACGGTTTTTTTTATTTTCTCGCCCTCCAGAACGTACCAATACTGAACAGGACTTAAAGCCTTTATTATTTTACCGCTAACACCTGTTTCTTCTTTTACTTCCCTTACCGCCGTTTGTTCTTTTCCCTCTCCTTTTATGTGGTCTCCGATAATACCTTTAGGAAAAACCCAACCGTGGTGTTGGGAATGCTGAGACACCAAGATCAGGATTGCTGATTGCTGATTACTGATTACTGATTTTTTAAATACGACTCCGCCGGCAGAAAATTCAAATCTCATAATTCTTACTTACTGCGGAGAGGGTGAGATTCGAACTCACGGTCGCCTTTCGACGACAGCGGTTTTCGAAACCGCCGCACTAGTCCGCTATGCGACCTCTCCGTTTGCGTGCCCGAGAGGAATCGAACCTCCAACCGCCTGGACCGCAACCAAGTGTTCTATCCGTTGAACTACGGGCACTTGCAAAGTGTATTTTACTTTATTGGAGGATTCTTAGCAAACCTAAATAGTTCCTTCGAGGGGAAAATTCCTTGTAAGCCAGTCTGCGGCTTTGTCCATAAAAGTGGGTTTTATATATTCTCGGTAGGGAAGATAAGGCAAAAGTATACTTTTTACATGGTCTTCGCTTACATCTCCGAGCGTTATCGTTAGCTCTCCGGGTATAAAAGCATGGGTTCTTATGTGTAAGACCCTGACTCCCTGTCTGTTCCAAAAATAAAAGTCGTAGAGCTCCTGCCATAAGAAAAAATGGTCTTCTATTGTTACCCCCTCCGTACTTATTCTGAAGTGAAAATCCCTGGGTGGTACGCTTGCCAGGGCAAAAGCTACAAAGACAAGCGATAAAACAACAAGCATAAGCATATATTGCGAAAAAAGAAAAAGAATAATTTCTACGAAAAGCATAATAAGAAGACTCGTTAAATAATATTGTTTTGTCCTTTTTTTAAAAGGTCTTCCCGGGGCCGTCCATGCAAGAAGAGTTTTAACCTGCGGAACTTCTTCGGTTGTTTCTTTAATTTCCTTTGATGATTCTTTTTGCGGAGTTTCTTTTTTAACTTCAGGTGCTTTTTGGACAGTCATAATTTAACTTTATATTAAAGATACCTTTAAGTCAACGAAAGGAACTTATCTACAGCAGAATGTCCTTGTCGAAGGGCGGATTCGAGTTAGACTCGGCGGAGAGGGTGGGATTCGAACCCACGGTGGCATTGCTGCCACGATGGTTTTCAAGACCATTGCACTAGTCCGCTATGCGACCTCTCCTTGCTTGACATTATAGTTTAACTTTGGCTTAAACGCTAGAGTTACGGGGGTAATTTATCTGCCATTTTTAAGCGGGTTTATAAAATCTATACTTGTAAAAAGTAGTAAAAGTGCAATTATTCCCGCATTTTTTGTTCTGTCTTTCAATTTTTGAACCTCTGCTATTTTTTTCTTCCTTTCTTCAAATTTGTCATCGGTTTCTCCCTTTTCTTGTTTAGGCGCTTCTGCAAGAATACCGCTTAATGCTTTTTCCAAATTCCCAACCCTAAAAGCCTCTCTTATGGCGGTTGCATGTTCTGTTGTTATTTTTCCGGAAGAAAGAAGCTCCCAATACTCATTAGTTATTGTATCTATACCTTTTCCACCCGTTAGATCAAATAGCATTTGAATCTCTTCAAGAGGAGCTTTTTGAGCTTGAAATCCCGTAAGCCTAAGGCTAACTTCTTCCTTTTGTTTTTCAAGCTTAAGCCTTAAATCTTCCGCTAAGCCTTCCCGCTCCAGACTTTTATCAATTTCTTCAAGAAGTTTTTTTGTCTCCTCGATGCTCTTATTTGCGTTTGCCAGGTTTTGGGCTACTGTTTCGGGATCTATATCCTGTCCGCTTGTTATTATTTTCACAAGGGCTTGTCCGTCTATTACCGTTTTTCCCGCTGCGATTTCCCGGATTCCGGTCAAACTTTGTATTTGTGACTGCTCTTCCGGCGTTAATTCTTTTCCGTCTTCGGGTTTTGGCATCTGGGAGTCTATAAACGCTTCGATATCGGAGCTTGTTATAAAACCGGCAGCTTGAGCTGCTTCTTCTATTGTTTTTTGTGTTTTATCTAAATCTACTCCCTCCCCGAAAAATTGTTCTTCCGCCCGCTGAGCATTTTCACCGTCCGAGAACTGTGATGCATAATATTCGAAAACTGTTTTTGCAGCTCCTTCAAATTCTCCGGAAATCCTTTCCTGTTCGGAAGCAACCTGTCCGTCAATAAGCCTGTCTATCGGGATCTCTAGATTTGCGCTGTTGTCCATTGACTGGACAATTCCTATTTCCAAACCGTTTTTATTCGCAAAGCCTACAAGCCTTGTTACCCTAATTGTTGTTCCGGAGTCGGTTTTTACAAAAAGGGGTTTTCCTTTTGTTATCTCAATTGTGGTCGGCTTTTGGGTATTTGGATCTTTGAAGAAACTTCCCTCTCCGTCTCCGAGCGCTTTAGCATCTCCTCTCATCTCAACAAGCTTTTTAAGCACAATTATATGGCCTTGTCCGTCTGCTTCTAGTTGTTCGTCCGTTTTGGATGTTGCAGCCAAGGTTTCAACAAGCCTTCGGCCTACAATTTCGGCATCTTTTTTAGCTCCATTTATCCAGTTTCTTTGTTCTTGTTGTTTTGTTGTTTCTGAAGGGAGTGGAGTAGGAGCTTGTTCTTGGTGGGCTGCCGTTTCGGAAGGAGGCAGCAACGGGCCTATTTCACTCATGAGATTATAGTAGTTGAAATATTTTGTCAAATCAACTAATAATAAATTATGGCCGAGGCAACAGCAGCGGATGTTCATGTTATAACCGAGAAGGGACGTTCCCCGGTGGAGCCTTCAACTGGATCGCAACCGGCAGTTCAACCGGAGGGTCCGAGAGTCCAGATCCCAAGACACGAAGTGAGAGAAGGTTTAATGGGACTTCCTGCAATGGGTCCCGGAAATAGGAGCGTAACGGAAGGAGTACGACCCTCGGAAACGGTTGTTCTAAAATCGGAAGTTGTTACGGGTCTTCAGGATTTTGCTATTGCCTATGCGCAAAAATTAATTGACATGCAGGGTCTTGAGGTTATGGTAGGCGGAAATAAGGTAAATGCCTATGATGCCATGAAACGGCAGCAGTCCGCCCTTGGCATCTCCTATTTAGAAGATGAAGCGCTGCTGGCATCTTTTACGGAGGATAATAACGGAAAAAGGCAATTAAAATCTCCCGATCAGGTAAGGGAAATTATTTCCTCTCATCCGCAAATGATGGAAAATATAATGGTTGTTGCAGAAAGATACGCAAGGGACACGCTGGCTGCCTTAGGGTTAAGGGCGCAGATGCAAAGACCCGGTTCGAGAACCGACCTCCGTGACGTAGCTGAAATTATTGATTTTCCGACGGACCAGGGAAAAGTGAGAGAAGTTCTGAATAGGCTAAGCGATGCTTTAAGAAAAAGAGAATCAAGCGGAGGAAGAATCGGGCCTAGAACTTCCCTGCGTGCCGCAATTGAGGACCTTGAGCCGATAGCCGCAGGAGGAGCAGCTTTTGGTGGCGTATCCGGCTTAATTGTCGGTGGAGCTCTAGGAAGCTTTCCCGGTGCAATAGCAGGAGCGCTTAAAGGAGCGACGGCGGGCGCAGCGGGCGGAACAACTCTTGGGGCAACAGTCGGAAGAACATTTAGAGAGGGTCCAAGATTAATATTGACCAAGGACCAAGATATAGCGGGAGAGGCTGCTAGGGCCGGGGAAGATTTAAGAGCTAAATATTTATTGGATGTGGATCCGATACATCCCGAACGCTCGACGGCAGCGGGAGATGCAAAAAACGAGGCTGTTGGAATAATAATGCTTAGATGGGAATATATGGCAAACCTTGGAGTACCAAGAGAAAGAATGGATGCGCTTTCCATAGATTTTTTAAACAATCCAGATGGTATAAGGCCAGAAGAGTCCAGGCTTAAGCTACAAAACGAAATTTTTCACCGATTTGAAGCGAATGGAGGGATGGCGGGAGGTCTTACTCCCACTCAAAGGAGAGACATATATAGAAATTCACAGCAGGAGGCAATAATGGGAAGGTTTGGAGATTATTTTAGAGAAAGACAGCGGGAAGGAAGGGACAGGGGACAACTTTTGGCAGATGCAATTACCGCAAGGGGAGAAGGCGGAACAGCTTTAAGATCGAGAATATCAGGAGCCGAGGAAGAACAGCAAAAACTTCAGGCGGACAAAGCAAGCCTTGAGGGGAATGGGCAGTCAGTTGCCGGGTATAGGGGTAAAGTAAAAGAAGTAGAAACCGCGAAGTCGGATCTTTCGGAATTGGTAAGCAGAACGGTTGTTCCCGGTGCTGCCGCTTTTGCATCGGCGGAAGATGCAATAGGCGCAATAGAAAGGACAATTTCCGATACGGGGGGGCCTGCAAATATTACAATTTTCCTCGACGGTCGAAGCCATAATATAGGAAATATTGCACAAAGGGAGCAGGCGGCAGATGCCGCTTTCGTAAGCGAACAGACAAGAATTGCAGGACTTCCTCCTAAAGCTCAGGATAAAGCAATAGAAGCAGCAAATAATATGTATGAGAGGAGAATGAGGCCTATACATGAAGATTCTCAAAAATTAGATCAGGCAATTTTAAAAATAAAGGAATTAAGTCAAAGGGCAAAAGCCCTGGAGGAGCATGCTTTAGCGTCTCCGGAGGTTACGGCGGGCGCTAAAATAACAGAGGATATTGCAGCTGCCGAAACAACTCTTACGGGATGGGGTATCCCTCAGACTACAATTGATGCCGGTGATTATGCGGCAATTTTAGCAGCGGTAAATACGCAGAATGCGGCTAATCCCGCTAACGGTTGGCCGGAAAGTGAAGACCGTGTTGCAGAAAATAGGCTTATGGTAAGAAGAGCAATCGTCCAGGCAAGGGCCAGAGAAGCAGAAAGGAATGATGCGGCTCTGGGGCCAATGGAAGCAGATTTTAACACTGTCCATGCAAGAGGTATAACAGTTGAACAGTTGACAATTTTAAATTTAGACGAACTTGAGAGGAGAAATGTTGCCGCAGGCGCTCCGGTAGCCGGAGCAAGAGCGGAAGCTGAACGAGCCCAGGCTTGGGCAAAAGGAAAACTGAAATATTTAGAGGATTCCATTAAAGAAGAAAACAGCAGAATTCAAACAGCAGAATCGGCCCAGGCAAGAATTATCAGGAATGTCGATATGGCGACAGAGATAGCCCAACTTACAATGGTAAAGGAGATATATGATAACAGAGGCAGAGTTAAATCAAAGGCAGCAGAGGCATACTTTTTGAGTGATCAAAGAGCCGTCCTTGAGGATGTAGGACACGTTACGGCAGGAAGAGAAGGGTACACGGCTGCGGAACAAGCTTCAAATCTTCCAAGGAACGTGTTGGAAGTTTTAAATATATTAACCGATTATCAGAATGCCGCCGATAGAAACGGAGCTTTTCAGCAGATTTGGAAAAATCTGGGCTCTAACCCCGACCTTTTAATGACAAGACTGGAAAATGCATTCGGAGTAAGAAGCAGAGATATTGATGCCTTTGCAAGAAGACTCAGGAATCAATTAAGAACAAGGGCTACAGCAGGCTCGGATTTTGGTAGAACGGTTGGCGAAAATGCCGTAAACGAATTTACTGAATGGGGGCTTAGTATAAGTACATGAAAAACTTTGACATAAAAACAATAATTAATTTTCTTCCTTTTCCGAGTGATTTTAAACTCGATCTCTTGGAAAGGTATGAGTCAATGGGCCCGGATGAAAAAGCAAGAACCACGGATTTAATTTGGGAGGCGTTTTATTTAGTTTATGACATCAAAATTAGAGAAAATTTTGATAAATTGCTTGCTGAGGTGGATGAAAAAGGAGAAAAACCGGATGAAAAGTTTTATGGGAAAGTTGTTGAAAAGACAGATAAAGAAATAGAAGACGCGCTAACAAATTCTTCGGAATCAGTCGATTTAACAGAAGCCCGAAAAAGCATGGAGATGATAATAAAAGAAATTAACGCGTCTAAGGTTTCCCCAAAGAATTGATTATCTGCTGGTTCTTAGTGCGTTTATAATAACGGCAACGTCTATCGCTTCCTGCAAAAATGCTCCCCCGATGGGAGGGACCAAGCCAAAAGAAGCAAAAACCATACCTAAAATACTTAATCCTATTCCGAAAAATATACTTTGTTTTGCTATTGCAATTGTCCTTTTTGCGATATTTAAGGATTCGACTACAAGGGAGAAATTTCCTCCCAGAAAAACAATATCGGCAGCTTCCGAGGCTGCGGTTTGTTCTTCGTTTGAAAAAACCATCCCGACATCTGCGAGAGCAAGAGCAGGAGCATCGTTTATTCCGTCACCTACCATCGCGGTTACTTTTCCTTCTTTTTTGAGCTTTTGTATTCCTTTTTGTTTGTCTTCGGGCGTGCACTCGGCATTTATTACAACGTCAAGTCCCAGTTGTTTTACCATTTTTTCAGCAGCTTCTTTTTTATCGCCCGTGAATATATAAAGTTCAAATCCCCAGCTTTTAAGATTTTGTATTATTGTTTTTGATTCTTGTTTTACCTCGTCTTCAAATCTGAAAACTGCAAGAAGCGTTTTTCCTTCGTATATGCCTATAGACATTCCTTCTTTGCTTTCAAGTTTTGCCAGTTTGTATCTTTTTCCCTCAACGGTACCCATTATTCCCTGGCCCACCTTTTCTTCTATATTTTCAGCGTGTATTACTTTGGAGTGCTTATCTTTTGCAAAATTCACTATGGCTTTTGCCAGAGGGTGTAAAGAATTCCTCTCTATAGCCTCAGAAACCGCAAGAAGGTCAAGGTCTTTTTCTTTACTATTGTTTAGGAATTCAACAACCCTCGGTTTGCCCAATGTGATTGTTCCCGTTTTGTCAAAAATTAGAGCTTTTGCCCTGGATAATACTTCTACAGCGGCGAGCTTTTTGACAATTATGTTCTTTTTTGACGCCGAATTAACACCGCCTAAAAGAGCTATTGGTGTTGCGATTATTAAAGGACATGGAGTTGCAATTACCAAGACCGAAAGCGCTCTCGTTAAGTCGAAACCGGAAAATACATAGGCAAAAGCGGTAATGACCAGGGTAATAACGGTAAAAATACCGCTATATTTGTCGGCCATTCTTATAAAAGGGGATTTTTCATCCTGGGCTTTTTTTACAAGATCGATAATTTTCTTATAGCCGGAATCGGATTCTGCTTTTGTAACTTTTACTATTATCGCATCACCCACATTTACGGTTCCGCTTCTTATTGGATCTCCTTTTATTTTTTCAACAGTATAGGGTTCTCCGGTTAAGGAAGATTCGTCGGCAAACCCCGCTTCGGATTCGAGTATTCCGTCAAGGGCTATTACTTCTCCGCGCCGTACCAGTATAAAATCTCCTACCTTGACTTTTCCTATGCTTATTTTTGCACCGGCTTTTTTGTTTTCCCACAAAACTACCTGGTCCGGAATCCTTTCGGCAAGCTTTGTAAGGGATTTTTTAGCCTGCGCTATACCGTAATCTTCAAGCGTTCTTCCGCTTTCTATCATCAACGCCAGAATAGCGGCTACTATATACTCTCCTGTTATAAGAGAAACGGCAATTGCAAGAATAGCTATATAATCAAGAGCAAAATTCTTCTTTAAAAGGCCTTCTATGGATTCTTTTATAAGCCTGAAGCTGCCCAATAAAGTAACAACAACGGCAACTACAACGGCAGGAAATTTAAAGCCAAGAAGCTCAAGGGCAATATAGACAAAAATTCCCACTAAAATAACAAGCGGGATTTTAAAAGTTTTGAGCAAGGAGATCTTTTTGTTCATTTTGGTGCGGAGGAGGTGGGATTCGAACCCACGCGAGCTTTTTAGAGCTCAAGGGTTTAGCAAACCCTCGCAATGGACCTAGCTATGCGACTCCTCCTTCTAGGTCCTCCAATTATACCATTTAAAGGTCAAAATCGTATGAGTATATTTTACCCGGTGTGTGTTCAAAAGAGCACATTTCGTCCACGGACAAGTGCTCAAAATACCTTCTCATTGGCCTAAGCGAATTTCCGTGAGCGGAAATAAAGACAACGTCGTTTTCTTTAAAGGTAGGAAGAACATCGTTAAGAAACTCAAGGACTCTTTTTTCCACCATCTGTATGCTTTCGCCTCCGGGCGGTGCAACATCGTAAGAGCGGTGCCAGAGCTTATAAAGTTCGGGATTCTCTTTTTCTACTTCGTCTTTATTTTTTCCCGTAAGATCTCCATAGTCCCTTTCCTTAATTCTTGCGTCCGTAGTTATTTCTACATTTTTATGCCAGGGGTTTAATACGAGATCAAGAGTATGCTGCGAGCGGATAAGATCTGACTGGTAAGCTTTTGTGACTTTCTCATTTTTCAGTTTTTCGCCTATACCCTTGGCCTCTTCCATTCCTTCGGAAGTTAAGTCCGTTTGCCTAAAACCGGAGAAGGTATGTTCTTTATTGTCGAGCGTCTGACCGTGGCGGAATATAAAGATTTTGGCCATAAAGCCAGTATATAGTATATTGTTTCCAGTATCCAGTATAAGCCAAACCTGGCACGAAAAACCCCGCCTTAGGCGGGGTAAGTGTGGAGATGTCCGAGAGTGACTCGGAGTCCAAGAAAACAATTTAAAAAAATTCTACAAGCTTATCCGGTTTATTAAAGTCACCCTGCTTCTTTCCAACCGGAGGGAAACGAAACAAAGCCAAGGTTTGATAAGTTCAAATAAGGAACAAACCCTTTTCCTTATTGTTCTCCCGGCTAAAGTTATGCCTTAAAAGTTCCACCGAGAAAGAGCTTAAAAGACAGATCGATAAGCTTAAGCATTTAATGCATAAGCGAATTGACCGCCAGAATATGAATTTCTAGCATTTATATTTTGATTATGTTTTACGGCTGTTAATCAAAGCCGGCTTGCGTTTTTTAAAGAGCGAATCTTGTCGATGCGATGCATCCCCAATTGCCATGAATTATACCAAAATTGAATTCAAAATGTCAAGTTCTAGCCTCGGCTTCCAAGTTCATGTTCGAGCTCTCTTTGGATATCCTTTTTCTTTATGGACTGCCTTTTTTCATATTTTTTCTTCCCTTTTCCGAGTCCTAACTCTACTTTTATAAAGTGGTTTTTTGTATATAGTGAAATAGGTACAACGCTCAGGTTTTCGCCCTCCATTTTGGACTTTAAAGACAGGATTTCTTTTTTATGTAACAAAAGTTTTCTTGTTCTTCTCTCGTCGTATCCTTCGGTTCTGGCATTTTGGTAAGGAAAAACTTTAGAGTTTACCAGATATGCCTCGCTTCCTATTATTTTTACAAAGCTCCCGCTGATATCTGCCTGTCCGAGCCTTATTGCTTTTACTTCCGAACCCGAAAGGTTTATTCCGGCCTCAAAACGGTTTGTTATTTCGTAATCGTAAAATGCTTTTCTGTTTGTTATTTTCATATTTGAGCAACTCAATAATACCACATACTCAAATCTTCCTATTGCTAAAAGGAACTCTTTTAGATTATAAATATCTAAATGGCATTCCCTGAAGCCCTTATTCATTCAGTCTCCCCGAACGAATACATGGATTTTCAGGTTCTTCTTGAGAACAAAAGACAAACGGCTTTGGCTTTTTATCAAAAAAGTGAGTTTCCGGATATCCTCAAAAAAACGGAAGCTTTGCTTAACGGTTCCGTAATAGAGGGAAGGGAGGGCCTTGGAAGTGAGCTTATTGAAGACCTGGGCTGGCCTCTTTCGCAAGACAGCGTTGTATTCGGATTTTTTTGGGGAACGGACGACAGGTCAAGGGGCGAACATTTAGACAGCGCAATAGGAATAGAGGTAATGCCCGACGGTACCATATACGTACACGGAGGCGGAATAGTCCTTGAAGGAAATATTGATGCCGAGGAGAGTTTTCCTTTTGGGACGTCTGTTCTTCCGCTTTCTTCATGGCGGGGGAACAGGGAGTTGCAGCTTAAAGCTTTTCAAAAAGCGTACGATTCACCGCGGATAATTAATCAGGATTAATTATTTAAGATTAATTTGGTAAACTTTTCCTCCCGAAAGAATATTAATTATTTTGCTTGATTCGAGCACTTCAAAGTCGTTTGCATTTTTTAGTATCGGTGATTGGTATTGGGCAACATAATTCCCGTTTTTATCCAGAACTACAATTCTTGAGTTTCCCCTGTCCAATACGTAGACATTATTAAAATCGGCGGTTGTATAAATTCTTGTGGGAGAAGAGAACGGCTTATCAAGGCCCGAGACGGTAAGATTTTCGGGATTTCCCCTGAGGAATTTTTCCACCGAGCCGTTTGAAAAAAGAACCCAGATAGAACCGTCTATCGTCATTGCGTCTGCATTTGAAAGGTCAGGAG
This sequence comes from bacterium, assembly GCA_021813145.1. Taxonomy (GTDB): domain Bacteria; phylum Patescibacteriota; class Microgenomatia; order Levybacterales; family UBA12049; genus JAKALS01. The sequence goes on from JAKALS010000003.1 coordinate 56,080, forward strand.
AAATTCCGCCGAAATAGTTTGTTTTAGTATATCCCCCCGAAGTTTCAACAAATTTATCTATCTGTTTGTTATCTTTGTCCAAAACATAAATATTTCCATAATAGACACTTAGTCCCCCTATGTTTTTAGGAAGGTCGGAGGATTTAATTATTACTTTTGCCGTGCCGCCGGAAGAGGAGACTGAGGATAGTCCGTTTGAGTCTATGTAATAAAAGGTATTGTTATCCTGTGCAAAATAAGAAGCCTGTGGATTTTTGATTTCCAATGATAAGATAGGACTTGTCGAGGCATCGACTTGGCTTGCCGAAGTCGAATTTACTCCCGAAGATGAATTTAGCGCCAGATTTACTTTTGCAAGAAGGGCAAGTATTTGTTTTTCCTCGGCCGAATTTTTCGGAAATTCTCCTTTTCCGTTTTCAAGCATCGTTTGAGCTGCTTGAAAACTGTCGTGAGCCAGGCTTTGATTAAGGCTCAGTAAATCTTCCCCTTCGTTGTATTTTTTCTGAGCCTGTGGATAAACTTGGGCGAAAAGAGCCTGTGTTTTTTGATCGTTCTGTTTTTTTGTGGCAAGATAAATGCTTGCGACAAACACGACTGCAATTATTACGGCAATTGTCAGGAATATCTTCTTGGAATGGTTAATGTTATGAATTTTAGGAAGTTTTAAGTTTGAGACGGGTAGGGTAAACGGGAGCTTGAACCTCGAGAAATAAGAAGTCGATTTTACCTCAACGGGAGCCTGGGGAAAATAATCGTCGCTTTTTGCCGGTTCTTCTTTTTGTTCTTTCTGGTCTTTTTCTTCATCTTTGGTTTTCCCGGATCCATGTTCTTCTCCTATCGCAGTTTCTTCATCTGCTGTTTCGGTAAGAAGTGCTTTATAAGAAGTAATCACAGCCGCTGCTCCCGACGCTTTTTCGTTCGAGTGAAGCGTTGGAGCAAGTGTTTCTGCGATTTCACTGGGGGGGAGATGGTCAATCGAGGAAGATATAACTTCGGAAGGGAAAATATCCGCAAATTGAATAGTTTGAAGGACTATGACATCGTTGTCTTGTAAAAATCCCGAGGCGGCTTTGATGGAGGAAGAGGGGGCTTCTTCTATGTGAAGAATTGTCCCGTATTTATCCCCTCTTTTTATGTCAACTTTCCCTTTGCCTAGAACAAAAGCATAAAATATATTGTTGACGACTGCTCCGATTACGAAAGAGCAAAATATATTTTCCGGGATTTTTTTTGAGGTTACCAAAACGGCATTTTTAATGGATTCAAGGTCTTTTGTTTCCAAGCTGTAGTATTCTTGTTCCAGCTTGTCGAGTATCTCTTTTCCCAAAATATTCAAGAGGTCTTTTTCCTCCGTTTCCTCCTGATTTTTTTCAAGTGAAAGAACGGCAAAAAGCTTACCGGCATTGTAAGCCTGGGCCCAGGAATAAAGAGTGGGAGTTGCTACTATTTTTGCGAATGTTACGTTCGTGTCGGCCATTTTCTATAGTATAACAATTGCTGTCAAAAAAGCAAAAACTATCTTTGCTCAACATTAAATAAAGGACCTACGATCTGAATATTTGAAGGAGCCCTTAAATCGAAGTAGTTTTTAAAATCCTGGCCGTTTATCGTGACGCTTCCGGCATCGCCCGATACATTTACGCTCGTAACGCTTCCCGAGCCAAAATCTGCGGAAACAGAAATATTGCTTACCGAATTAAAAGGCGTTACTCCTCTATTCTGAAGTTCCTGCCTTACCCTTGATGCATCCCAGGTATCCGTTCCTGCAGGATTGGGTTTGTCCGTCTGGTACAGGTGATTTACCGTACTTGAATCTTTTTCGGCAAGAAGAATAGCGTTTACGATGTCCGCAACTTCACTGCTTTGAAGCCAGGCTGTTCCGTTGTACTGGCTCCTCGAACCCCAGTCGCAATAAAACCAGGGCGAGCTTTTATCATATGCATTGTTTTGCAAGTCGGAAAAGCTCCCAATATTAGAGGACGCGTCTTGGGCAGTTTTCGTGTAGGATGTTGCGGCCCAGCCTATGTCTGCGGAGGAATGGACGTAGCCTCCATGGGTTGAAGAAAACCAAGCCTTTATAGGAGAGCCTCCGCTTGTCATAACCTGGCCTGCGGTAGCTTTTACCGCTTGGCACCAGCCGTCACACGGGTTATCGTGGCCCGTAAGTTTTACCTCCTGACAATGCTGGTCCGCGCAAATAGAGCTTGCTCCGTTGTTGGTTGCGGCCATTACGTAAGAGCGTGCTGCAATAGCTTGCGCTTCCAGAGCTGCTTGGGGCCAGTTCGCCGGCATTTCGTATACGTGCTGAAGGTATGTTTCAAGGTCCCATGTCTGGTTTACTGTCTCTCCATAATCGTTTGTCCCTGAGACGGTAATATTGGGGTCACCCAGGTTTGAAATCTGAAAATTTGTGTAATAAGCATTCAGTATATCGTTATAGCCCTCCCCGGCATTGGCCCTTCCCAGAGCTCCGTATTGGTTGAGTCCTACTCTGTTTGGCACTCCATAAGTGAAGAATCCGAATTTTGTTCCCGAAAATCCCGGGTCTTTATACGGGCTTATGTCACTCGAGCATCCTCCTCCAAGACCGGCATAAGCGGTCAGCGGGATGTGGAGACCTGCAAGTTTTGCGGCAATAATTGACTGTTGTATAGAATTTAGCTCGGAGAGTTGCGTCGAAAGAGTCTGCTGATAGGCTTTGGCTTTAGAGATAATGTCATTCAGTTGGGAAGATTGCTGGTCAAGGCTCGATTCCAGTGAAGTTAATCTTGCCTGTTCGCTTTGAAGCTCGTTGCTTCTAACCTCCAGATCCTGTATGGATAGGGCTATGTTTGTAATTATTTCCTTGTCCTGATTTGTTGCGGCTCTCTGGTAAGCCAGGATTTGCGTAAGCTGCGTGGCCGATTGAGCCGATAAAAGAGCCAGAAGCGGAGAATTGTAATAGCTTTTGATGTAATAATCGGAAATAGCTTTGTCCAGAATTATTTCTTTCTTTGCTATATCGCTGTACCCCTGGTTTATCTGTTGTTTTTTTAAGGTCAAATCATTTTGAATGCTAATCAAACTCGACTTTAGACCCTGTATTTGCGTTTGGAGGCTGTTTAATTGTGATTCCAAAGGGGTAGTAGCATTTATGGATTCTTGTAGGGCTTGGTTAATACTCGTCGAACACTGATTCAAGAGGTCCTGGCAAGCAGAGCCGAAGCCGTTTGTTCCTCCGCAGGCATTTTGGATATTTGACATATCGCAGCTAGTATTTTGCGCATTTGTTTTAGGCAAGAAAAAAATAAGGCTTGATAAAGCAAATAAAAAAATAAAGAGGAAAAGGATTTTTTTCATGCTTTAATATTATACCAGACAGGGGTAGACGGGTTTGTAAGGAATGGGGTTAAATGCTATCATGGGTTTATGAAAATATATCTTGCCTCGGACCATGCGGGTTTTTCTTTAAAAGAAGGAATAAAAAGGTTTTTGCTTGAGGGCGGATACGAAGTCGAAGACTTTGGAGCTTTTTCTTACCATAAAGACGACGACTACCCCTTGTTTATAGAAAAAGCTGCAGAAAAAGTTTCCCGGGAAGAGGGGTCGTTGGGCATAGTATTTGGGAAATCCGGGACGGGGGAAGAGATTGCGGCAAATAAGATAAGAAACGTAAGGGCGTTTACGGGAGTTGACAGGGAAAATGTGATTCTTGCAAGGCAGCATAATAACGCAAATGTCCTTTCTTTAGGTTCGGAGTTTGTAACTTTGGAAAAAGCAAAAGAACTTGTGGGGCTGTTTATCTCAACTCCTTTTTCTAACAAGCCAAGACACATAAGAAGGTTGGATGAAATAGCACAGATTGAAGAAGAGGAAGAGGCATGAGAGAGGTAATACCCGGAATTTTGGAAAAAAACTTTTCAGACGTAGAGAAAAAAATAGATTCCGTTAAAAGTTTTGCAACAGTTATACATATTGATTTTATTGATAATAAATTCGCCTCAAATCTTACTGTTTTAGACCCCGCTTTTTTTAGAAAATATTCCGGAGAATTTTTTTTGGAGGCACATTTAATGGTTGATGAACCGATAAATTATTTAGACGGTCTTTCGCGGGCGGGCTTCAAGAGGTTTTTGGGACACATCGAAAAGATGTCTTCAATTTCGGACTTTGTTGCAAAAGCACAAACTCTTGGAGAAACGGGTTTAGCCCTGGATCTTGAAACAGAGCTCAAGGAGCTTGATATAAGATTCGAGGATTTGGACGTCGTTCTTTTGATGGGAGTAAAAGCAGGTCTTTCCGGACAGCAGTTCTCCCAAAAAACGCTCGAAAAAATAAAAGCAGTAAGGCAAAAAACGGCAATCCCGATAGAAGTTGACGGCGGCATTAACGATAAAACAATAATAGACTGCAAAAAGGCGGGAGCCGATAGGTTTATTTCCACGAGTTTTATCTTCAATGGGGAACCCCGGAGCCAATACGATAAACTCTTGTCTTTAGTTAATGTACAACAATTTTAGGAGTCGCGCTTGGAGTTGCAATATAGTTGCAGTTTACGGAGTTTTCCGTTCCTTTTATAAAAACCTCGGGTTTTCCGTAACAAATTTTTGTGACGATGTCCGACGGAACGGGAAAAGTGGGGTTTGAAACGTTTCCAAGAAGCATCGACATAATTTTATTCCAAATGGGAGCGGCGCCTGTTATCCCAGAAGCAAGAGTCTGACTCATCGGGCTGTTATCGTTATTTCCCACCCACACGGCTACTACATAAGAAGGAGTATATCCAATTGTCCAGTTGTCCCTTTTATTGTCGGTTGTTCCGGTCTTTACCGCTACCGTCTGCCCCGGAATATTGAGGGGGGAGTTTAATCCGAACTCCCATGCCCTTGCGTTGTTGTCAGAAAGAATACTCGATATTATGTAGGCTACCCCCGGGTCTAAAACCTGGTCTCCCTGGGGTTCACCTTTTTGATAAAGAACATCGCCCTGATAATCGGTTACTTTTAGTATCGGATTTAAGTCTACTCTTTTACCTTCGTTTGCCAAAGTACCGTAAACGGTTGCCATATCGGTCATCTTTACATCAGCCGCTCCAAGCGTTAGAGAAAGGCCGTATTGGGAAGGATTTCCCCAGGTAGTTATTCCCATTTTTTTTGCCATATCGACCATTTTTGCAATTCCTACTTTTTGAAGGGTTTTGACTGCGGGGATATTGAAAGAGTTCGCAAAAGCTATTCTTAGGGGCACATTCCCGTGAAAAGCTCCGTCGTAATTTACGGGCGTATACGGAGGGATTCCGGGAAAAGTTGTCGGAGAATCGTTGATAATTGTCGCCGCGGTAAAGCCGTTGGAAAGGGCAGTTGCGTATGTGGCAACTTTTATGGAGGAGCCCGGTTGTCTTAATGCCATAGTAACGTTTACGTTTCCCCCATCCGGGTCGTTGTAATCTTTACTTCCGACCATTGCGAGGATATCTCCGTTTGCGGGGTCTGTAACAAGAGCGGCCCCGTTGGTCAGGTTAAGGTATTCGTCCGCATCAACCTCGTTTGTTACAATATTTTGCGCTTTGTCTTGGATATTTAGATCAAGGCTTGTTACCACATTAAGTCCTCCTTTTTCTACCGCCGCGAGTCCATATTGCTGTATGAGAAGATTTTTTACATACATCACAAAATGAGGTGCGTGAATCGGTACTGCGGGCGGTAAGAAAACCAGTTTTTCTTCTAAGGCTTGATTTTTCTGCTCTGCTGTTATATATCCCTGCTGGTACATAGCTTCAAGGACTTGAGTTTGTCTCTGTTTCCAAAGGTCCGGATTTTCGCCATAAGGAGAGTAAACGGTTGGCTCTTGCGGCATTCCCGCTAAAAATGCGGACTGGGCGAGGTCCAAGTCTTTAACGTTTTCCCCAAAATAAGTTTCGGCTGCTGCTTCTACGCCCCATGCGGTTCCTCCATATGGAACCTGATTAAAGTACATTTCAAGAATTTGGTTTTTCGTATATATCCTCTCGGCCCATACGGCAAGAACAATCTCTTTTATTTTTCTCTGGATACTTACTTCAGGAGTCAAGAGGGTAGATTTTATTAATTGTTGCGTAATGGTTGAGCCTCCTTGAATGGGTTTTCCCGACAAATCGGCGATCGCAGCCCTTATTATTCCGTTTATGTCAAACCCCGGATTTTTATAGAAGTCTTTGTCCTCTATTGCTATCGTTGCGTTTATCAGATTTTGAGGAACAGAAGAAAGCGGGACAAGGGTTCTATTTTCGTTTGCGTATATCTGGTAAAGGAGAACACCGTTTCTGTCGTATATTTTTGTGGTTTGGGCAATTTCCCTTAATGACAATTGTTTGGGATTAGGAAGGTCATCTAAGAAAATTACCGCAAGAAGCGGCAGGAAAATAAATATAAAACAAAAGAGAGCGCCAAAGAAAAAATACTTGAATCTTATTCTCATAAGATGCGGTTTTTGGTAGATAACAACGGGAGCTTTTTGTTTTTTTAGCCTAATTTTCTTCCCCGCTGTTTTCTTTGGCAAAAAAACCGGAAGTTTGATTTTAGGAAAAGACAATCTTATGGGCGGTATTGATATTTTCGGAAGCGAATGGACGCCTATTTTAGGAAAAGAAAATTTTGGTAAATTTAAATTTTTTTTACTTTTCGCGTAGACAACCGCTTCCTTACCGAATTTTATTCTTCTTGAAAGCTGTTGACGCCGGACTGTTTTTTTAAAGAATATTTTTTGATATTTAACAAGGGCTTTAGATTTGAGCAAAAACAAGAGTTTTAAGGGAAGGTTAATGGCCCAAAGAGTCGCATCGCCTATTTTTATCAAAAGGTTTAAAATGAGTACGACAAAATCTACTATAAGTCTCATATTTTTGAAATAGGCAGAGGGATGGAGGAATTATACTATTGAGACCCAGCTTTGAAAAGAGGCAAAAATTCTAAGACATTTTCATTTATTTTAAAAATAAAAAACTGATTAGTGTGACGTAGGAGTTGGAGACGGAGTGGGAGTGGGGTGAGGGCAGGTTAAGCAATATTTGTCTCCCGTCGGGTCTGTGTATACTGTTTCCTGTTTGCTCTCCAGATTATCGGTCTGTCCCTTAGCGGGAAGATCCTGAGTTGTTTTATCTACCATAGTGGGCCCGCTTGTGAGAGTTCCATTTTCTTTTTCGGTGCCTTTTATAAAGTATTCAAAACGGGTAGGGCACGAAACGCCTCCTCCTGCCATTGAGGGAAAAAGTCCGGTATCCGAGCACACGGATTTTTGGATTATATCGGGAGGTCTGGATTCGGGTTGAGGAGTTTTCCCTTTTAAAAGATAAGACATGATATCATTCCAGATCGGAGCAGCCCCCGTTATCCCCGAAGCCAGTCCGCTCATCGGACTGTTGTCGTCGTTTCCTACCCAAGCGGCGACAAGGTAGGAAGGAGTATATCCTATCGTCCAGTTATCCCTAAAATCGTTTGTGGTTCCCGTTTTAACGGATACTACTTGCCCGGGAATTTTAAGCGAAGAATTATCTCCAAACTCCATTACTCTCGCTCCGTTATCCGCCAGTATGTCAGAAATTATATAGGCTACTCCTTCAGGGATAACTTTTTGTCCGAAAATCGGACTTGGGGGAGGATTATATTGTTCCAGAACTTTCCCTGTTCTGTCGGTAATTTTAAGAATAGGATGCAAATTGACCCTGTATCCTTCATTTGCAAAGACACCGAAAGCGGTTGCCATATCCGTCATTCTTACATCTGCCCCCCCAAGCGTTAAAGATAAGCCGTAATCCTTGGGGTCGGTAAATGTTGTTATTCCCATCGCGGAAGCTGTTGCTATCATAGATTTTATTCCGTTTAATTCGAGCATTTTAACGGCGGGTATGTTTATGGAATTTCCCAACGCGTATCTCATTTGGACGATTCCGTGCCATTTATAATCGTAATTATGCGGACAATACTGCTTTCCTCCCTGATCGGGAAAACAGATGGGCTCGTCTATAAAACCCGTTGCCGCAGAATATCCCTTCATAAGGCCGACGGCATAGTTTATCGGCTTTATCGAAGATCCCGGTTGCCTTAATGCTGTCGTAACATTTACGTTTCCGTCTATTGCAGTGTCGAAATAATCCTTGCTTCCTACCATTGCAAGGATTTCTCCCGTTGCCGGATCGGTAACAAGCGCGGCTCCGTTTGTGACATGGTAGTAGGAGGGGAGCGCGTCGACTTCTTTGGCAACGGAATCCTGGGCATAATTTTGAATGTTGGAATCGAGGGTTGTTATTACTTTAAGTCCTCCCTGGTCGACCATTTTTTGTCCGTATTTTGCTATTAAAAGGTCTTTTATGTAAAGAACGAAGTGGGGTGCCTCTATAGAGTTTGAAATTTTTTTATAGTTTAGAGTTTCTTTTTCCGCTTGTTGCTCCTGGGTTTTTGTTATATACCCCTGCTGATACATTGCCTGGAGCACCTCTATTTGTCTTTGTTTGCCTAGTTCCGGGTGGGAACCGAATGGCGAAAATTCCGTAGGGGCCTGGGGAAGTCCCGCCAAAAGAGCACTTTCCGCAAGGTCCAGGTCTTTTGCATGCTTGCCGAAATACGTCTCGGCCGCAGCTTCCACACCATAAGAGGTCCCTCCGTATGGGACCTGGTTAAGGTACATTTCAAGAATCTGATTTTTTGAGTAGATAAGCTCGGTAGCGTAGGCAAGAATTACTTCCTTTATCTTTCTGGGTATTGTCTGTTCCTGTGTTAAAAGGCCGTTTTTAACAAGCTGTTGCGTGAGAGTAGATCCTCCCTGTATCTGCTGATGGAAAATAATGGAGAAAGCGGCTCTTGCTATTCCCCTAAAATCCACAGCTCCATGGTTATAAAAATTTCTGTCCTCTATTGCTATTGTTGCTTCCTGCATATATTTCGGGATACCCGAAAGAGGAACAAATATCTGGTTTTTTTTGTCATATATGTTGTATAAAAGTTTTCCGTTTCTGTCATAAATAAGAGTCGATTGAGCCGCAGACGTACTCGCCAGTTTAGTCGGAAGGGGAAGGTCTCTTAATATCGTAAAGTAGAAAATTATAAAAAAAAGCGCAAGCAGGGAAACAATTATGAGATTATTTCTTAGAAAGTGTTTTCTGAAACTTTCGATGATTTCTTTCGGGGCTTTTTTCACCCACCTATAATACCATTATATTTAGAGACTGACAACTCTTGTTCGGTATTGTTATAATGTTCAAATATGGATATTAATACTCTTTTAGGTTCGTTATCGGTAGCAAGCTTCGGGTTGAACTGGGTTGACATTGCAATTATCGTTGTTCTTCTTTTTTATGCTTTCGAAGGTTATGCTCTCGGTTTTTATGCGGCTCTTTTGGACCTTATAAGTTTTGTCGTTTCGTTTGCACTCGGCCTTTTTTTGTACGGGTATATAGGAAAGTTACTGGTTCATTTTCTTTCTATGCCTAACGGATTCGCAAATGCAATAGGTTTCTTTATTGTTGCCTTTTTCTCGGAAATACTCATTAATTTTTTGTTGAAACATCTGATTCTTGTTTTTCCGTTTTTTACACAGTTTCAACAAGTCCAACCTCCTTATATAAAAAGACTTAACAGTTTTTTGGGAATTATTCCTGCTATATTCTCGGGACTTTTGCTCATTGCTTTTATCTTGACGATGATCGTCATCCTTCCTCTTTCACCGTTTCTTAAACAGTCCGTCTCGGCGTCAAGAATAGGAAGCGTTCTGGTTACAAACACGCAAGGCTTTGCCGGAGACTTAAATGGAGTTTTTGGAGGAGCCGTAAATGAGACTCTGGCGTTTTTAACAGTCGAACCGAAAAGCAACGAAATAGTAAATTTAAACTTTAAAACCTCGAACTTTACAATCGATTACAGCGCCGAGAAGAAAATGTTTTCCATGGTAAATCAGGAAAGAACATCAAGAGGAATTCCGGCTCTTGAAACTTGGAATAAGCTGACAGATGTGGCAAGGGCACATTGCGAAGATATGTTTGAAAGAGGTTATTTTTCACATTACACTCCGGAAGGGCTTTCTCCTTTTGACAGAATGGCGCAGGCAGATATAACCTTTAATTATGCCGGAGAAAACCTTGCGCTTGCTCCGAATGTAGATTTGGCAATGAAAGGCTTGATGCAAAGTCCGGGACACAGGGCAAATATACTTTCAACTAATTATCATAGGGTCGGAATAGGCGTAATAGACGGCGGAATTTACGGAGAGATGTTCTGCCAGGAATTTACCGATTAAGCTAAAATGAACAATAAACCTAAAACGGTCCAGGATGCCAATCTAAACGGGAAAACAGTTCTTTTAAGAGCCGATCTGGATGTTTCCCTGGATAAGGGAAAGATTGCCGAAGATATCCGTTTGGAGGCTTCGCTAGATACAATTAATTTTCTTTTAAAACGGTCAAAATCAGTTATAGTAATGGGTCATTTAGGCCGCCCGGTGGGAGAAGACAAAAATTTCAGCTTAAGGATTGTAGCACAGTGGTATGCAAATAGATTGGACGGGCAATTAACAGAAATAGAAGCAGGCGGATTTAAAGGCTGGAAAATCCTGCCGGGTTTAATACTTTTGGAAAACTTACGTTTTTATAAAGAAGAGGAAGAAAATAATGAGGATTTTTCAAAAAAACTGTCTTTTTTGGCAGATATTTACGTAAATGACGCGTTTGCTTCTTCCCACAGGGCTCATGCCTCTATTGTCGGGGCCGCTAAATTTCTGCCTCATTTTTCCGGACTTAGGCTTGAAAAAGAGGTTGAAGAACTTTCCGCCGTTATAAAAGACCCTAAAAGGCCTTTAACGGTAATAATAGGAGGTGCAAAAATAGAAACCAAACTTCCCCTTGTCGAGAAAATGCATAAATTTGCGGATTTTGTTTTGGTCGGAGGAGAGCTTTCCGAACAAGATAAGGTGCTTTTAAAGGTAATGCACGAAAAAGTAGACAGGATAAAGTCAATTCTTTTGGTCGCAGACCTTATGGAAAGCAAAAAAGAAATAACGGAATATTCTACAGAAAACTTTATACAGGTAATAAATAAATCTTCAACAGTTGTCTGGAACGGTCCAATGGGACTTGTTGAAGAAAGGGAATATTCAAAAGAGACCTTAAGGCTTGCACAGGCAATTGTTAACTCCCAATCCTATTCAATTGTAGGAGGAGGAGACACAATAGCTTTTTTAAATAAAGAAGACATTTTGGATAAATTCTCTTTTGTTTCGATGGGCGGAGGAGCAATGCTCGAATTTTTGGCAGGAGAGAATCTCCCCGGAATAGAAGCTCTTCTTTCCTGACTTGACAGCGGTGTTATAATTTTCAAATGTCAATCGAAATGCCCCCCGCTTTTCAAGACATCTCTTATTATGAAGCCTTAGGCATTGAAAGAGAAAGAGCGATAGAGCTGAGGAAAAGTCTCGTATTAAGAGTTATAAAGGCTGCAAGAGAAATTAAAACAGAAGGAGCTTCATTGGGAAGGATAGCCAGCTTTAGTCACATAAGTTCATCCGACGAACAAATACTCAGGCTTTCGGATATCCGCCGGCAATACTCTTTAAATGAAATGGAAAAAATGATGCATATTGTGTCTGTTTCAATGGGTATTTTTGAGTCAGGAGGTCTGTATCCGGAGATAAGCAGAGCATATTTGGACGAAGATAACTCCTTGTCCAGAACTTCCTCCTCCGACTTATCTTTTAGAGTAAATGTTTTAGGGGATAATCTCGTTTTCCATAGAAGACACGAGATGGTTCACCAAAGGGATAATAAGTATCAAAGGTTTAAGGAAAAACATATAAGTGTTGATTTCTACCTTACTAAAAATTAACACTTGCCCTCTTTTTGCCCGGGTTATATACTTTTAATATGACGCGTGTCGCTATAAACGGATACGGAAGGATAGGAAGGCTTGCCCACAGGGTAATTCTTGAACGCTTTAATGATGCAATAGATATAGTAGCAATAAACGCAGGTTCTTCGACTGATATCAAGGGTTGGATGTACCTTCTCAAATACGATACCACTTATGGTCCCATTCTCGATAGGCCTGTTTCCTATCAGGAAGCAGAGGGAAATTCTCCCACAAGCAAACTTTTAGGTTATCTTATGGTGGGGAATTCAAAAATACCTGTCTATTCCGAAAAAGATCCTACCCTTTTGCCGTGGAAAGACTTGAATGTAGATGTCGTTATAGAATCAACGGGTCATTTTACAACCGAGGAAAAATTAAAAACACATATTCAAGCCGGCGCAAAAGCCGCAGTTTTGTCGGCACCCGTAAAGGAAGGGGAAATTCCCACTTACGTTTTATCCGTCAATTCCAAAGACTATCATGGAGAAAATTTAATAAGTAACGCTTCCTGTACGACAAACTGTATTTCGCCTGTTGCCAAAGTAATGGTCGATACATTCGGAGTAGAAAAAGCCATGATGACTACCGTTCACGGATATACTTCGGACCAGAAGCTTCAAGACGGAGGGCATAAAGATTACAGAAGAGCAAGGGCAGCCGCTTTAAATATAATTCCCACATCAACGGGTGCAACAATAGCCGCGGCTAAGGCGCTTCCCGAGCTTTCCGGAATTTTTCAGGGCCTTTCCATAAGGGTTCCCGTTCCCGCCGGTTCGCTTTCGGATTTTACTTTTCTTTTAAAAAGGGAAACTACAAAAGAAGAGGTAAACAGTATTCTTACAAATGCTTCGAAAAACCCAAATTTTGAAGGAATAATGATGGTAACCGAAGATCCTCTTGTTTCAAGTGACATAATAGGAAATCCTTTTTCTGCAATAGTTGATTTATCCCTTACCCAGGTAATGGGAAATATGGTAAAAGTTGTCGCGTGGTATGATAACGAATACGGATACGCCAACCGCCTTGTCGAGGAGACGATGATGGTCGGTAAAAGTCTTGCCCAAGGCAATTTATGAAATCCCCTATAAACCTTCCAGGCATTAGCAATATTACTATTTCCGGCAGAATTGGAACCGGTAAAACAACCCTGGCTTTGAAGCTTGGCGAGGTTTTGGGCTGGCAGGTTTTGGACGGAGGCAAACTCTTCAGAAAAATAACCCAGGAGCTTGGCCAAAGTATTATAGATACCAATCAAAGACCGGATAAGTTCGACCTTGAATACGAGGAAATGGTCAAGAAACTTTTAAGAAACAAGAAACATCAGATAGTGCAAAGCCATCTGGCCGGTTTTGACGCCCAGGGAATAGAGGGAGTTTTTAAAATTCTTGTCATGTGCCGCGACGAACATGGAAATGATAAGGCCGATATAAGGATAGACAGGCTAATGAATAGAGACAGTGCCACTTTGGAAAAAGCAAAATATGAAATACTCGAGCGGGAGAAACAAAATCTGGAGAAATTCAGAAGATTATACGCCAATAACGATAAGAACTGGGTTTATTGGAATGAAAAATATTATGACTTAATCATAAACACTTATTCGAATAACCAAGATCAGGCACTCAAAATCGTTTTGGATAACATAGGCCTTAAGAAGTAATATATTTCTTTACTAAAGGTGTATAATACTCTTTAAATTGCATTTGGAAGGAGACTGTTAGATATGAAGGTTTCGGATATCATGTCAACACAGGTAGACTTCGTTACCACAGACGCCTCTGTCAGGGACATCTCACGGCTCATTTTCGGACGCGGAATAAACGGGGTTCCGGTTGTTAAAAAAAGAAAAGTCGTGGGTTTTATTACGGAAAAAGATATATTGGCAAAGTTTTATCCCACAATGGAGGAGTACATGGAGGACCCCGTTCATACCAGCGATTTCGAAAGCCTGGAGAAAAAAATTCCTTCGATTTTAAATATTACGGCCGATAAGATAATGAGCAAAAAACCTACGACGGTTTTTGCAGACACTCCTCTTTTAAGGGCCCACTCAGTAATGCTTCTTAAAAAAATAGGAAGACTTCCGGTTGTAGATAAAAAAGGAAACCTAATAGGTATCGTTTCGAAAGGGGATATCTTTAGGGGCGTGGTAGGAGATAAATTAAACATAGAGGTAGACGAAGAGTACAACGACTGGCTTTCAAAACACTATTTTGTCTCCATAGACTGGAATTTAAGGCTTTCGCGCGAAATTCCAAATCTGGTTAAGGTTTTTAAAAAAGAGAAGGTGACCGATATATTGGATGTAGGATGCGGAATAGGGATGCATTCAATAGCATTGGCGAGAGAGGGCTTTAGTGTCTGCAGCTTTGAAAGAAGCGAACTTATGATAAGAGAAGCAAAAAGGAGATTATCGGAAGAACCGAAAGAGGTAAGAGAAAGGGTGAGATTTTTTGCCGGAGAGTTCGAAGAAGCTATAAAAAACAGCGGTAAAGAATGCCAGGCGGCAATATTTATGGGAAACAGCATAAGCCATAACCCGGATAACTACAAAGAAATTATATCTCTTGCTTCCAAATCCTTGACAAAAAAATCGGTTATGGTTTTTCAAATAAGAAACTATAAAAATATTTTTAAAAAAAATGGCAGAATTTCGCAGTTCAGATTTGCGAAGGGAGGTATTTTCCCCGAGCATGCCTTTGTTGAATATTATGATTTACCTAAAAACGGAAAAACGCTTAAGACATCAGCGATATTCGATTTCGACGGGAACAGATGGAAATTTTACGGATTAAGAAATACGGTTTTTGCTTATATAACAAAAAACGATATCGAAAAAATTCTTGAGAAGTTAAGGTATACAAAGATCGATTTTTACGGTTCTTATTCGGGAGGAAAAATGGATAAATGGGACTACCTCTTTTCAAAACCATTTAAAGAAGCGGAAAGCGACTGGTTGAATATCCTGGCGAAAAGGACTTAGTATAAAATTATCCCGGGCTGTTGTATAATTGTTAGATAATGAGAAAGATTTTATTAGGTTTTTTGGTTTTGGCGATGTTTTCTTTTTCTACGGGCACCGGTTTTGCCCAAAGCCCAAGCCCGTCTGCTACGCCTACGACCGTTGATTACACTCTTCCATACCCCGGGATACTACCCGATAACCCGCTCTATTTCATAAAAGCGTTAAGAGATCAAGTTATTTCATTTTTCATCTCGGATCCGCTCAAAAAGGCGCAATTCGATTTGCTTATGTCTGATGTAAGGCTGAACGCAGCGGTTTATCTTTACGCAAAAGGGGAGAGCAAATATAGTCTTGCCGAAACTACGGTTTCCAAAGGTGAAAATTACTTTTTTAACGGAGTTCAGATGTTGCAAAGCGCTAAGCAACAGGGCATGGACATTTCAAGCGTCACATCTACGATGATTACTTCTTCTAAAAAACATCAGGAGGTAATTACGCAGCTTTTGGCCAAATCATCGGGAGATATAAAGTCCAGGCTTAAGGGAGATCTGAAAAGAGCTCAGGAATTGCAAAAAACAGTAGAAAGTCTAAAGCCTAAACAATAAGATAAATTTTAATAAAAGGATAAATTTCTTGTTCAGGCTTTAAAGATACACTTTTAAAAAGGTGTATTTTTTTTATTCTTTTTTTAAGCAAATTTTAAGAGAACTTTAAATTGAGGCTAAAAAACAAGTTGACATTTTTTGATATAGATGTTAATAGTTGACACTGTAGATCTAGTGTCATACTATGCTTCTTGGCACTACAAGTAGTGATTTAAGGCGGAATTTATGAAGTGTCCATATTGCGGAAGCAGCGATACAGAAGTAGTAGAAACAAGAGACAGCGAAGATTTGGAGACGATACGAAGGAGAAGAGCCTGCCTTAAATGCGAGAAGCGCTTCACCACTTACGAAAGAGTAGAGAACGTAAATCTGGTTGTCATAAAAAAAGACGGAAGACGGGAGCAGTTTAACAGAGATAAATTAAAAAACGGAATTATAAGGTCTTGCGAGAAAACGACGGTTTCCGTAGACGACATAGAAAAAATAGTAACAGAGGTAGAAAGAGAATTAAGGGGAGCCGATTCGGTCGAAGTGGAAAGCAAAAAAATAGGGCAATTGGTTGCGACAAGACTTAAGAAACTGGACAAGGTTGCATACATAAGGTTTTCGAGTGTTTTCAGAAGATTTGTAGATGTAGAAGATTTCGAAAAAGAGGTAAAAAGGCTTATCAAATAGGGATTTATTTTAAAATTATGAAACTTGACGGAATAAGAGAAAAAGTATTTTTGGACAGGTATGCGCTAAAAGATGCAAAAGGCAACCCCGTTGAAAAAACCCCTGAAGAGATGTGGAAAAGAGTAGCAAAAGGAATCGCGGGAGTGGAAAAACAAAAAAATAGGAAAAAATGGGAGAAAAAATTCTACGATGTAATGACAGATTTCAAGTTTTTGCCGGGAGGAAGGATTCTTGCCGGAGCAGGAACAGGCTTTGACGTTACTTATTATAACTGTTTTGTTATTCCAAACCCTCCCGATTCAAGAGGCGGAATAATGCAGAACTTAACCCAGATGATAGAAATCATGGCCCACGGCGGAGGGGTAGGACTTAATCTTTCGGGTCTTAGGCCAAGAGGGTCGAGAGTTAAAAAGGTAAACGGATTTTCCTCCGGCCCGATGAACTGGGCAGAGCTTTATTCTTTGGCTACAAAAGATATTGTCCAACAGGGCGGTTCAAGAAGAGGTGCCCTAATGTTGATGCTCCATGATTGGCACCCCGATATAGAAGAGTTTATTACGGTAAAACAGGACCTTAATAAAATAAACGGGGCAAACCTTTCGGTTTGTGTGTCGGACGGATTAATGGAAGCGGTCAAAAAAGATACAGACTGGGATTTGGTCTACCCCGATCTGGATGACCCCAAATACGACAAGAAATGGAACGGCGATATAAATGACTGGAAAAAAATCGGAGGTAAAGTAGTAGTTAAAAAAACAATCAAAGCAAGACAACTCTGGAACCTTATTTGCGAGGCTGCATGGAGGTCTGCCGAGCCCGGTCTTCATTTCCTTGAAAGAAGCAATAAGAGAAGCAACACCTGGTATTTTGAAAAACTTATAGCCACAAATCCCTGCGGGGAACAGCCTTTATCCGCATGGGCGGTCTGCAACCTTGGAGCGATGAATCTTTCCGCTTATGTAAAAAACAAAAAATTCGATTATGAAAATTTTGCAAAAGACGTCCAGGTGGCAGTGAGGTTTCTGGATGACGTAATCGACGATACAAATTATTTTATAGAAGAGAATGAAAAAGTGGCAAAAGATATAAGAAGGCAGGGGCTTGGAATACTAGGCCTTGCGGATGCTCTTATAAAAATGGAAATAAAATACGGTTCGGACGAATCCCTTAAAGTTATAGAAAAAATATTTAAAACATTAAGGGACAATGCATACAGTGCTTCTTCGGATATTGCCAAGGAAAAAGGTTCTTTCCCTAAATTTAATAAAGAAAAATATCTCCAGGGATGGCATATAAAAAGACTTCCCGAAAACATAAGGAAAAAAATCGCCAAACAGGGAATAAGAAACGCTGTTCTTTTGACGATTGCCCCTACCGGAACAACATCCCTTATTTCCGGAGTTTCTTCTGGGATAGAGCCAGTATATGAATTTGAATTCGTAAGACGGGACAGGCTTGGAGAGCACATGATGTATCATCCCTTATACGAAGAATGGAAAAAAGCAAATCCCAGGGAAGAAAAACCGGAGTATTTTGTTTCGGCAAACGATTTGACGCCGGAAGAACACGTTAAAGTACAGGCTGTTGCCCAGGAGTTCATAGATTCGTCTATTTCAAAAACCGTGAATGCTCCCAAAACCCATACCGTTGAAGATGTTAAAAAATTATATGAAATGGCGTACGACATGGGGCTTAAAGGAATAACATATATGAGGGACGGTTCAAGGCAGGGAGTACTGGAAAGGGTAGAGGATAAAAAGGAAGAGAAAAAAGAGGAAGTTAAAGCTCCGATAGCTCCCGTTATTCCAAGGCCTATGATGGTGGAGGGAGTTACGTATCAGGCGGAAACACCTGTGGGCAAAACCTATATAACAATAAATCACAACGAAAATAACGAACCTTTTGAAGTATTCATAACCGTCGGAAAATCAGGTTCGGATGTAGCAGCAATGGCGGATGCTTTAGGCCGGATGATATCGCTAAACTTAAGGTTGGTAGGACACTTGACTCCGAGAGACAAAGTGAAACAAATTGTAGCCCAATTAATAGGAATAGGAGGAGCAACAAGCGTGGGATTTGGGGAAAACAGGGTAAGGTCTCTTCCTGACGCGGTAGCAAAAGTTTTATCGAGGCACTTTGAATTTAGGGTAAACGGGGTAGTCGAAGACAGACACCCTGCAAACGGAAACGGACTTCATTCAAACGGCCATGCTCCAATAGCAGCGGACCAGCCCGTAAAAGAGGAAATAGTAAAAATAGAGCAGCTGACTCTTCAGACTCCGAAGTTGTCGGAGCCGGCGACCGGGCTTCATGACCTTTGTCCCGAGTGTGGCGGAGCAACCCTTGCTTACGAAGAAGGCTGCAGAAAATGCTACGCCTGCGGCTATTCAAAGTGCTAAATTCGGATCTCCCGAATGGATTACTGCCAACAGATATTCAAATTAATATGAGTGTATATACCAGATTCGGCGATAAAGGGAAAACTTCACTTTACGGGGGAAAAACAGTCTCCAAAGGAAGCCTGAGAATAGACGCCTACGGAAGCATAGACGAACTAAATAGCTGGATAGGAGTCGTTGCCGCCGAAGTGAAAGACACAAAAATAAAAAAAGAGCTTTTTGTTATCCAAAACGATTTATTCGAGATGGGAGCAAGTCTAGCAAATCCTTCCGAGAGCAAAAAATACGACTATTTTTCTAAAAGAGTAAAAGAATTTGAAAAGCAGATAGACGAATTAACAAAAAAACTTCCGCAGCTTTCCAACTTTATACTTCCGGGGGGGAAAAGGGCGGGTTCAAGGCTTCATGTTGCAAGAACAGTCTGCAGAAGGGCAGAAAGAAGAGTAGCGCAGCTGTCAGAAAAAGAAGAAGTAAATAAAGAAATTTTAGTTTACATAAACAGGCTCTCAGACTTGCTTTTTACCTTTGCCAGGTATATAAATTACAAAGAAAAGAAAAAAGAAATCCTCTGGAAAACCAGATGATTTCCGGGTGAATGAAGGCGTAATTCCTTCGCTGTGCCGCAACCGTATAGCCGGAACCCCGTCATATCCGCCATCCGGCGGACTTCCGAGCAGAAGTGCATTTTTTGTGCAACTCCTCGGATACCCTAAGGGTAAAGAGGAGTTTTTTTATGGTAGAAAACGTAGCATACCAACCGAGTTTTGACAGAGAGGCCTATATTGACTCTTTTAATTTTTCCGAAAGAGAAAAAAGAAACCGCGACTTGTATACAAGAAGACAGGTCGAGACTCATATAGGAGAAAGGTTTAATGTATT
Organism: bacterium; assembly: GCA_021813145.1. Taxonomy (GTDB): domain Bacteria; phylum Patescibacteriota; class Microgenomatia; order Levybacterales; family UBA12049; genus JAKALS01. The sequence goes on from JAKALS010000003.1 coordinate 75,452, forward strand.
GCTTTCCAAAACAAAGTACGAAATAAAGGACGGGCAAATTTATGGAGAAAATACGGAAGAACCATTCATAGAGATAGTCCAAAGAGGAGTTGAATACAGAAAAAGATTCGGCAATTCTGAGGATTGGCCCAGGGAGCAAGCAGAACTCGAGGGATTTATTCAGATTGAAAAAACACTGGCGGGGGAAAACTCAAAACCCGGAGACATGATGCTTTCTGTTTCCCCTTCCGGAGGAAGTTACGACCATAATTTTTACGATATTTTTACTCTAAAAGAGGAAGAAGGGGAAAGATATATAGAGGGAAGAAGATACAGTTCTTCTTTAAGTTCAAAGGAAACCGGGGAAAGACTTAAAAAAGTAGGTTTAATGCCTGAAAAAGCAGAAGACTCTCCCGAATATTTCTTATCTCATCCTATCAGGATTGAGCATTCAAAAGCAGGCTTTACAAATGCGGAGAATATTCATAGATACCTCCACATGGAGCACGATTATGCAACCGAGGAGGAATTTTTAGAGGTTATAAAAATATGTTCGCCTCTTATTACAAGTTATATAAATACACTTTCCGAAAGCCCTATTGACGAAAGAATGCAGCTTCTGACTTTTAATGCAATTTTAAATAAGGCAGACATGGCAATGTATCACGTAAGAAGCGGAAGAAAAACGCCTTATATAGATAAATTTGTATTAACAGACATGAAAACAGAAATTATGGCTTTAGGTTCGGTAAAAGTGAGAGAAGTTAAAACAGGATGCGGCTCATCGGGAGGATTTGAACTATCCAAGGGCAAGGGAAGTGGGGTATTCAGTGTCGGAGAATACGGAAATAAAGAATGGTTTATCTGTCCAAAATGCAATTATAAAGCAGACGGGCCGGTGGGAAATACCTGTCCCGGCTGCGGTCTTACAAAAGAGGCTTATGCACAGGAATCGGGAGAGCCGGTTTGCGATTAATTTTTGTCAGCTTACCGTAAGGTTAATTTCATTGTCGAATAGCCACAATAGTGTTATTATTTACTTAATATGGATCCGGATAAAGATTTAAACCAGACTCCTCAATCGCAACCTACGAATCAGGTGTCTTCAACTCCTAACAAAGAAGGTGCGCCAGTCAGAGTGTCCGAAGCCGGAGTAATCGCTTCGCAGCCCGAGCTTAATATCCCCAATGAGGTAAGAGAAATCGGAGTGGAAGCCGTTCCGGAAGCGCCTGTCTTAAGCGGGCAGGATTTTACAGCGGGATTGCAACATTCGGGGCCCGCAGTTCCGGTAAGAACAGAGCCGGAAGGGACGGTAACTGTTCCCGGACTTCATTTAACAAAAGAGGAAGCACAATCCGCTTCAAAAGGCGATATCTCCAATTCCAGAACCTGGCTTGCGACTTTGGCGGTTATGGTATATCAAAAAGTCCAGAGATTAAAATTGAAAGGAGCAAAAGTTTAATGTTTTTATATGGAGCAAGCGCTCTTACAATACCAAATTTAACTTCTATTTTTATATCGCTTATTATCGCCCTTTTCGCTTCCGTTTTTTTGGTTCTTCTGGGCGTTATTTTGGCTTATATTTTTGTTCTCTGGTACCGGAATAAGGAAAGAGAATCGGAGTCTTTGGATTCGACGCTAATACAGGTAGCGGTACCGAGGGACAACGAAATAAAAATAGACGCCGCCGAACAGCTTTTTTCAAGCCTTGCTTTTATGAGAAAAGGCGGAAGATTTTCTTTCCTCAAACTTCAGCCCCATTTGTCTTTTGAAATAGTCGGATTGCCGGGGGACATAAGATTTTATGTAAATACTCCCAATAAATATAAAGATTTGGTGGAGAAGCAGATAAACGGAGCATATCCGGATGCGGAGATAAAGGTTGTAAACGAAAAAATGCAAAAAGAGGGATTGGTTGTAGGCAATGAATACAATATCTTTTCGGATACAGGCAAAGTTGCTTTTGCAAGCCTAAGGCTTAAAAGCTCAAATTATATGCCGATAAAAGTCTATAAAGATTTGGCGGTTGATCCCCTTTCTTCCATTACTTCCGTTCTTGCAAAAATGACTCCCGGGGAAGGTGCGGCAATACAGGTTCTGTTGAGTCCTTCCGACAATAAATGGAAAAAACAGGGAAGGGCATACATAGCAAGGACAAAGAAAAACGAATCAAATCCCGAAACCGCAAAATATTCCGCAGACCCCAAAGAGCTCGAGGGTATAGAAAATAAGATTGGAAAGCCCGGCTTCGATACGGTCATAAGGATTGTTGTTTCTTCGAGCTCCGAGGAATCTGCAAAAGCACATCTGGAAAACATAGTAAGCGCATTTACACAATTTTCGGGAGGAAACTCGTTTACCAAAAACAAACACAGATTTAAGGGAATGTTTATGACAGATTTTATCTATAGGTTTATGCCCATGCGGGGACAGACAGCCGTTTTATCAAGCGAAGAACTTGCGACGGTATTTCATTTTCCCAACAAAAGTATAACCACACCGCATATTTTCTGGATTTCTTCAAAAAGAGCTCCTGCGCCCGCACAGATTCCCGAAAGCGGGCTTTACCTCGGCATGAGTACATACAGGGGGCTTAGCAAACCTGTTTATATGCAGGACGACGACAGAAGAAGACATATGTATATAATCGGAAAAACAGGTGTGGGAAAGTCCGAGCTTTTAAAGCAGATGATCCTCCAGGATGTAAGGGAAGGAAAAGGCATCGGAGTCATTGATCCTCACGGAGACTTGATAGAGGATATTTTACAATTAATACCTCCTCAAAGGGCCGAAGATGTTATTCTTTTTGACCCCTCCGATACGGACAGGCCTATGGGTCTTAACATGCTTGAGGCAAATACGGAGTCCGAGAAACATTATGTTGTTTCTTCTATTGTCGGTCTAATGTACAAACTTTATGATCCCAACAAAACGGGAATAATAGGTCCAAGATTTGAACATGCAATAAGAAATGCGATGTTAACCGTAATGGCAGAGAGGGGAAGTACATTTATAGAAGTGGTAAGGGCTTTAACGGACGCTTCTTTTGTTCAGGAGCTTTTGCCCAAGGTCCAGGACCCGATTGTAAGAAGATACTGGACCGACCAGATTGCCCAGACAAGCGATTTCCACAAATCCGAAGTATTGGATTATATTGTTTCCAAATTCGGCCGCTTTGTAACCAATAAGATGATGAGAAACATCATAGGACAATCGGAGTCTGCCTTTGATTTCAGAAAAGTAATGGACGAGGGTAAAATTCTTTTGGTTAATTTATCAAAGGGAAAAATCGGCGAAGAAAACGCAAGCTTTTTAGGCCTTGTCCTTGTTCCAAAGATCCTTGTTGCCGCTATGTCAAGGCAGGATATGCCCCAGGAACAAAGAAGAGACTTTTATCTTTACGTTGATGAGTTTCAGAATTTTGCCACTCCGGATTTTGCCCAAATTCTTTCGGAAGCAAGAAAATACAAGCTGAACCTTATTGTTGCCAACCAGTTTATAGGACAGATGGAAGAAGAGGTTAAAAATGCCATATTCGGAAATGTAGGAACCCTCGTATCTTTCAGAGTGGGAGTTACCGACGCAAATTATCTACAGCACGAATTCCAGCCGGTATTTACGGAGGCAGATCTTATAAACGTTGACGTATTTAATGCTTATATAAAAACAATCGTAGGAAACGAACCCGTTCCTCCCTTTTCTTTGGATACGACAAAAGATATGACAGCGGAAAAAGCAATGATGAATCCAAGAGTCTCGGAACTCATCAAAGAACTTTCGAGACTGAAATTCGGAAAAGATGTCAGGATGATAGAAGAGGAAATAGGAGAAAGAGCAAGACTCTAGGAATTAATAAATAGAAATTGATTTGTTGCCTCTTTAAATCTGCTTTGGTATAATTTTGTGCGTTAGGGTCAGTAGCTCAGCGGTAGAGCGCTACTCTTATAAAGTAGATGTCCTTGGTCCGAGTCCAAGCTGACCCACAAGAAAAAACCGGTATCAAAAATCAGAGTTGTTTAGCTTTAGAGTTCGGTGAGGGGAGTTCCTTCTTTCGTCTTTCCTATATCGCCTACATACTGAAGATATCTTTCCGTAGTTGAAAGTCTTTTATGTCCCAAAACTTTCGAAAGAACAACCAGGGAAACTCCGTGTTTTAAGTGGTGGGCTACAAATGTGTGCCTTAAGTCGTTGACCTTAGCGCCTTTTATTTCCGCAAGCCTGAAGTACCTTTCAACCGCTGTTCTTATATTTCTTATAAGGAAAGGTTTTCCGGATTTTGTTACAAATAAATGGTCCTCGGATACATTAGGTCTTACTTTCATATAATTGCTCAAAGCTTCCTGGGCTCTTTTGTTAAGAGGGACAACTCTCTCTTCGTGTTTTTCAAAGCTTGCTATATGAAGACTATCTTTTTTAACATCGGAAATTCTAAGATTTGCCAATTCTCCTATTCTTATTCCTGTTTGAAGCAGCAACTCAATTATGGCGTACATTCTAGGGTCGTTTCTCGCCGCGTCTCTTAAGGCTCTGTATTCCGTTGGGGTTAAAATTCTGGGCGGAGCAAGCTGATATTTGGGGTGGGCAACGAGAAGAGAAGGGTCATCGGTCACATATTCGTTGATCTTCAAAAACCTGTAAAAAGTTCTTGTAGAGTTTATTTTCCTCGAAATGGATTTGGGCGTATAGCCTTCGTTACTCATTTTGGCCAAAAAAGCCTCTATGTCCTCTTTTGTTACTTCATGGACCTGGTTTCTTTGAAGTTCTTCCAGGAACGAGATTAACTGGTCTATGTCCTTTCCGTAGGCAATTACGGTAGAATTGGACCTGTTATTGGATTTTAAATATTTTTTAAACTCTTCGTGGGCATCTCTAAGTTTTACAGGTTTCATAATTATTCCTTTCGTGAAAATAAGGGAATTAATGGTGTCCTATAATATCACCAAAAATGAAATCAGTCAAGGTGAAAAATCGAGCCTTAAATTATGATAAGATATATTTGTATATAAAAAGATTGTGAAAAAAGCTTTTTTTATTGTTATAGTAATAGTTCTTTTGGTTGTGATAAATAACCTTATCCGTTCTATTTATAATCTCTGGAGCAAACAGGATTTGCTTTATCAGGCACAAAATGAGCTAAAAAATGAGCAACAGACAAACAAAAAACTGAAGGGGGAATTGTCCTATGTTCAGACACCCCAATTTATTGAAAAGGAAGCGAGAAACGAACTCTTTCTGGTAAAACCCGGAGAGCAGGATGTATTAATTCCGCAGACTTCTTCTATTCAGGCCGGACAACAGGAGGCAAATAATATTCCAAACTGGCAAAAGTGGATAAAGCTATTTTTTTAAGCTGCTCTTTCTTGGGGCTTGAGCCTTGAGGGATATTCAACTACGTTTGATTCTTTTTCGTTTCTTTTAGGCAGTCTGAATTTATCTATTCTCCAGAAAAAATCGTTTATTGGTTTTGTCCTCGCATTTTTATTTGCTTCTTCGAGGGGCTGATATGTAAATCCTGGTCTATGCATGAGTATCCATTTTAAGGCTTCATAGGCAAAATAGGGAACAGAATATCTTTTGGAGAATCTTCTTCTTACGTCAACTATCCTATTATCGTCATTCTGCAAGATGCTTTCCACCGATTTGCAGTCAACTTCAAGATTGGAAGGCCCTACGCCCGCAAGCTCTTTACTTCTATATATACCCGGGATAGTCATATGATGTTGACTAAAGGCAATATCAAGGATTTTTGTCCAATTGTTTTGTTTTGCCAGCTCAAGTCCTGCTTTAACTTCACCATATGTGCTATAGGCATCTTCTTTTAAGATTATTGCTTCTCTTGGGACATGATATTTATTGGTTAAGGTATCTGCTAAAACTTTTCCTTCTGAAGGGTATTTGGGGCCCCATAAATGACCAAGGTCTACAACTATTTTTCCTGCTCCTCTTCCGCCGTTCCAGGCTAAAGCAGTTGCTCTTGCGGCAAAATGAGTTCTCATTGCAGGTGCGGTGTGTTTTCCTTTTTGAGTCATCCAATAGCCGTGAACTAAAATTGCGTCATATCTTGGCAGAATTTTTTCAGGGGTATTTCTTCTTTCAGAGAGATTAATTATTTCAGCAGGCATAACAGGATTATAGTACCCGGCTTATAAGAAGTAAAATGAATTATATCTCTTGACAGCGGTTATTCTTTGTCTGTAAACTGGAATTCCAGGGGAGCAAAATGTTTACCTGGATTTTTTTTAGGAAAAGATACAAATTAAAATCTTCTTTTTATTTTAAAAGAGCCGAAAGGCTCTTTTTTTTGATTTCAGCGGAAAAGAAGGGAGGTGAGGTTAAATGACAATGGAAAGAGAAGTAATGGTCCCAAGAATAGAAAATGATTTGGGAAAAGTAGCAAGATTTGTAGGGGTGCCACAGGCAGAATTAACAGATACCCAGATCGTTGATGCTTTGCCAAAACTCGGTCATGATTCAAGCGTAGTGGTTTGGGAAAGAAGGGAAGCGGTCAGTAACCAAGCCTAAGAGGAAATAAAAATATGTTGCGGGGCTAGGAGTTGCGCCTAGCCTATGAGATTATGCGATCTGTTTCTCCGATTACTCAGAGTGTCGGACTATATTATTCCCCTCTTTATAGAGTAGGGGATCTGGCGTGTAGTCTCTACGGGATCTTTTTTTAGACTTCCCTCGGTGTTGCCCTAAAACTTGCAGGGGTTCACCGATATAGCCAGATTCTATTCTAATATTACTATTAAAACGGCCCATTATTAAGCCTCATGTGCACTGTACACTACCCCGCGCGTACTTGAATTATAACAGGATCGAAAGCTATGGTCAATAAAGTAGCCTTGACAAAAAAGCGAACATACAATATGGTACGAGTACTTAGCACTGTCGGTTATTCGTTTAGCAATTCAGATCCTTTAATAATTCAATTTTTTATCGCCTGGTTAAAAAAATACTTTTCAATAGAAACTAAGGATTTACGTTGTTATATTGGAATTAATAAAATTCATTTAAATAGAGAGATGATAGTCAAACGTTATTGGTCGAACATTACGACTGTTCTTTTATCGCAATTCACAAAAATTAGCTATAAGAAATCTAAAAATAAAAAAGTTTACGAAAACTTTGATTCTCATTATGGAACTGCTACTATTAGAGTTCTGCAGCCTTCCAGATTTTATGGTAAAATCATTGGGTTAATTAATGGTTTAGCTAACGCGAAAACTATGCCAACGTAGCTCAGGGGTAGAGCGGGCGTTTCATAAGCGCCATGTCGTAGGTCCGAATCCTACCGTTGGTACTTTCCCCCTAAATACCCCATAGGAAAAGAAGACAAAAGACTATCAGTTCCAGAGAGCTGTGGTAATCGTAACTCCGGATTTTTTGGAATTTGGACAGAATTTCTTTGATCAAGATCCTCTTAAGGTCATAATGGCAAAATTTGAAGTGGAGAGTTATAAAGGCAACTGGTCTTACCAGAACAAGGTAGTGTTGTATAATTAAGCCCATGGACAAACCCATAGGCGTTATTGATTCGGGATTAGGAGGATTAAGCCTAACAAAAGTTTTGGTAAAAACTCTCCCTAAGGAGTCGATTGTTTACATTGCAGATTCAAAAAATTGTCCATACGGAGGGAAGACTGAGGAAGAAATATATAGATTAACCAGAAGAATGGTTAAGTATCTTCTAAAAAGAAAAATAAAGCTTCTCATTGTTGCCTGCAACACGATTACCGTTACTTCAATTAATGATTTAAGAGAAGAATTTAAAGACATTCCCATTGTTGGAATGGTTCCTGTAATAAAAACAGCTGCACAAAAAACAAGAAATGGCAAAATTGGCGTGTACTCAACAGTTGTTACTTCTAAAAGCAAATATCAAAAAGATTTAATCAATAAATTTGCTAGTGGAATTGATGTGATAAATATCGGTTCATCAGCTCTTGTTTCGTTAATAGAGAAGGGAAAGGATAAGGAAATAGAAAGTGTTTTAAGAGAAGAACTGAATATTTTCAAGGAAAATAATATAGGTACTCTTGCTTTAGGTTGTTCACATTTCCCTCTTATTAAAAGACAAATTGCAAAAATTTTACCGGAGGTTTTAATATTAGATTCATCGGGTGCTGTTTCAAGACAGGTAAAAAGAATTTTGGAAGCAAACGGAATGCTTCCAACTTCAAAGGATTCGGTTTATAATTTTATTACAACTGGAAATAAAGATTTTTTTGAAAAGTTTGTCAAAAAAACATTGGGAAAAAAATTGACAAACAAGGCAAAAATTGAGAGAATTTCGCTTCAGTGATTAATTTCAAAGGCAAAAAAATTGCAGTAGTAGGATTTGGTCTGGAAGGGGAGGCAAGTGCAAAATACCTTAAAGAGCACGGAGCCGACGTTACGGTTTTGGACAAAAAGCAGGGAGAGGACTATCTTGAAAACCTTAATCAATACGATTTAGTTGTAAGAAGCCCCGGCGTTAAAATTTCAACCCTTGCCCAATATGTTCAGTCAGAAAAGATTTCTTCCCAAACAAAACTTTTTTTTGATTTGTGCCCTTCAAAAATAATTGGAGTTACGGGAACTAAAGGAAAAGGTACAACGGCCTCACTTATATATGAAATGCTCAAAAAACAGGGAATTGATGCATACTTAGGGGGAAATATAGGAAAGCCTCCTTTTGAATTTTTGGATAAATTAAGTCCCCAATCAGTAGTTGTTCTTGAATTGTCCAGTTTTCAGCTTTTGGATTTGGAAAAAGGTCCTCATATCGCAGTTATGCTTATGACAACAAGCGAACACCTTGATTACCATAAAGATGTTGAAGAATATATTAACGCGAAGAGAAATATTCTAAGGTTTCAGGAGCCGGATGATATTGCGATATTAAACAGGGATTATCCCGCTACCAACGAATCCGATATCTATACAAACGGAAGAGTTTTTTACGTCAGCACTGAAAGAGGAGTAAACGGAGAAGGATGCTATGTAAAAGATAAGGCGGTTCGGCTTTACATAAATGGGGAAGAAGAAAAAATAATAGATTCAAAAGAGGTGCTTTTACCGGGGCGTCATAATTTGGAAAATGTCTGCGCAGCCGTTCTTGCCGCAAGGCTTTCCGGCGTATCAAAAGCTAATATTGTTTCGGTTCTTAAGACGTTTAAAGGATTAGAACACAGGCTCGAATTGGTTTCTACGGTTAAAGGCGTAAGATTTTTCGATGACTCTTTTTCTACAACTCCGGAAACGGCAATTGCGGCAATCCAGGCATTTAAAGAACCGGAAATTTTAATTTTAGGAGGTTCAAGCAAGAACTCGGATTTTTCGGAACTTGGGCAAGTAATCTCAAAAGCGGAAAACATAAAGGCAATCATAGGGATCGGATTAGAATGGGAACGGATTAAATCAAAAATCAAAAATCATGAATCAAGAATCATGGTTATTGAAGGAGCAAAAGACATGAAAACTGTTGTTGCCGCCGCTTCTAAAATAGCTCTTCCCGGAGACGTTGTCCTTCTTTCTCCGGCGTGTGCTTCTTTCGATATGTTTAAAAACTATAAAGACCGCGGCGAGCAGTTTAAAGAAGAGGTGATGAGGCTGGCCGAGATTAAGGATTAACGATTAGTAATCTATGTCTAATTCTTCTTTCAAGATTATTTCTAAAAATAAACATTCTAAAGCCCGTGCCGGTGTTATTAATACCCCTCACGGAGACATTGAGACTCCTATTTTTGTCCCGGTAGGGACACAAGCTACCGTAAAAGCAGTCCCCCCAAGAGATCTGAGAGAGATGGGGACAGAGGTGGTTTTGGCAAATACCTACCATTTGCACTTAAGGCCGGGAGAAGAGCTAATAAAAAAGATGGGGGGACTTTCGAAATTTATGAGTTGGAACGGGCCGACAATGACAGACAGCGGCGGCTTTCAGGTGTTTTCCTTGGGAGTAGGGAAAGAAGGAGGAGGGGTTAAGTTTTTGCGGGAAGACGCATTAAGTATTAAGTATAAAGCATCAAGTGCTAATGAACCACGACCAAGGCTGAATAAAATAACAGAGGAAGGAGTTACTTTCCAGTCACATATTGACGGCTCAACACATAAGATAACACCCGAAAGCTCTATAGAAATTCAGGAAAAAATAGGAGCAGATTTAATTGTTGCATTCGATGATTTGGAGTCTCCAAAGTATGATTATGAAAAGACAAAAGAAAGTTTGGATCTTACAAACAGATGGGAGCTGCGGTCAAAAAAGACGCACAAAAATAAATCACAGCTTTTATACGGGGTAACACATGGAGGCCAGTTTAAGGACCTGCGGGAAAATTCGGCAAAGTTTGTTGACGAAAATTTTGATGCGATTGCATTAGGCGGAGCACATCTTTCAAAGAAAAATCTTTATGATGTGGTTGACCGGACAACGGATATTGTTTCAGAGGGAAAGCCAAGGCATCTTTTGGGAATCGGCGAAGTGGACGATATCTTCGAAGGAGTAGGAAGAGGAATCGATACTTTTGATTGTGTAATACCGACCCGAATAGCAAGGACAGGCTTTTTCTTTATCTCCCCCCCGTTGGGAAATATGAAAAACAGGTTCAGGACCGATATAGACAAGACAATGTATACAAATGATTCAAAACCCCTTGACCCAAATTGCAATTGTTATACATGCCGAAACTTTACACGGGCCTATATTCATCATTTATTCAGGGCAAGGGAGCTTTTATCTTATTCGCTTTTGAGCGTCCATAATGTTTACTTTCTTGTTAACCTTACAAAAGAGATCAGAAAATCAATTCTTGACGACAGCTTTTCCAAAACAAAGAAGAAGTGGTTGGGAGTGTGATAATATAAAGTTATGAAAAGGATTCTAACGGGAGATACTCCTACCGGTAAACTTCATTTAGGCCATTTTGTCGGTACTTTGGAGAATAGGGCTAAACTTCAAAATGAATACGAAATCTTCATTCTCTTTGCGGATACACATGCTTTAACTACCCTAAGCTCTTCCCCAAAGCTTATTGCAGACTATACAAGAGAGGTACTTTTGGACAATTTGTCAGTGGGGCTTGATCCTAAAAATGTTACTTTTTTTGCAGAATCAGCAATTCCCCAGATCTATGAAATAGCGGCAATTTTTAGTATGTATGTTTCCCACAACCGCGCTTTAAGAAACCCTACCATAAAAGATGAGATTATCTCTAAGGGATTGGGAGATCAATTTAGCCTTGGTTTTATAAATTATCCCATCTATCAGGCGGCGGATATACTTTGCGTTAAAGGACAACTTGTTCCCGTCGGAAAAGACCAGGAAGCCCACCTTGAGCAAACAAGAGAAATCGCAAGAGAAATAAATAAATTAACCGGTTTTGATATTTTTCCGGAACCTCAGGCTTTAATAGGAAGAGTCGGAAAGCTGGTCGGAACGGACGGCAATCCTAAAATGGGGAAAAGTTTAAACAATACAATTTATCTCTCCGATTCAAAAGAAGAGGTAGAAAAGAAAGTTATGAATATGTATACAGACCCCAATAGAATTCATCCGACAGACCCCGGGAAAGTCGAAGGAAACCCCGTTTTTATTTATTTAGATAATTTTTCTCCGGGAAAAGACAAAGACAAGATTGAAGAGTACAAAGATAAATATAGAAAGGGGCAGGTAGGAGACGTGGAAGTTAAAAAATTCTTAGTTGATGTTTTAAATGAGTTTCTTGGTCCCATTAGAGAAAGAAGGGAAACATACAAGAACAAACCGGATTTACTCGCATCCATTTTAGAAGAGGGAAATTCTAAAGTAAGAAAAATCTCAACTGAAACTCTTGAAGAATTAAAACAGAAACTGGGCTTTGCTTTTTAATTTCCCCGGAAAGTATGGCTTTTTAGCTTCGGCTGTGGTATACTTTGCTTCCTATGGCAAACGGAAAAAAGAGCAAAAACTTAAAACGGGTAAAGTTAAAAATGAATTTTTCATGGAAAAACATGATCATTTATGTTTTTCTGTTTCTTTTCATCGCCTTTATATTTTTAGGCCTTAACCAGTCTGCCAGCCCCACTCTTACCGAGACAAAAACGGTACCTCTTTCTACGGCAATTTCCGATGTTAAGGCGGGGAAAATAACAAGTATGGATGTTTACCCAGATAAGCTTGTCTTGCACGAGAAAAATGGAACAGACATTCAAAGTTCTAAAGAAACTACCTCAGACGTATACCAACTTTTTAAAAACGCCGGTGTTTCTTTGGCAAATACAAAAGTAACGGTAAATAACGATACTACCTTAAATAACTGGCTTAATATTCTCGGAACCGTTTTACCGGTTCTTTTGATGATCGGATTTTTCTACTTTATTTTCAGACAGGCAAGGGGGGCCCAGGAGAGCGTTTTTTCTTTCGGTCAGTCGAAGGCCAAGGTATTCAGCAAAGACAATCCAAGAATTACTTTTAACGATGTTGCCGGAGTAGACGAAGCAAAACAGGAACTTTTTGAAGTCGTAGATTTTTTAAAGAATTCGGCAAAATATAAAGCTATGGGAGCAAGAACTCCAAAAGGGGTTTTAATGGTTGGCCCTTCCGGTACGGGAAAGACTCTTTTGGCAAGGGCAACGGCAGGAGAAGCGGGAGTTCCTTTTTTCTCTATGGCAGGATCGGAATTTATGGAAATGTTAGTCGGAGTCGGAGCGTCAAGAGTAAGAGATTTGTTTAATAACGCCAAAAAAGCACAACCGGCTATTATATTTATAGACGAAATAGACGCAATCGGAAGACAGAGGGGAGCGGGCTTAATGGGAGGCCACGATGAAAGGGAACAGACTCTAAATCAGATATTGGTTGAAATGGACGGATTTTCTCCTACCGAACAGCTTGTTGTTATTGCCGCTACAAACAGACCGGATGTTTTAGACCCTGCCTTGATAAGGCCGGGAAGGTTTGACAGGAGAGTTGTCTTGGATATGCCGGATGTTAACGGAAGAAAAGCAATACTTGCGATACATGCAAGAGGAAAACCTTTTGACAGGCAAGTTGACTGGGACAGAATTGCAAGAAGAACCGTAGGTTTTTCAGGAGCAGACCTCGAGAACATGTTAAACGAAGCCGCAATTTTGGCTGCGAGGTTAGGTAAAAAAGCCATAGATATGAAAGATCTCGAAGAAGCTGCAACGAAAGTTAAGTTAGGACCCGAGAAAAGAAGGCTTCAAACAGAAGAAGACAGAAGAATGACGGCATATCACGAAGCGGGACACGCTCTTGTATCCTGGTATATGCCCGGGATGGATCCGGTGCACAGGATTTCCATAGTTTCAAGAGGAATGTCTTTGGGCCACACAATGATGGAGCCGACAGAACATGTGCACGAAACAAAAACGCATCTTTTGGAAGAAATAGCAGTAATGCTTGGGGGCAGGGCGGCAGAAAACCTTATATTTAAGGAAATGACCACGGGAGCCTCAGATGACATAGCAAAAGCGACTGAGGTTGCAAGAACGATGGTTGTCGAATACGGAATGAGTGATCTGGGCCCCATAAATCTTGATTCCGAGTCGAGAAGAAACCCTTATGAATCTGTCCAAGTCTCTCCGGAAATGGCCGCAAGAATAGACGGTCAGGTAAAAAAAATTACGGACGAAGCGTATAAGAACGCTTCGGATATTCTTAAAAAACTAAAAGACAAACTGGACCTTTTGGCAAGCGAGCTTCTTAAAAGGGAAACTCTTGAGGCAGAGGATTTTGCAAAAATAATGGGCCCCAAAAGAGCTCTACTCCTTAAAGTAAAAGCTTAGTTGACAAGAAAATACATTAGTGAGATTATAAAAAGGAATTTATGCCGACAAAGAAGAATGCTCAATCTTCTGCCAATCCTCGATTTTTTGCAAGGGAAGCCGTAAACTTCGGTTTTGAAACGGCAAAAGACAATTTATTTTATTTTATAACCCTTTTTATAGTTGTTATTCTTTTGTATGCTGTAATGGGGATATTGCAGGGAATTTTTACTTTTAGGCTAAACGCAATTTTGGCACTCTTAGTCATTCTCTTAAGAATAGTAGTGAGCCTTATTATCTCTATGGGTCTTATAAAAATATCCATAGAATTTGTTGAAAAGAAAAAACCTCAATTGTCGGATCTATTTTATACAAAATCACTTCTGAATTTCTTTCTTGTGTCATTTGTAAGAGGATGTATTATCTTAATCGGTCTTGTTCTATTGATTATTCCGGGGATAGTATTTGCAGTAAAACTTCAATTTGCGGAATATCTCGTTGTTGATAAAGATGAGGGTGTGGTTGAAGCTTTGAGCAAATCTTGGGATATGACCAGAGGGAATATTTGGAAACTTTTCTTTTACGGTATTCTCTTATTTCTCATAAATGTTTTAGGCTTCATTGCTCTTTTGGTAGGCCTTTTTATAACGGTACCTCTTACTATGCTGGCAACAACTTTTGTTTACCGCAAGCTCCTGGCTCAAAGTCACTAATTAATGGCGTACCGGCTATAGTTCTTGTATAATCTACCCTATATATCTTATGGAAAAATTAATTATTATTGACGGAAACGCAATCATTCACAGGGCTTATCACGCTTTGCCTCCCATGAATACAAAAGAAGGCCTTCCGACAAACGCCGTTTACGGATTTTTTTCAATGCTTTTAAAGCTTCTTGCCGAATTAAACCCCGATTATTTAATCGTCTGTTTTGACAGAGCAAAACCGACCTTCAGAAAGCAGTTATATGTAGGCTATCAGGCTAAAAGGCCCAAGATGTCGGACGACCTGGTTCCGCAGATAGAAATGGTTCATAGCGCGTTAGACAGGTCAAAAATAACACATTTCGGAATTGACGGGTACGAAGCGGACGATCTTATAGGAACACTTGCCAAGCAATCGGGAGAGTTGGATTTGGAAACAATAATAGTAACCGGAGACAGGGATTTGCTTCAGTTGGTTAACCGTAGGGTAAAAGTTCTGGCACCGGTTCTTGGAATAACAAAAATGGTGTTGTATGACGAAGAAAAAGTCAAAGAAAAATACGGCTTGAAGCCTTCGCAGTTTATCGATTACAAAGCTTTGGTGGGAGATAGTTCCGATAACTACCCGGGCGTCTCGGGTATCGGGCCGAAAACGGCAAGCGAACTTTTAAATAAATACGAAGATTTTGAAAACCTTTATTTGCACATTTCTGAATTACCGGAAAAACTCGGTACAAAACTGGCACAGGACGCCGAACAGGCCGCTCTTGCAAAAAAACTTGCGACAATTGCAACAGATGCGCCTGTAAAGCTGGAACTTGAAAAAGTAAAAACCGCAGATATTGACAAAAAGGGACTCATCGAAGCATTCGAAGAATTAGGCTTTAAGAGTCTAACGGTAAGAGTCGGGGATAACGGACAAAAGACAATAGACAATAAACGGGAAAGGAAAAAAGAAGAACAATTAGAGCTCATTTAATAGCAAATATGCAAATTATAAATAAGCAAATAAATGAAAAAATGAATAAAAGATTTAATGATAAACATGTGAAATTTGCCTATTTGTTTATTTGTTTATTTTAATGAAGGTAGCATTGGTGCACGATTATATAAAGGAGTATGGAGGAGCGGAGAGGGTTTTGGAGGCGCTTTGCGAAATTTATCCCGATGCCCCTATATATACGGCTTTTTATAAAAAAGGTTCTGTTGCCTACGAACATTTTAAAAACAGAAGAATTATCGCCTCGTGGGCTCAGTATTTCCCTTTTTTTGCAAAACTTGCGAGCCCTTTAAGATTTTTGACTCCGCTTATTTGGGGCAGCTTCAACTTTAAAGACTACGATTTGGTAATTTCTTCTGCCAGCTGGTACATAACGAAGGGCTTTGGACAGGGTCCAAAAACTCCAAATTCCAAATCTCAAATTCAAAATAAACCGATAGAAATATGTTATTGCCATACGCCTCCAAGATGGCTTTACGGATATACGACTTCGGTTAATTTTCAAAAACATAAAATAGTAAGGGTATATGCAAGAGTAGTAGGACATTTTTTAAGGCTTTATGATTACGAAAGGGCGCAGAAAGTAAATTATTTTATAGCAAATTCAAAAGAAGTTGCGGGAAGAATTAAGAAATTTTACGGAAGAGATTCAACGGTAATATATCCGCCGGTATCGCTTCCGCATGCAGATTCCAAATCACGAATTGCGAATTCCAAAAACAGGGATTACTTTTTTATCGTTTCGAGAATTGTAGGAGCAAAAGGGCTGGATTTGGCAGTCGATGCTGCGTTAAAAGCGGATTTTAAGCTTAAAATTGCAGGTTCTCCTGCCGGTTATTATTTTGAACACGAAAAACTGGTAAATAAAGCAGGTTCAAAGTCAAACATTGAATTTTTGGGCCAGGTTTCCGATGAAGAACTTGCATTCCTTTACTCCGGAGCAAAAGCATTTTTGGCTTTATCTAAAGACGAGGATTTCGGAATAACACCCGTTGAGGCAATGCTCTTCGGGACTCCCGTTATCGCATTTAACGGAGGAGGCTATAAGGAAACGGTGGTAGAGGGTAAAACAGGGGTTCTTTTTGATGATTATTCGGTAAAAGGCCTTATAGAAGCAATCAAAAAATTTGACAAGTTAAGTATAAAAGATGTAGATTGTACGTCCCAAGCAGAAAATTTTTCCAAGGAGAAGTTTAAAAGAGAAATAAAGGAGTTTGTAGAAAAAAATGCCAGAATTGCCGGAAGTTGAAACTATCAGGTTAGGATTACAGAAGTATCTTGTAGGACACAGGATTGTAAATGTGCAGGTAAGGGCCCCAAAGCTTTTCCAGGGCAATCCCGAAGACGTTATCGGCGCAAAAGTCAAAGACATAAGAAGAGTCGGTAAAGGCTTAATAATTGATTTGGATAACGGCTTTTCTATGGCAATCCATATAAAACTTACGGGTCAGCTAATTTATAGGGGAGATGAAACAAAAAATGTCCAGGTTTCAAAAGAAAAAGTTGGACAAGTGCCTTCGAATGCTACCCATGTAATTTTCACTTTAGATAAAAAAGCCGTCCTTTACTACAACGACAGAAGAAGATTCGGATGGATTAAGGTACTTGCGACGGACCAGGTGGGAAACCTTCCTTTTTTTAGGGAAATGGGGCCTGAACCTCCGGTTGCCAAAGAGATGGAAGGAAAGGCACTTACTTTAGAAAAGTTTAAAGAGATTCTTACAAAATCAAATACAGCGGTAAAGCCCCTTATTATGGACCAGAAAAAAATAGGGGGAATAGGAAATATTTACGCAAACGATGCCCTTTTTATGGCAGGTATTGACCCGAGAAGAAAAGCAAATACCCTAACGGCAAAGGAAATGGAAGCACTTTATAAAGCCATACTCTTTGTAATGGAAAAAAGTTTTAAATACGGAGGGGCCAGCGAGCTTAATTTTGTTAATGCTTTGGGACAGGAGGGGGAATACCAGAATCACGCCTTAGTCTACGGAAAAGAGGGAGAAAAATGCCCTAAAGACCAAACGGTAATTAAAAAGTTTTTTCTGGGCGGAAGAGGAACTTACATGTGCTCTTATCATCAGAAGTAAATTTGATTTTTTTTCTTCTTGATGATAGTATAAGAACCTAGCGCACGTTTGCGGATTGAGCAAAGTGAAAAAGGCTAGTTTTTTTATGGCTTATAAAGATAAGATTGTAATGTCCATAGGAGGTTCTCTTATCGTTCCCGACGGGGGAATTGATACTAAGTTTCTTTCGGAACTTAATGCTTTTATCCGCAAACAACTGGCGAAAAATCGAAACCGCCAGTTTTTTTTGGTTGTAGGGGGAGGAACTATTGCCAGGCATTACAGGGATGCGGGAAGAGACGTAATAGGCCACGAACTTACAAGAGATGATTTGGATTGGTTAGGTATACACGCAACAAAACTTAATGCTCATCTTGTAAGAACAATATTTAGGGACATTGCCCATCCTTACATAATCAAGCATTATGAAATAATAAGAAAGGCTCATGAGCAGGTAGTAGTTGCGGCAGGATGGAAGCCGGGTTGGTCTACCGATTACGACGCAGTCCTTCTTTGCGAAGATTACGGAGTTAAAGAGATAATAAATTTAAGTAACATTTCCCAGGTTTTTAATAAGGACCCCAGAAAATTCAAAGATGCAAAGCCAATAGACAAAATTTCATGGAAAGAATTCCGAAAACTTGTAGGGGATGAATGGATACCCGGAATGAATGCGCCTTTTGATCCCGTTGCCGCGCATAAAGCGGAAGAAGAAGGGGTAAGGGTTGCCGTTTTATCCGGGCATGATTTTAAAAATCTTGAAAAGTATTTTAGAGGCGAAAAATTCGTGGGCACTGTGATAGAATAACCTCAAAAGTGTTAAAAAGTTTATCTTTACAAAACTTCCGAAGCTATAAAAAAGCCGATTTTGAATTCATAAGTAAAACTACCGTTATTATCGGGCCTAATACTTCCGGCAAATCCAATCTAATTGAAGCAATCTTTCTTCTTGCAAGCGGGAAGAGTTTTAGGACGGACAAAGATATGCAGATGATATCTTTTGGGGAAGCGTTCGGAAGAGTTAAGGCCGAAGCGGAAGATAATGAGCTTGAGATTATTGTGACAAACGGACAATTAAACGGCAAAACTTCACAATTTAAAAAATTTCTTGTAAACGGAGTGCCCAAAAGAAGGGTAGATTTTGTAGAAAACTTTTCGGCCGTTTTATTTTCTCCCGAAGATCTTGATATTATAGTTGATTCACCGTCTCTTCGAAGAAGATTTTTGGATAATGTCTTAGAGCTGGTAGACAGGGAATACAGGATTTCCACTGTCGCTTATTCAAAAGCCTTAAGGCAGAGAAACGCCCTTTTGGAAAATAAAAGGGAGACTGGAATAAGAAACGAAAAACAATTTGAGTACTGGGATAATCTTGTAATAGAAAACGGAGGAATAATAACAAAGAAGAGGGAGGAGTTTATAGAATTTGTTAATAACGAGACAAAAGACATTTTTGATTTTGTAGCCTATTACGACAAAAGCGTAATTTCAAAACAAAGGCTTTTGCAGTATAAAGATGCGGAAGTGGCGGCAGGAGTAACGCTTGTTGGCCCTCACAGGGACGATTTTTCAGTTTCGATGTTTAATAACTCAAGATCCGACATCCATGATGTTAAGTCCTTCGGATCAAGGGGCCAGCAAAGGCTTGTTATATTACAGCTTAAGATGCTTGAGCTGTTGTTTATAGAAAAGAAGCTCGGCAAGAGGCCGGTGCTCCTTCTTGATGATATTTTTTCGGAATTGGACGAAGGACATATAGAGTTAATTCTGGAAATGTTGGGTCTTCAGCAGACAATAATTACCACAACACACAGAGAATTTATCCCGGAAAGTGTATTAAAGAAAACCCAAGTGATAAAATTTACCAAGGAGGATAAATGATTAAGGAGTTTAATAAAGAAGATTTAAAAAAATTATTTATTCCAAAGGCTTCCAGCCATAAGGGAGATAATGGAAAACTGATGATAATAGGAGGCTCTGTCCTTTTCCATGCGGCATCCCTTTGGGCCTTGGAAATTGCATCTAAGATTGTTGATATGGTATTTTATTCCTCCGTTGTTTCGAATAACGAAATTGTCCAAAAAGAAAAAGAGGAATTTAGAAACGGAATAATAGTTCCGAGGGATAAAATTTCCCATTATATTGAAGAAGCGGACGCTATTCTCATAGGCCCCGGACTTCCAAGAGAAGACGGAGTCGAGAAAGGCGATGACGATACAAAGGAGCTTTCACAGGGACTTTTGGAAAAATATAAAAATAAGAAATGGGTGATAGACGGAGGCTCGTTGCAAGTAATAAAACCCGAAATTTTACCCAAAGGTTCTATAATTACTCCTCATCATAAAGAGTTTTCAAAACTCTTCAATTTTAAGTTTCCGGTCTCCGGTCAAACGACAGAAATTCAAAACTTTGTAGAAGAAACGGCAAAAAAATACAACATCATTATTCTGTTGAAAGGGGAAGTGGATATTGTATCGGATGGGGCAAATACGGTTCTAGTTAGGGGAGGAAATGCGGGAATGACAAAGGGCGGAACAGGAGACGTACTTGCCGGATTGGTCGGATCTATTTATTGTAAAAACAGCGCATTTCTTTCCGCTTGTGCGGCTTCTTATATAAATAAAAAAGCAGGGGACGAGCTTTTTAACAAAACAGGCTTTTATTTTAATTCTTCCGACCTTGTTAATCAAATTCCTTCCGTAATGAAGAAACTTTTACTTATTTAGAGGAATCGGGGGAAACCCTTTCCAAAACTTTAGAAAGTTGATACGTGATAAAAACAGCAATAAAAGTTATTACCAGAGCATAAATAAGCAGAGAGATTATTCCGCTGTTTGCAGGAAAATATTTTTTAATATAGGAGTTTACGAATTCCTGGATAAGACTGTTCCATGCAAGAGCTGCCACCAAGCCGAATCCGCTGGTTGCCAATGTAAGCATCTGTCTTACGAGTTCGGTATGCAAGGCTTTTTTCTTTGGCGCCACTTTTTTTGAAGTTTTCTTTTGACTATTGGGCATGTGCATATGATACTAAAATTAAACCTATAATTCAAACTCTTCGGGAAATCCTCGGAATATTTGTTATAATACAATAAGCATGGGTTTTGTTTTAAAACTAGAATTAAAGCATGTTTGAGCCAAAATTTACAATTACAAATAAAATATTGAAGAATATAGGAAGTATAGAAGCCTCTAAGGAAATAATAGACCATGCTCCGCTTTTGCCTTATTACGAAAAAGAATTTCAAAAAGACGCCCTTGTTCGCTCGGTGCACTTTGGAACCCACATAGAAGGAAACGAGTTGAATTTTACCGAAGCAGAAAAAGTGCTTGAAGGGAAAGAT
Source organism: bacterium (assembly GCA_021813145.1). Classification (GTDB taxonomy): domain Bacteria; phylum Patescibacteriota; class Microgenomatia; order Levybacterales; family UBA12049; genus JAKALS01. Next base: position 96,294 of record JAKALS010000003.1, read on the forward strand.
ATACCGGCCAGAGACCGGGATATCCAGGAGGTAATTAATTACCGCAAGGTTATGGAGTTTATAGGGCATCTCGGAAAAGAAGAGAAGCTGAGAATCAACGAGCAGCTTATAAAAGAAATCCACAAATTAACGGTAGAAAAAATCCTTCCGCAGGAACAATGCGGGGAGTTAAGAAAAACACAGGTAGTTGTTAAAAATAGTGTTACGGGAGAGGTTTCTTTTAAACCTCCCCTGGCCGTAGCAGTACCTTTTCAGATCAAGGACCTTATAGATTTTCTTAATTCTTCCCAGGACTTGCACCCTGTTTTAAAAAGCGCAATTTCCCATTATGAGCTTGTAAGGATTCATCCTTTTATTGACGGCAACGGCAGGGTGGCAAGAGCTCTTTCAACGCTTATTCTTTTTATGGAAGGATACGATATAAGAAGATTTTTTTCTTTAGAGGAATATTTTGATTCGGATGCAGGAGCTTATTATGGGGCTCTTCAGAGTGTAACCGAAAATGAAGGAGACTTAACGGGTTGGCTGGAGTATTTCAGCCTCGGGCTTTCTATAGAGCTTTCGAAAATCAGGCGAAGAGTTGAAAATATTTCAATAGATGCAAAGCTTAAGGAAAAACTCGGAGGAAAGCCTCTTCTTTTGTCAGACAGACAGCTTAGGATTATCGAATACATACAAAAAACCGGATACCTTCAAAATCAGGCTTTCGGACAGCTTTTTCCCATGGTTTCGGAAGATACAATACTTAACGAATTAAAGTCTCTTGTTAAGTCCGGAATAATCAGGAAACACGGAGTAACCAAAGGCGCAAAATACATTATGACATGAGAAAAAACTTCCAATCAATGTTCGTGAATTTAAATATTGAAATTCATTGAAAACCGAAAACTAAAAATTTAAAATTAACCTATGTTATTTTCAGAATTATCTAAATACTTTGAGAAGCTGGAATCGACGTCTTCTAGACTGTCTTTGATAGAAATTCTGTCGGAGCTGTTCAAAAAGACGGATTCTAAAGAAATAGACAAAATCACATATCTATTACAGGGAAGAATAGCTCCCTTTTTCGAGCCGCTGGAAATCGGTATGGCAGAAAAAAACGTAGCCCAGTCTCTGGCAAATGCTTACGGTTCCACAAAGGAAGATGTGCTCAGGCTCTATCAGAGACTCGGAGATATGGGAAAAACAGCACAGGAATTAAGTCAAAACTCAAAATTCAAAACTCAAAATTTAAGCGTTGAGGAGGTATTCGAAATCCTCACCAAAATTGCCAAAACATCAGGAGAAGGGACCGTTGAGAAAAGACAGAAACTTTTTACGGATTTATTAAAAAAGCTCGATCCCGTATCCGCAAAGCATCTTGTAAGGATTCCCCTCGGAAATACAAGACTTGGGGTGGGGGACCCGACAGTCTTGGACGGGTTGGCTTTGGCAAAACTGGGGGATAAATCAAAACGAAAAATGCTTGAAGGTGCCTACAACAGAACTTCGGATTTGGGTTTAATTGCAAAAACCCTTTGGGAAAAAGGACTCCCTGCGGTTGAAGAACTCAAGGTAAGAGTCGGTGCTCCCATCCGTTCCGAACTTTGCGAAAGGCTCCCGACACCCCAAAAAATAATAGAAAAAATGGGTGAGGTAGACGCCCAATATAAATACGACGGATTCAGGGTTCAGATCCACAAAAACGGAGAGGATGTTAGAATGTTTTCGAGAAATTTGGAGGAGATGACCCATATGTTCCCGGAGCTAATAGAAGCCGCAAGAAAACAGATAAAAGCGCAAAGCGTAATCCTTGACTCGGAAGCCCTGGCTTATAACCCGGAATCCGAAGAATTTTTGCCTTTTCAGGAAACAACGAAAAGAAGAAGAAAACACGGGATAGAAGAAATGGCAGGAAAACTTCCTCTAAAGGCTTTTGTTTTTGACATACTTTATAAAAACGGCAAATCTTTAACAGAAAAGCCCCTTAAAGAAAGGATGGAAATTTTAAAAGAAACTTTGCCCGAAGATGACGTTTTAATAAGGACAAAAAACCAGACTATAAAAGAACCTAAGGTTCTTGGAGTTTTACTCGAAGATGCAATATCAAAAGGGCTGGAGGGACTGGTTGTAAAAAAGCTTGAAAGCCCCTACGAGGCGGGAGGACGGAATTTTAACTGGGTAAAACTTAAGAGGCATTCGGGAGGAGAATTGAACGATACAATTGACTGTGTAATCCTGGGTTATATTGCGGGAAAAGGCAAAAGAGCCGAGTTTGGAGCAGGAGCTTTATTGGTGGGACTCTATGACAGCGAGAAAGACGAATTTGTAACCGTTTCAAAAATAGGGACAGGATTATCTGATGAAGAGTGGAAAGAGATCCATAAACGGGCAGACAGGATAAGGGTAGATAAAAAACCGGCAAGGGTAAATTCTCTGATTACCCCTTCCGTTTGGATTAAGCCCGAGATTGTAATAGAAGTTCTGGCAGACGAGATTACAAGATCTCCCATTCATACCGCAGGTAAATATGGGGAAGAAGCGGGATACGCTTTAAGATTTCCAAGGCTCGTTTCCTTTAGGGGTTCGGATAAAAAGGCCGAAGACGCAACAACGGTTAAGGAATTAATAGAAATGTATTCCGATCAGGGGAAAAAAGATTGATCCTCTTACCTGATTGCGCTAAAAACCAGGACTGCGGCTTTCCTTAAAATTCCATTCGGTCTTTTTGGTTTTTCTTCTTTTTGTCCGTGTCTTTGCAGCTCATCTTGAACGGTTTCGTCTAAATAAGCATTTATATCCCTATAACCCTGAACTTTTACCGTTCCGTCCGGATAAAAAGATTCCCGATAGACAGGATTTGTCGAAACTTCTTCTTTTTGGCTATTAAGTGCGGTAGGTCCATCTATCGCCCTGTTCCAAGAGCGGGCGGCCGAAACAACAGCCTTTTCCAAAGTGGGAATAATCTCAATTTCTCTCGATAAAGACATGGATAACATAATTATTATCACAGGCGTTTTTTTGAATTGCAAGAAGCAATTTTAGACTTGGTATTGATTTTTAAGGGTATTTGAGCTAATGTTAAATTAATTATCCCTCTTTTTTTAAGCTCGAGGGCGAAGGGAGGTGAAAATATGGCAGAAGCAAAAACAAAAGCTTTCATGGCCACATTGGAGGATACTTTTGCAAAACTTCCTCCGCTCTCGCCTAGTGTCCGCGAAGTTATAGTCACAATTGCTCCCTGGCTCGCTTTAATATTTGGAGTGTTGGGAGTGTTGGGTTCACTATCGGCTTTCGGTCTTGCCGCAGTTTTTTCTCCCGTGGCGGCACTGGGAGGAGGAGTAGGCATGGCAACTACTTTTATGGTGGCTGCGGTCCTTTCTCTTATTTATAGCGTAGCAATGCTGGTTGCTACACCGAGTCTTTTTAAAAAGAAGGCCTTCGGTTGGACACTATTATTTTGGTCCGAGGTGGTTTCATTGGTTGCACAGGTCCTTTATTTTTCGGTCGTGGGAGTTTTAATTTCTCTAATAGCGTTCTATTTCTTATTTCAAATAAAAAGTTATTATAAATAAGAGATAGAGGCATTAATAGAAGGGCTATTCCAAAATGGGTAGCCCTTTTGTTTTCGGGTTAGGCGCTTTGCCTTGTCAAACAAGCGGACTCCTTCGTCCCTGCTTCACCCTTGGTTATTACGTAATCAACAATTTTAACGGGGTGTATAATATGGCCAAATGTTTCAAGACAGAGAAGATGCAGCAGTCAGATTATCCAAAAAACTAAAAAACGTTGTTAACAAAAACACCGTGGTTATTGCTTTGACAAGGGGAGGGGTGATTTTGGGGAAGGTGATAGGTGATTACTTTAGTATTGCCTGGGGAGCGATAGTAGTAAAAAAGATAACAGCCCCTTTTAACAGCGAATTGGCTATAGGAGCCGTTGCTCCTAATAATATTGTTTACTGGAATGAAAAACTCTGCAAAGAACTGGGAATAACTAAAGAAGAAAAGTTAAGGCTTAGGGAAAGAAAAGAAGTTGAAAGGATTAGTCAGGAAATAATATTCAAAAAACCGGGAATTCCTTTTAAAGGCAAAGACGTCATCCTTGTAGATGACGGAGTGGCAACCGGAGCAACGGTTAAAGCAGCCTCCAGGTATCTGAAGAAAAAAAAGGCAAAAAAAATATTGCTTGCAGTGCCTGTTGTTTCAAAAGGAATAATACGAGATATTAAGACATATTTTGATACTATTATATCTTTGTCCGAACCGAAAGATTTTTATGCAGTAGGAGAATTTTATAAATATTTTCCTCAAGTCACAAATAGGGAAGTAATAAATTTACTGGATACTAGAAATTACACGATTAAAAATTTATAATGTTAAAACTATGAAAATTATAGTGGGTCTCGGTAATCCGGGAGAGAAATACGAAAAGACAAGACATAACCTCGGTTTTGTAGTGCTTGACCATTTTTTAAAGAGTTTTGAACCGGTAAGGGAAGGAGATTGGGCGGAATCAAAAAAATTTAAAAGTGACGTAGCTCAGATTTTGTGGCAGCCCAAATCCGGAAAAGAGGAGCAGGTTTTACTCATCAAGCCCCGAACCTATATGAACAATTCGGGAATGGCCGTAAAAGCGGTAAAGGACTTTTATAAGGCGCAAGATTCCGATATATGGGTTGTTCACGACGACGTTGATTTGGCTTTAGGCCTTATGAAAATAAGGCTGGGAGGGGCTTCGGCGGGACATCGAGGCGTAGACTCGATAATTGAATCTTTGGGCTCAGATAAATTCTGGAGATTCAGACTGGGAATAGGACATCCAAGGCAAAATCCAAAAGAAGGCGGAAAAGCTATTTACTTTAGGGGAGTAGACGATTATGTCTTAGGCGAAATGGCGGGGCAGGATTGGAGTAAAGCCAAGGTCCTTGTTAAAAAAGCAGTAGAAGCTATTGAAACAGCCCTGGAAAAAGATTTGACGGTTGCAATGAATAGGTTCAATTCAAAATGAGTCCCGTTAGAAAGTTCTCTTTTAATCTAGATTTTATATTTTTAAAGCACAGCCTTGAAAGGAGGTCTCTTTGACGGGATGAAGTCTGTTAACCAGGTTCTAAAAAAATTTAATCCCGTACAGGATAAATATGTTTCAAGGGATTTCCAGGCCTTCGGAATATACTTAGCGGAGGAACTGGATGACTACAAGCACAGAAGTCTTTACATAAAACTTGCTAAGACTGTTCACCGTTCTGTTCTTGAAAAAGCCCTTTCTTTTGTTTCCGACTCAAATGCAAACAACAAAGGCGCCCTTTTTATGTGGAAACTGAAACAATTAAGAACGCAAGCCCAACAAAAATGACCAGAAATAAACCCCTTTTTATTTTTTTCCTATTTTTTTCTTTTCTTTTTTCGATGGGCCTTTTTATTTTTAGGGACGTTTTTAAAGATGCTGCAAGTCTTGGCTTATTAGGCATTTTTATAATCAATTTTATAGCAAGTGCCAGTTTCTTTGCATCAGGTCCCGCTTTTCTAACAATAATAGCGGGAGGCTCTCTCTATCCTCCTCTGTTTGTCGCTTTGGCTTCGTCCTTAGGTTCGGCAGCCGGAGATCTGATTTCTTATGTTTTCGGTCTTTCGGGAAGGAATATAACAATAGAGAGGCTTAAGAAAAAGCTTTGGTTCACTATTTTGGAGGGCTTATTCAAAAAATATGGAATTCTCTTTATATTTTTATTTGCTTTATTGCCTAATCCTTTTTTTGATGCGATAGGTCTATTCGCCGGAGCATTGGGTTTCCCGTTAAGAAAATTTTTTATTTTCATTTTTGCCGGTAGATTTATCAGGTTTGTATTGCTTGCTCTAATTGGAGCTCGGTACTATTAAGCTTATGCAGGCACACGTTTTTGTTCATGGTTTTGTACAAGGTGTAGGCTACAGACAAGCTGTAAAAAGAAAAGCCAAGTCCTTGAGGCTTACGGGATGGGTAAAAAATCTTGGGGATGGAAGGGTAGAAGCACTCTTTTGTGGCGATAAAAAGGTGATAGAAGAAGTGCTTGGATTTTGCAAAAAGGGCCCTTTTTTTTCGGAAGTTAAGCACGTAGAAGTGGAATGGGACGATAAAAATAGTGATTTTAAAACCTTCGAGATAGTCCGCTAGCTTATTTTTTTAGAAACCGCAAGGCTTGCTATTATTGTCACAATCGGTACGGAGAGAATAAGTCCCACGCTTCCCGCGATTATTCTTATTATTTCGTCTGCGATTATTTCATTGTTTAAAATAACCCAATAGGGAAGGTGGGCGGGATTAAGCGCAAGAAAAATAAAAATAGCGAGAGAGCTTCCCGCATATGCCAAAACAAGCGTATTAACAAGAGATGCTATGTGTTCTTTTCCGACAATCAGTCCTTTTTCCGCAAGCTGAGTAAATCTTAATTTGTCGTTTGCATCTTTAAGTTCAAATATGGTTGCCGCCTGTGTCGTTGTTATGTCGTTTAGGGCCCCCAGGGTTCCGATTATTATTCCGCTTAAAAAGAGCCCTTTTATATTAATAAAACTTGTCGTTCCCGTTTGAAGAGTAGCAAAATCCTCGTTGCCAAGACCGGTAAGCTTGGCAAAACTTATTGCAAGAATAGAAAAAGCGGCGGCAAGCATAAGAGCAGTAAGAGTAGAAAATAGTGCGATAGTGGTTTTCTTGGATATCCCATGAGCGAGGAAGGTGCTTACGATAATAATTACAACGGAGCCTATTACGGTAACCGTAAGAGGATCGCTTCCCGAAAGAATATTAGGTACTATAAAAAGCATAATAACTGTAAGGCTAAAAAGCATACCAAAAAGCGAGCCAAGACCCTTTAATCCTGCGACGACCAAAATAAGTACAACAAATACGACGGCAAGTATTATTAAAGGAGTAATTCTATAGGCATCGTAAATTGAATAAGAAGTTTTTCCCTGGGTATCCTTTATTTTTGTTAAGACGACGTCTTCTCCCGCACTCACTTCCTGGCCTTTGGTTATTTGTGTTGTTTTCCCGTAGTCTATGGTTATGCTTTTTCCGGTGTCCGGCCCGGATGTAACTTTTACAATAAGGGTCTGATAAAGAGCTTTATACCCCATTATTTCGGTTTGTCCTGAAGAAATTATTTTTTCGACTTTTCCTAAATAGTATTGCTGGGAGGGAATAGAGGTTTGGGCAAAAACTTTCGGTATAAAAACAAAAAATGCAAGGAAAGAAAAAAGTATAAGCCACAACTTTTTCATTCTTGAGATTATACCAAAAAATTATTTAAAAGAACTGAATAAAACGGATATTGACAAATGCAACTAAGTTGCATATAATTCATCTCTATGGATTTAAAAAGTACTCCGGCAAGAGATGCAATATTATGCTTTTTAAAAAGCTCAAAGTCTCCGGTGGACGTAGAACAAATAATTGAATATTTAAGGTCTAATAACTTAAATACCAATAAAGTAACAGTTTATAGAAACATAGAGCGTCTTTATAAAGACGGGGAAGTGGAAAGACTGGAATTTGGAGAGGGAAAGTTTAGATACGAGCTTAAGAAAAATCATCATCACCATTTAATATGTACAGGTTGCGGAAAAATAGAGGAAGTTGAGGGTGATTTCTTGAATAAAATGGAAGAAGAAATATACAGGACCGGGGGATTTAAGGTAAAAAATCATGTTTTGGAATTCTACGGACTGTGTAGAAAGTGCCAAATAAAAAATTAATATGGATGCGGTTTTATTGTCATTTCTTACTTTTGTTTCTACGTCTTTAGGCGGGATTTTTGCCCTAAAAAACAGAGATAAACTCCATCTTATAATGAGCCTGACCGCAGGGGTTTTGATGGGAGTTGTGTTCTTTGACTTAATGCCTGAAATTTTTAATCTCTCAAAACAAAACAATTTTGATATTACCCCTACGCTAATAGCCCTAATTTTTGGTTTTTTCCTTATTCACATTCTTGAGAAATTTGCACTGATCCACAGCAGAAGGCATGAAGAAGAATACGCTTCCCATCGTCATCCCACAGTAGGATTGATCAATGCTACCGGACTTTCTTTCCATAGTTTTTTAGATGGAGTTGGGATAGGTTTAGGATTTCAGGTAAGCGTAAGCGTTGGCCTCATTGTAGCTCTAGCGGTAATAGCACACGATTTCTCGGACGGATTAAATACCGTTACTTTAATGCTTAGTCATAAAAACAGCGTCAAGCGTTCATCAATTTTACTTTTAGTGGATGCTACTACTCCTATATTAGGTGCCTTATCCACCTTGCTCTTTTCCATTTCCGATAATATACTCATGCTTTATTTAGGTTTTTTTGCAGGGTTCCTTCTTTATATAGGGGCAAGCGATTTGCTTCCAGAAGCACATAGCGAAAAGAGTTCTTTCAAAATGATTGGCTTGACGCTAATGGGAACTTTATTTATATTTATAGTCACGCGGTTTACTTAATTTTGCAAAATTTGCCCTCGTAGATACTTCTTAAGCTGTAAAATACGGAAAAAATAAGAAGGGCGATCACTATTATATGTAATCCCAATGCTCCAAAAGGAATAAATGACAAAGAGGCGGAAAGTCCTACGAGAGAGAGAAGTGAGAATCCGCAGGAAGAGCAACCTGCGACCGCAAATCCCACCAAGGCGCTTCCTCCGACAGTAAAACTTACCTTCCCCCTTTTATTTTCCAAAGATGCTATGGTCTTAATAATCAATAAAATATTCATGCCTACCAAAAGAGAAGTTATAACAAGAAGAACAAAGTCCAGGTAAGAAAAAGCGGTGATTGACCCTTCAAGAAGAGCAAGAACGATGGAAGTTTTATAGTTAACGGGAAAGTTTCCGGTGATAGTCCGGTAAGTCAGATTGTAGTTTAAAATAAGCACGGAAAAAGCAAAATAAATAAAAGAGAAGAGAAGAATATAGAAAATTGATTTAAAAGAGAAGATTTCTTCTTTTGCCGTTGTGCCGTAAGAGGATAAGGGCATGTTATTTTGCTTTTGCCAGTTCCTGATCTATAAGAGTTTTAAATGCGCTGTAGGGTTGTGCTCCTACCACCGATTGTCCGTCTACAAAGCTTGTCGGCGTTCCGCTTACTCCCGCAGCCTGTCCTTCTTTTACATCATTTGCAACCTGGGAAGCATATTTATCCGTGTCGAGACAATTGTTGAATTGTTGTGTATTTAAGCCCAGATCTGCTGCAAACTGTTCGAGGTTTGCCTTGCTGAACGCCCCCGAATTCTCTGCCCCCTGGTGTTTATAAAGGTAATCATGGTAATCCCAGAATTTACCCTGATCGTTTGCGCAATAAGCGGCTTCGGCCGCCCATGTCGATTCCTGTCCCAGGAAAGCATAGTTTCTGAATGCAAATTTAACTTTTCCGGTATTAACGTAGTCTTTTATCAAAGGAGCTTCTACATTTGAAAACCATTGTTCGCAGAAAGGGCACTGGAAATCGGCAAATTCGACCACGGTCACTTTTGCATTTTTATCGCCTAAAACAGGGAAGGGACCAGTGCTTACATTTACTTTGGCTCCCGGAGCCGGAGTTGCACCGGGTGTCCCCTGTACCGCTACCTGCTGATTACCCGCAGAGCTCTGACCTTCAAGATAAGCAACTTTTGTAGCCAAAACACCCAAAAGGAAAGACGCAACAAGCAAAAGCGCCATTAATACAGGCGTATACTTAACGCTTTGGAAATTAAAGTTGGGGACAGAAAACGAAACTATTTTTTCCGAAGCCTCTGTTTTTTTACCTGCTGATGCTTTCTTAGGCATACAGGCATTTTATATTCTCATAAGATTTATTGTCAATAGGTAAAAGGTAAGTAAAACAAAAAGAATAAATTGACATATTAAAATTATTGCTTTACTCTAATCTTAATGAGTAAAAGTTCTGTCGTCGAAATTCCCGAACCCAGAGTGTCCTCATTGATTTTTGCCGATACAAGATTTTCCGTCGTTTGGTTTTTATTAAGGATTTATGTCGGATGGCAGTGGTTTTCTGCAGGTCTTGAAAAACTTCAAAGTTCTTCCTGGGTAGGGAATAAAGCGGGGACGGCTCTTTTGGCCTTTGTTAATTCTTCTTTAGTAAAATCAACCGGTCCTCATGCCGATGTTCAAGGTTGGTATGCCGTATTTTTGCAGCAATTTGTCTTACCCAATGTTACATTTTTTTCCTATATTGTTACATTTGGAGAGATTCTCGTCGGCCTTGCTCTTATATTCGGCATTCTAACGGGAATTTCCGCATTTTTTGGCGCTTATATGAATATGAATTATCTTCTGGCGGGAACAGTAAGCATTAACCCTGTCCTTTTTGCATTCGAGCTTTTACTTATACTTGCCTGGAGAATTGCCGGTTGGTGGGGTCTTGATAGGTATGTCTTGCCTTTCTTGGGTGCAAAATGGGAGAACAGAAGCCGTCTTAAAAGGAGAAAACATGGATAAAATAGTTTTTTTTGACGTCGAACCTTGGGAGGAAGAGCACTTAAAAAACTCGCTTTCGGACCCCAATATAGTTTTTACCACGGATAAACTTACTTTAGAAAATGTTTCAAAGTATACTGATGCAAACATAATCTCCACTTTTATTTACTCTACTATTAATAAAGAACTTATAGACAAACTCCCTAACCTTAAATTTATAACAACAAGATCCATGGGCTTTGACCACATAGACATTTCATACTGTAAGGAAAAAAATATTACCGTTTCCAATGTCCCCACATACGGTTCTTATACGGTTGCAGAACACACTTTTTCTCTTATCCTGGCTATAACCAGAAAGCTTCTTCCTGCCATAGAAAAAGCAAAAAAAGGAGATTTTACGCCTACCGGACTTGAAGGGTTTGACATTCACGGTAAAACACTTGGAATAATAGGCGCAGGACATATAGGAGGAAATGTGGCAAGAATAGGTCTTGCCTTCGGAATGACTGTTCTTGTTTTTTCAAGGCATACGGACGAAGAGCTTCAAAAGCAGGGAGCAAAATTTGTAGACTTAGATACTTTGCTCGGCTCCTCGGACATTATAACCTTGCATGTCCCCTTAACAAAAGAAACGGAACATTTAATCAATTTGGGAAATATAGAAAAAATTAAAAAAGGGGCGGTTCTCATAAATACGGCAAGGGGAGGGCTGGTAGAAACCCAGGCGGTTTTGACAGGTTTGGAAAAAGGGATACTTTACGGAGCCGGGCTTGATGTTTTGGAAGAGGAATGCGATTTGAGGGAGGAAAAAGAATTGTTGACTGCCGAATTCTTCAAAACCTGCGACTTAAAAACAGATCTTCTAAATCACGTTTTATTAACGAGAGATGATGTAATAATTACTCCCCATAACGCCTTCAACAGTAAGGAAGCGCTTGCCCAGATTAACGACACTACAATAGATAATATAAAAGCCTTCCTTTCGGGAAATCCACAGAATGTGGTTCAGCCTTAATCAATTTACATTCATTGTTTCATTTTCCCTATTGACAAAAAATAATAGGGTGTCCTATGATTTCCATATCCCCCCAGGGGGGATATAAATGAAAAAATTTCCGTTTCTTTTTTTACTATTGATATTTCTTCTCCTAACAAAAAATGTCAGTGCTCAAATGATGGGTAATTACCAAAACCAGACTCCGCCGTCTCAAAGCGACATACAGGAAGAACAGAATATGCAAAACGCCGGACAAAAGATTTGGCAAAATCTTCAATCCGGGAAAATTACCTGCTCAAATCTGACAAATGGCGATTACGAAAAATTAGGCGAATATTTTATGGGACAGGCAGCCGGAAGCACTCAGAATCATGTCTATTGGGATAACAACATACAAAACATGATGGGAGAGCAGGGAGATACCCAGATACATATTGTTTGGGGAGAAAGGGGAAGCGGATGCCTTCCTAATGCCGTTATACCTTCCAATACGCCTTCTTTTTTTCGGGGAATGATGGGTAATTCAAATCGAGGAGGTGATTATAATATGATGTGGGGATACGGTGGCGGAAACTACATGGGATTCGGCGGTTACGCCATTTTCGGATTCTTAACCTGGCTTGTATTATTAGTAGATCTTATTTTATTGGGCTTTTGGCTTTATAAACAAGTAAGGAAAAAATAATATGTACAGGCCAAAAGACACACAGGAAAGAATACTGCACAGACTAAAAATTGCAAGAGGACAACTCGATAAAGTGATTTCGATGGTCGATAAACAGGAATACTGTATAGACATACTTCATCAGACTCAGGCAATAGAAGCAGCATTAAAACAAACGGATGATATTATAATGGAAAATCATCTTAAAACCTGCACGGCAGATGCAATAAAAAAAGGTAAGACAGAAGAAGCTGTCGGAGAAATAATGAAGGTGTTCCAAAAGAAAAAATGATTCCTCATCCGATTTTTCTATCCATTTTGTCTTCATTTTTTATGTTTTGGGAGATTTTATGGCCCCTTCTCCTAGGTTTTATGATTTCCGCCTTTATTCAGATATTTGTTTCGCATAAAACCATGGCAAGTCTTTTGGGTAAGGATACGCCGAAATGCTTTAGCCTTGCCGCGATATTTGGAGCCGCTTCCAGCTCATGTTCTTATGCAGCAGTTGCCCTTTCACGTGCTATTTTCAAAAAAGGGGCAACTTTTACTTCGTCTATGATTTTTGAACTTGCCTCCACAAATCTTGTGGTAGAGCTGGGGGTAATTCTTTTAGTGCTTATGGGGTGGCAATTTGCCTTGTCCGAGTTTTTGGGAGGAATAATAATGGTTATCCTTATTGCTCTTATGTTAAGATTTACTTTAACCAAAAAAATGGTGGAAAAGGCAAGAATTCAGGCCGAAAAAGGCATTTCGGGGAAAATGGAAGGGCATTCTTCTATGGACATGACGGGAAAAAATCTTACCAGCCTGAGTCATTATTTCATTATGGATATATCCTCTGTCTGGGTCGATATAGTTTTAGGGCTTCTTATTGCCGGAGCAATCTCTGTTTTTGTTCCGTCTTCCTTCTGGCAAACTTTCTTCTTTAAGGGAAATCCTGCGGCGGCATTTATAGAAGGACCTATTATAGGTCCGTTAGTTGCAGTATTTTCTTTTGTTTGTTCGGTAGGAAACGTTCCTTTGGCAGCCGTTCTTTGGAAAGAGGGGATAAGTTTCGGAGGGGTAGCGAGCTTTATTTTTGCAGATTTAATTGTCCTACCCGTTCTTGATATATACAGAAAATATTATGGTTTTAAGATGATGGTTTATATTCTCTCGACTTTTTATCTTACTATGGTAATTTCGGGCTATATTATAGAAATTATTTTTTCTTTTTTGGGAATAATTCCCACTCAAAGGAATATCTCTTTACCGGCACCCTCTTTAAGTTTTAACTACACCCTTATTTTGAATACGATCTTCTTAGTTTTAGGTTTATTTTTATTTTTTAAGTTTTTAAGGACGGGAGGGCCTATGATGCTTAAAATGATGAATAAGCCGGATAAAAACATGACCGGGATGAATAGGGAAATGCATAAGCACTAAGCCATAAATAAAAGACCGAATATATTTTTACCTCAAAGTTCCTAATTCCGAATAACTTTCTTCCACTTGACAAAACAACCCCAAAAGTTGTATTTTAATATTTGAGCAAACATTCAAATATGAAAACTCCTTTCAAAAAGCAGTCATCCGATTTCTACTCCGATAGGGCATCTCTTTTAAAATGCGTAGGAGATCCAAATACCCTTAAAATATTGGATGTACTTGCAAAAAGCGAAAATCCCTGCGTTTCTGATATCACAAAAAAACTGGATGTTTCAATTTCGGCAGTTTCCCATCAACTTTCAAAACTTAAGGCTATGGGAATTGTGGAAACAAAGAGGACGGGACAAACCATTTGTTACACATTTTCAAACAGCGATAACGCAAACTTTGTTAAAAAATTGATTGACAGGGGGTAAAGTCCTCTGATATTTTATAAAAGTTGGGAGGTGAATTATGGCAGATTTAGTTTTAACGGATCAAAATTTCAAACAGGAAGTTTTGGATTCCAAAACACCTGTTTTGGTGGACTTTTGGGCCGAGTGGTGCATGCCCTGCAGGATAGTAAGTCCTATTGTCGAAGATTTGGCAAAAGACTACGGAGAAAAACTCAAAGTCGGAAAACTCAACGTAGATGAAAACGGACAGACGGCACAAAGCTACGGGATAATGAGTATTCCGAGCCTTTTGGTCTTTAAAGACGGACAGGTTGTAAAACAAATGGTGGGAGCTCAAAGCAAGGACAATTTTAAAAGAGAAATTGATAGCGTGCTTTAAAAAACCCTTCAATTTCTAATTTTTAATTTCTAAACAAATCATAATATTTTAAATTTTCAAAAATTGAAATTTATTCAAGATTTAGGTATTAGGGTTTAGAATTTTTTATCTATGTACGACGTAATAATTATCGGCTCGGGGCCTTCGGGTTTAACTGCAGCTATTTATAATACAAGAGCAGATTTAAAAACCCTTGTAATATCGGGCGTTAAATGGGGAGGCCAGCTTATGCTGACTACTGCCGTAGAGAATTTTCCGGGATTTCCGGAAGGAATACAGGGCCCGGATTTAATGGCAAACATGCGAAAGCAGGCAGAAAGATTTGGAGCCAAGTTTATAGACGACGACGTAACCTCCTTGGATGCTTCTTCACGCCCCTTTAAGGTTTCGGTCGGTGATAAGATTTACGAAGGGAAAAGCGTAATAATTGCAACGGGTGCCGATACCATGTGGCTTAATGTACCGGGAGAGCAGGAAAAAATAGGAAGAGGAGTATCTTCATGTGCCCCATGTGACGCGGCATTTTTTCGAAATAAAAATGTAATTGTTGTAGGAGGAGGAGACAGTGCCATGGAAGAGGCGGATGTCCTCTCGAAATTTGCATCCTCGGTTAGGCTTCTTCACAGAAGAGATACTTTTAAAGCTTCTGAAATAATGCAAAAAAGAGTTTTGGAAAATGAAAAGATAACTGTAATCTGGAACAGCGAAATAGAGGAGGTTTTGGGAGACCAAAAAGTCGAAAAAGTAAAAATAAAATCCAAAGGTACGGACAATAAAAGACTCAGGGTACACAAGCCAAAGGCGGAAGGAAATGATTTGTTAAGCGTAGAAGAACTTTCGGGAAACATACTAAAAGAAAACGGGGAAGAGTTGGAATGGGAAATGCCTATAGACGGAATATTCGTTGCAATAGGGCATATGCCAAACAGCAAAATATTTAAGGGCATAGAAACAGACGAGAAGGGTTTTATAAAAGCAGGAGAGAATTATGCGACAAATGTAGAAGGAATTTTTGTTGCGGGAGATGTGTATGATCACGAATATAAACAGGCCATAACTGCTGCGGGCTACGGCTGTGCAGCGGCTTTAGAAGTACAAAAATGGCTCAGGGAACAGGAGTAAAAAATCTACTGTTAAAATTTAATCCCTCAAAAAAGAGCTTTATTGTTTTTTTTGTTGTTTTAATTATTACCTCAGCTTATTTGCTCTTCTTTTTGTTCATAAATAGTTAATTTTTATATAGTAAATTTGCTTCTTGACTGTGCAATTATTAAAAGCTAATATCCACACGTTATTTAGCTTTCGGATTTATCAATGCTTTTATTGAATAAGGATTTATCGGCTTTGCCATCGAACTTCTTACTGCCCGAAAAGAGAATTGGTTTTGCGGGAAATCTTTTGGAAGAATTGACCATAAAACACAAAGAATTCACTCTTTACAAGGCGGGTCTCCCTTCTTACCCGCGAAACTTTACAAGAGATGTAATAATTGCTTCTTTAATAATGGGAAATTCAAAAATGCTCGAGGACCAGCTGATTTTTTCCGCACACTTGCAGGGAACAAAAAAAGATCCGAGGACAGGTGAACAGCCCGGGGCAATTTTTCACGAATACGATATAAAACTGGACGGGGGAGTAGAGCTTTCTCAAAGGCCGGGTAGGACTACTTTTTATGCGGCTTCGGATACTACAGCTTTGTTTCTAATAGGGCATGAATGGTACCAGAGAATGACGGGAGATAAAAAACTCTACCAAAAACAGAAAGCAAACATTTTACGCGCAACCGAATATATTTTAAGCCACCTTTACGGAGGAAGCATATTTATAGAAGACCCAAGGTTTTGTGAAGCCGAGGCTTATGCTTTAAAGGTAACCTACTGGAAAGATTCACAGCTTTGGGGAAGACCCGGAGGGGAGCCAAAATATCCGGTTATTTATCCTCTTGCTCATATACAAAATATAGCGGGAATAAGAAGCGCTTCTTACCTTTTAAATTCAAAAGAGCTCGGAAAAGTTGCGGACCAAATGACAAGGGCACTGAATCTTATGTACGACGAAAAAACAAAAAATTTCCCAATTGCTATAGATTCACAAGGGGCGATAAACGGAATAAACTCCGATGGACTCCACTCTCTTTTTTATCTCGAGCCCGGTTCTTTAACCGGAAACAAGCTGGAAAAATTGGTGAAGTCTTCTATGCCTCTGGAAACTTCAATGGGATACAGAACTCTTATTCCGGAGATTGCAGCGGAAGCAAAGGACAAATACCATGCAGAGACCGTATGGACCCACGAACAGGCACAGATACATATAGGCGCAATAAAGCACCTTAATTGGGCAATTCAAAACTGTAAAGAAGAACTTTCGGCATCTCTTTCTCATGTTGCCGACGTTTCCGGTAGGATTTACAGTTATTTTAAAAATATTCAAGGAAGCTATCCCGAGCTTTTTATAATCAACAGCGAGGGGAATATGCTGCCCGGAGGCTGCGACCCCCAGCTTTGGGCTTATGCAGCGAAAGTCTATTTTGATAATTTTGCAAACAGCCAGACAACTCCTTCTAAATTGACTTTTTAATAGCCTGCAACTATAATCCTGGTCAGAGAAATGAGCAGGCGAGAAATTTTAGTCATTATTCTTTCCGGGTTATTTATTTTTGTCCTTGTTTTTTTTGCGGTTTACCGACTGGGAGGGGGAACAATAACCCTTCCGAGGCTAGGTAAACCTACTTCAGTACCCTCTCCATCGCCGCTTGCAAACTCCGTAATTAAAATAAACACTCCCTACAAAAATCAGACGGTAAAACCACCTTTTAAAATAACAGGCGAAGCAAAAGTCCTCTCCAATAACTTTACCTATAGAATAACGGATTCTTTGGGAAGAATCTTGGGAGAAGGACAGGTAATGTCTAAAGGACAGACTTCTGCAGCCTTTGCTCCATTCGAGATTACGATAAATTCACTTCCCGATGTTAAAGGCAAGGGGCAGATAGAAGTTTTTAATTATACATCCGACGGAAAAATTACAAACGATCTCAAGGTTCCCGTAACTATACAATAAATATGGCATTGCCGGAAGAAGAATCAAGAAAATTATCCCTGCTTGAAAGGCTTGGCTCTATCGCGAGAGAGGACGAAAACGTAGTTCATGTAGCCGTAAGGACACTCACCACAAGAGATGAGATGGGAATGTTTTTAAGGGAATATTCAAATTTTCTTAAAGATAATTCCGACAATCCCCAAGCAAGGAATGAGCCTGAGGAAGTTGCAAAGAGGGAAATTATAGGAGCAACTGTAGATTTTCCTTATCAGGTTCTTCAGAGATGGGACCAGCTTTTTAGGGGAGTAGAGCCTCTTTCTTTAAATGTTAGACCTTTCAAAAAAGGTAAAGGTATGTATAGAGTTTAGTCCCCGTTGTGACTATTTTTACTGCATAAATTTCCCCCATTTTTAAGATATAGGCGAATATGTCTACTACTATTGAATCCGGAATTGGGGGTTACGGGGAAAGCTTTGTACGCAAAGATCTGCCTCATGTGGAAAAATTATCTCCGAGAGAAATTCAGATAATGGAATTTAAGGCAATGGGTATGGTAAACAAAGAAATAGCATGGAGATTGGGCATCAGCCAAGATACCGTAAAAAACACGATTTCTTTTGCGTTATATAAATCGGGAAGTACAACTTTTCCCACCATTTTGGCTCTTATTAACAGTGGCAAAATAAGCAGAGAAAGAGTTTCCGAGGGGCTCGATTTTGAAAAAGGGCAGGATATTACGGGAAAAGAGAGGGAAATAATGGAATATATTTCTTGTTCTAACGGTAGAGACCAAACAATAGGGGAAATGGCACACAGCCTGGGAATCGCGCAGCAAACGCTTAAAAATTATTGTGCAAATATTTATCATAAGCTTGATGTCCCAAACCTTTTGAGGTTAAGAATTTTTCTTGCTTTGATGCCATCAGGTATCCAGTAATTTGACTTTTGATATAGTTTAAACTACAATCCGCTCCGTTATGGCAAATCGTGAGTTCCCAAGCACAGTCGGATACAAAGAACCCGAAGCCGGAGCAAAAGCTTTTTTTAAGCAGCAAAAACAGGCCCGAAGGAATGCTGCTATTCTGGATAAGAAAAGAGCACTGATAAGAGAACTTCCCAGCCAAATAAGAACGGCGTAGGTTTTATTGAATTATTTCTTCTTTGTTAAATTGAACCCTTGGGCTATATTCCCATAAATCCGTTGTCTGTGAATTAGATCTTTTAGCCTGTGAAAGTTCAGTCCGGTATTCTTCTACCCGTATTTTTTGGCACTTATAGCAGTACCTCCATGTTCGTTTCTGGGCGGAGCAACATTAAATCCCTGTACTAAAACAAGGTCCGCGATCGCTTCGTCCATTGGATAAACTATTCCTGCTCTTCCATTCGGAAATCTTACCCGTATTCCCCAATTTGGTTTGTTTCTGTCTATAAAGTCTTTTAAGCTTAAACTCAAATCAGCTTCAGGATGCTTCATTTTTCCTCCTTCCTTTAAATTTGCTCATAAAAAAACTCCCCTGTAGGGAGTTTATGTTCGGGATGTGCTTTTCCCACATCAAAAGCGGTCCCTAAACGGGCCACTTCTTAATTAATGTAAACAGAAAGCTTTTCATTTAGCTAATCATATAAATCCGAATACCATTTGTCAACGGTTGAATTTGACAAATAATTTATTAAATGCAAAGCTAAATATAAGGAGGTGAGAATGATGTCTTCCAAGATGTTCTATAAGGTATCCGGAACGGTTTTTGGAATAGTCGGAATCGTCCATCTTCTAAGAGTCATTTTGGGTTGGGGATTTGTTTTAGGTCCCTATGTAATTCCTGCATGGTTAAGCCTTGTTGCTTGTGTTGCTTTGGCTTTTCTTTCCTACAGTGCATTTAAGTTGGCAAAAGTAATTTAAAGACAGGCCTACGGGCAGGGAGGAGGTGAAAATTGTGAAAGGAAATTTATTTAGAGCAGCATTAACCGGAGGAATAGTCTGGGGTCTTACGGTTTTTTTAACCACCTGGATTAGTCTTTATTTAGGTTATGGAAAGGTATTTTTGGATTGGGTTGCAAGTATATATCCTGGCTACGGCATAAGTGTTTTAGGCAGCTTTATAGGTCTTATATATGGATTCTTAGATATGTTCGTAGGAGTCTATATAATAGTCTGGGTATACAGACAGGTTGGTAAATTTATTAAGTAGGACTAACCCTATGGGAAAGTATTATTTCTTCCATAGACGCTAACATACGGGCGGCGACTTTAAAATCTCTTGCGCTTTGGTCGGTGTGTATTTGGGAACTTCTTGTATCAAGGCAGACTCTTTTTATACCGCCGTCTGTATTGGCGGTAAGAGACAATTTTGAAAAAGTCATCGAGCTCTGGCCGTCTTTCTTTTCCAGTTCTCCTTCCAGAATTGCCGTTACGGTGTCCGTTCCAAAATCAAATTCGACTAAAGGAGTGCGTACGTCTCCCTGTAAAAGGTAAGTTGCGTTTCCGGTTGTAAGTGTATTTATGTAGGGCATAAGAAGGTCTTCCGCTTTTGTTTGAAAATTTAGTGCAGCGTCCACTAGCTCCGGGTCAGGAGTAAGACTTTCGCAGGGGGGTTTTAATTCCGCTAAAGCCATAAATAAATTCGACTTTGGTATTATAATACTACTTTTTTATCTGTCAATAGCAAGTGATATAATCCGGAAAATGCCAGAGCAGAAAGAGAAAATCGAACAAATGCCATTTGGAGTAAGACTTTCCGATTTGAACGAAGCAAGACTAGTGGACATAGAGAGTATTTGTAGAGGTATTTACGGAAGTAAAAGAGAAGATTCCGAGATAAAAAACCAATTGGAAGGATTGAATGAGCAGATAGTAAATTTCGGTTTTAAAGAATTTGAGATTAATACTCCAAGAGGGCCTGTTAAAATTTATTGCCATGCTAAGAATTTACCTATTGGCAAGGAGAAAAGAATTGTGGCGTTTAGTTCCGCGCCTAACTTTCACCTGCATGGAGCTCTAGAAAAAGCTCTTCAGAGGGGACTCGCCGACAGATTTTCCAAAGAAGTGAGCAGTTACCTGGAGCATTCGGGAGTAGGAATTCCTCTTGAAGCCCTCTAGTTTTTTTACATAATTCTTACATTTTTCTTACGGCCTATTGACATGGTTTTAGCCTTGTGTTAATATAACCGGTGTGAATCATTCTTTCTCAGCAAGTTCTGAGAAAAGAGGACACTTTATGATGATAACTAGCAAATTGAATTTTTCAACCGCATAGCGGTTTTTTGCTGTCTTCTTAAAGCTTTCCTCTAAATTCATAGTTCTTTTAATATTTTTGTGGCTCGAGGGCCCGAAGTTTACCTGGTTGAACGCCTCGTTTGCAACGAGGAGGTAGGGAGTTCGACTCTCCTCGGGTCCACTTGCGATTCGCCCTGAGCGAAGTCGAAAGGCTTGTTTTTTATGACAAGCTTCCTAGTAAGAGGAAGCTTTTCCTAGAGAATAAGCGAGTTGGCTCTTTGACAAGCGAAGAGAAAAACCTTATACAACGCTTTCTTTTAACTAAGAACGCGTATATAGGGTAAAGTCTCAATATAATCTACTCATAATGCCGATAATGAATGCCTAGGAGGCTTTTGCCGAGGAAGGACGCATATGGCGGCGATACTCGTCGGGGAAGTGTCATAAACTTGTGATCCGGCGGTTTCCGAATGGGGTAACCCCCGCCTTTTGGCGGGGCCAATTATAAAATTAAGTCCGTAAGGATTTATATAGTAGTTGGCCGGGCACGGCGCGAACTGAAACATCTTAGTAGCGCCAGGAAAATAAATCGTAGAGATTCCGTTAGTAGCGGCGAGCGAAAGCGGAACAGTCTAAACCCAGTTTACTGGGGGTTGCAGGGCAGACGATATTCGATGTGATTTTTTCTAGCAGAAAGACCCGGAATGGTCTTCCATAGAGGGTGAAAGGCCCGTATGCGAAAGGAAAGATTCCGATAGTTTGTTCCTAAGTACCATGGGGTACGATAAAACCCTGTGGGAAGCCGGGGCGGCCACGCTCCAAGACTAAATACAAAAGCCTACCGATAGTGAACTAGTACCGCGAGGGAAAGGTGAAAAGCACCCCGGGAGGGGAATGAAATAGATCTGAAATTGTCGGCTGACAAGCAGGCAGAGCAATCGCGCTTTACGCAAGTAAAGTGTGAGGTGATGCCGTGCCTATTGAAGAATGAACCGGTGAGTTATTAATTGCAGCGTTAGTTTAATCTAGCCAAGCTAGAAAAGACAGAGTGAAAGCGTGCCCTAACCGGGCAGTTAGTTGCAGTTAATAGACCCGAAACTGGGTGAGCTAACCTTGGGCAGGATGAACTCAATCGAAAGATTGTGGGAGGTCCGAACTCGTGGCCGCAGCAATGGCTTGAGATGACCTGAGGTTAGGGGCAATATGCCAAACGAACCCAGAGATAGCTGGTTCTCCCCGAAATATATCTTGGTATAGCGGTAGTATTAAATACGCTGAGGTAGAGCACTGAATGGTTACCGGCGACGCAAGTTGTCGGAACCAATCAAACTCCGAATGCAGACGTATATGACTACTAGTCAGACTAGTCGGGCTAAGCTGATTGGTCAAAAGGGAAACAGCCCACACTACCGTCTAAGGTCTCTAAATAAGAGCTAAGTTTTGAACGAAGTCAAGTTTCATAGACAACCAGGAAGTTGGCTTAGAAGCAGCCACCTTTTAAAGATAGCGTAACAGCTCACTGGAGGATGATACTTGGCGCGAAAAATTCATCGAGGATTAAGCTCTTTACCGAAGACGTAGACTTGCCGCAAGGCAATTGGTAGGGGAGCGTTCTATTTGCAGTGAAGCGGAACCGTAAGGTTTGGTGGAGCGGATAGAAGTGAGAATGCCGGTATGAGTAGCGATAGCTATGTGAGAAACATAGCCACCGAAAATCCAAGGTTTCCTCCGCAATGTAAGTCAGCGGAGGGTTAGTCGGCCCTAAGGGCGCGCCTCGTTAAAGGGGTATAGCCTGATGGATAAGTCGTTGAAATTCGACTACAGAATGTGAAGTTGCAAGGGGGTGACGAAGTTGGAAGAGTCAGGCCTGTTACGGCGGGTCTAAGCAGTAAGATAGTGGTAATCGGAAAATCCGTTATCGTGTTTAATTAAGCTGCGATGGAAAGTTCCTTAGAAATAAGGGGCGATTTGATAGCTTTCAGTTTCCGGGAAAATCCTCATTGTGTTGTCCGCAAGGATGGCTAATTCATATTTTACCGTACCGCATACCGACACAGGTGGATTGGTCGAGAAGACTAAGGTGATCGGGAGAAAGATGTTCAAGGAACTCGGCAAAAAAGCTGGGCGTAACCTATGGGAGATGCCCTGCCCCGCCAAACGGCGGGGCTACAACAAAAGTTTACTTAGCGACTGTTTATCTAAAACACAGGTCCCTGCAAAGCCGAAAGGCAAAGTATAGGGGCTGACGCCTGCCCAGTGCTGGTAAGTCAAATATCTTGAATGAAGCTCGTAAGGGTCAGTTTAGGATATAAGCTCCAGTAAACGGCAGCAGTAACTATAAAACCGGAAAGGTTGTTGTAGTTGTAAAAGTCGACTATATGCTGGAACACCCGTGCCGTCGTTGAAAAACGAACGGTTGAAGTATCTGACTCTACCATGATATTATGGTGATAATGAGTTCAGTGCGGAAGATCAGCAGGAAAGACTTGAAGAAGGAAAAATTAGGATTTTATTTAGCTGGATTCGTAGAAGGTGAAGGTAGTTTCAATGTTTCATTACGACGTAAAGCAGATTATAAAGTATCATGGCAAGTCGTAATGAGTTTTAATGTTTCGCAAAAAGATCCAACTCTGCTCCATATTTTAAAGAGAGAATTGGATTGTGGAATAATTAAAATAAGAAAAATTGATAACCTTTATTCATTCGATGTAACAAATCCCTCAGATATTATCCAAAAAGTTATTCCATATTTTCAAAAATACCCAGTTCTTTCAGATTCTAAAAAGAAAAACTTTTCTATTTTTTGCGATATTGCAAAGTTGATGGAAAAGGGAGAACATAGGAATTTGTCAGGACTTAAAAAGATTTTAGATTTAAGAGAGAAATTAAATGAAGGAAAGGGAAGAAAAAGAAAATATTCGATAACAGATATCTTTCCAACTCAAGAATCCTCAGAGACTATACGTCGACCTCAAGTAAATACTTGAGATGATATAGTCCGACCTCATAGGCAACTATGAGAGACGTTAAATCGTCCACGTAACAAAAGTGAACTGTTCTATGGTAACAACTTCGTTGCCTTAGGAGTAAGTGTTTTAGAAAATCCAACTATATGCTGGAAAAACTCTGAATCCAACAGTACTTATATAAGTAATAATCTGATTGGTGGAGTAAATCAGCAGGAAAGACCCTTTAAGGGAATCCTCAGAGACTAAACGTTGGAGCTTCAGATAAATGAAGCAAGATATAGTCCGAACTTACAAGCGATTGTAAGAGTCTAGATTGTAAATCTAGGAATAACATATTAAGCGAAGTTCCTTGTCGGGCGAGTTCCGACCCGCACGAAAGGCAGAACGACTGAGTAACTGTCTTGAACATCTACCCGGCGAAATTGAGATGGCCGTGAAGACGCGGCCTAGTCATACATGGACAAAAAGACCCCGGGAGCTTTACTGTAGCTTGGCATTTGGGAGTTTATTTTAATTGTTTAGAATAGGAGGGAGCTTCGGCACCAGTGAAATACCTCTCTTTGAAATGAGCAACCATTACCTTATCGCCACATAAAAATCTGGCTAAGGAACATTGTCTGGCGGGCAGTTTAACTGGGGAGGTTGACTCCTACAGCGCAACGGAGTCGTATAAAGGTTGGCTAATTCCGGATGGAAATCGGAATGATAGTGCAAACGCATAAGCCAGCTTGACTGCGAGACCTACAAGTCGAGCAGGTTCGAAAGAAGATGTTAGTGATCCTGTATTGCCTAGTGGTAGGCATACAGCTTAACGGATAAAAGCTACCCCGGGGATAACAGGCTGATCGCATCCAAGCGTCAAATTTGGCGCCACTCGATAGTAATATCGGGATGAACGAATCAACTAATATCGGTGAAATCCTTTTATTATGATAGGATAATACCGAGGGAAGATAATTTGTTGTGGATACAAAATTAGCCAGAGAAGCAAGAAAATTAAGTTTTTCTCAAAAACAACTAATGCTTGTCATTGGTTCTATTTTAGGGGACGGATATTTAGATACTACTACCAGAGGTTATGCATTGCGTATCCATCATGGAATTGCCCAAAAAGAATACGTTGATTTTAAATATTCTCTGATAAGTAGTTTTGTAAATTCCAAACCTAAAAGAAGTGGAAATGCTTATTATTTTAGAACTGTTTCTCATCCATTATTTAGTCAATTACGAGACATTTTTTATAGTGATCGTAAAAAAGTAATTCCAAAAATATTTTTAAGGAAAAACTTTGACCCTTTTGCATTAGCAATTTGGATTATGGATGATGGAGCGGCTGATAAAAATCAATTGCGTATTAATACACAATCATTCTCATTAAAAGAGAATCTCTGGTTGAGTAAGTTTCTACAAACTAAATTTGGAATTAAATCTACAATAAATGTAGATAAAGGAAAATATCGATTGAGAATCGCAGGTTCGAGTATGAATTTGCTAAAGAAATTGGTAAATCCTTACATAATTTCAAGCATGTTTTACAAATTATCCCCGTAACGACTGATATCTCATTAAAACGAGATTGAGATAACTCATTAATTGCATTTAGCAAAAATACACGAGTTATCATATGTTGGTATCCTGAAAAGGATAAAGATATAGTCTAATTCCATAAGTAATTATGGGTTAATTGCCACAGCGACGATGCGGTTTGGCACCTCGATGTCGGCTCATCGCATCCTGGGGCTGGAGAAGGTCCCAAGGGTCCGGCTGTTCGCCGGTTAAAGCGGTACGCGAGCTGGGTTCAGAGCGTCGTAAGACAGCTCGGTCTCTATCCTGTATGACCGTCGAGATTTGAGGAGAGTCGTCCCTAGTACGAGAGGACTGGGATGAGGGAATCCCTGGTGTGCCAGTTGTTTCTAATTAAGAGCATCGCTGGGTAGCTATATTCCCAACTGATAACCGCTGAAAGCATCTAAGTGGGAAGCAGTCTCCAAGATTAGATCTCATTGCGTAAGCATGAAACCCCTTGTAGATAACGAGGTTGATAGGCGGGCAGTAGAAGTGCCGTAAGGCATTAAGCTTACCCGTACTAATGGTTGATAAAGTAGATTATATTAGACTTATTTTTTCTCTTCGCTTTCAAGGAGCCAAATTTAACAATTTAAAAAGAGAAATTTTCCGGTGATCAGAGCGGTGCGGAACCACCTCTTCCCATTCCGAACAGAGAAGTGAAACACGCCAGCGCCTACGATACTGACAATTGTTGGGACAATGGGTCATCGCCGGGAGATTTCTCTTTTTAAATTTAAGGGCTATAATCATATTATGGTGCTGGAGGCTAGAGATATATCTCCCGAAGTAAGCGGGAGGCGCGAGCAAAAGTATTTTATTTGTGGTTTAGATTCTACTTCTTCGGAATTAGACAAAATGGCAAGAGTAGAAGACCCCGACAAAATTTTTCCAAGAGTTTCAGGATATGTTTTAGAGGGGGAGAGAGTAGTTTTTACCCGGGGAGACCATCGTGACCTGGAATTTTCGGGAGTTGTAGAACCTGGATATAAGAATGTATTAGCAGTCCTCTCGGTTGCAAAAAAATTTTCCGACCCAACAACTTCGGCAATCACTATTATTTCCCCATGGCAAGATATCATTGAACAAACTTTAGGTTTCCTGTCCCGAAGCCTATCTACCGATACAAGAGCAGATGTTGTAGTTGCAAAGATGCCCTTAATCGAAAATTGACTTTCATAAGCTCCGGTAGTATATTTCGCCTATGAAGCCGGAAATTAAAATCGGAAATTTTGTAATCAGGTTAAAAGCCCCCAAAGCTCAAAAAAACTCAGAGGCTGTTTATCCGGTCCAAAGTCATTCGGAGACAGGAGAAAAGGAAGATAAACATAATCTATCGGACGAAGAATTAAGAAAAGAATTAGAGAAGGTCCTTCATGGAAAACGGTAATCTTCGGGATTTTTGATTGTAAATCTGTTATATTAAAGGAATAGAATTTATTAAAATGTCTTTTAATGGGTTCAAATCTTTAATAATTAATTATCTGCCTCTTATACTTGTCCTCATTTTAGCATCAATTTTACGTCTAATTTGGTTAAATAATGTTCCACCGGCCGTGGGAGGAGATGAATTAACTTACTTAATTACCGCAAAATCTATACTCCTCTCAGGAAGCGATATTACAGGGAAATGGAATCCGTTATCGGTCTTTCTTTTTAATTTCCCTCCGGGGCAGGGACAGGCAGAGCTTTTGTATTTTATTCTTATTCCTTTTGTTGCTAAATTTTCTCTTTTTTGGTCAAGGTTTCCAAATGCTTTCTTTGGAGTTTTGGTTGTTTACCTTATTTATCTGATTACTTCTAAATTTTTCGGAGCGAAAGCAGGTATTGTTGCAGCTTTGGTTTCGGCTGTTAATCCGTGGTTTATTTATATTTCAAGAACGACTTATGAGATGCCTGTAGCAACATTTTTTTACTTACTTTCTTTGTATTTTTTAATTACTTTAAAAGGAAAAAAAATATTATTTACCATCCCGGTCCTTCTTTTAGCTTTTTACTCATATATAGCAACTAAGGCGGTCTTTGTACCGTTTGTTTTTACGGCCGTTATCTATTCTTATTTTTTGGTGAACAAGAAGAAGTATAGGAAAGAATATCTATCAATTGTGATTTTCTCTGTTTTGTTATTTATTTTCTATTTTGTCTCAATTATTGTCCATCCCGGCACCTCAAGAATAGGAGATCTGTTTACTCCGAATAATCCTGCGGTAACTAATCAGGTTAACTTTTTAAGGCACATGTCCATCTCTAATTTTTTAACGGATGTTCTTGTGAACAAATATACGGTATTTTTTACCGTCCTTTTGGTAAAGGCATTTAATATATTTTCTACAGGATATCTATTCATAAATGGAGACAAATTTTTCTCAATTTACAATCAGGGGGTTTTTTACTATCCCGACGCAATATTTTTAATTTTAGGTCTAATTTTTGTATTTTTAAAAAACAGGAAAGTATTTTTCCTCCTTTTTTCGCTTATTCTTTTTTCTATAATTCCCCAGCTTATTTATACTGCTTCGACAGATGTATTTACCCCTCACAACACCCTTATGTTTCCCTTCTTCATTATTTTTATCGGCGTAGGTATTTATGAAACCGTTAATTATTTTAAGAATAGGAATTATTTTTATGCTTCCTCGATTATCATTTCATTAATCTACCTTTTCTTCATTGTTAATTTTCTCAACATTTATTTTTATCAATTCCCCTTGAGGGGAAATTTCGATTTTCCGGTAAGAATAGCTTCAAAATACGCAGAACTTTCTTCCAAAAATTCGAAAGTATTTGTTTATACGGAAAGGAAAGAAGATGTTTTTAACAAGTTTTTGTTTTACTCCAATTCCCTGAATAAAAACACATACCTTACCGTAAGAAATAATATTGCCAATAAATATTACGGAATAGGGAATATAAGATTTGAGGATTGCAATAATTCAATAAATCCGCTGAAGAATAATAACGTCATTATTTATGACGATAATTGCGGAGGTCTTAAGAGAAATGGCTTTCATCTTTCCATTTCTTCGCTTTCGGACGGAGGGGAAAATTATGAAATATTTAATGACGCAATCTGTAGCAAGTTTTATTTAAATCCGTATCCTATGGGTATAACAATAAGCGACTTTTCGATAGAAAATATGAATGTTCGAAAATTCTGTCAGACTTTTGTTAACTCCCGCTAGTTCTTTTTTGCTACGATTATGCAGTGTGTAAATAGGTCTTCCGGTCCGAAATAAAATTTTATTATCTTAAATCCCGCTGCTTTTAAAAGGGCGCTTACTTCTTTTTTGGACTTTATTAAAGATATTTCTTCGGGATGAAGTCTTATGTTTTTTCCAAAGATATCGTTGAGGATAAAATGGGCCGCATTCAAGAAGATTACCGTGGGCCCGTATTGGGGCGGCCAGAAAATAACAACTTTTCCTCCGGGCTTAAGTACTCTTCTAAGTTCTTTAAGAATTTTCAGTTCCTCTTCTTTTGTAAAATGCTCCATGACTCCCAGATTATAAATTCCGTCAAACGTAGAGCTTCCGGCCGGTATATCGAATATACTTGCATGCATAGTTTTGGCTCTTTTGCCGTTATGGATTTTGTAAAGTTTTAAAGCCTCGCCGGATATATCGAGTGCCGTTATATCGAATTTTTTTACAAGATCTTCGTCTACCTGTCCCGCTCCGGAACCAGCGTGTAAAAGCTTTGAACCTGCTTTAAACTCTTCCTCTATAAAACTATTTAGGGCTCTTTTTATTATTGCCTTTCTGTAGAAAGAGGCGATTAAGCGGTATACTTTTTGGGAAACCGCTTTTTTCTTGGTCCAGTATTTGTCCCACTCTATTTCCTCTTTTTTTGCTTTTTCCTTAGTCACGATAGTTCTATACGCTATTTACTATATTCCAGTCAAGTGGTATACTGTTTTTATCCAATAAGAAAGGTAATTAAATGAGTGGCAGAACTAACTTCGAATACAAAAAAATCAGCTAAACCCGCAATGACGATGGCGGAGCTTTTGGCTTCGCATAAGTCTACTTTTATAAGTCCGCATAAAGGAGATGTCCTGGAGGGAAGAATAACAAAACTTACTTCTTCGGAGATTCTAGTCGATATCGGAGCAAAAACGGAGGCATTGGTTCTTGAAAAAGACAAGAAAATATTAAGAAGCCTTCTTTCAAACCTGAAATTAGGGGATAAGGTTAGCGTAAGCGTTTTAAATCCCGAGTCGGATTTGGGGAATCCCGTGGTTTCTCTAAGAAGGTTCATAGACGACAGACTTTGGATAAGGTTAAACAATATGCAAGCCACAAAAGAGCCTGTGGAAGTAACGGTAAACGAAGCTACAAAAGGTGGCTTTCTGGTTTCGACAAGAGACGGCATAGAAGGTTTCCTGCCCAATTCCCAGACTCTTTTTACCGAATCCGGACAGGAGCTTTTGGGAAAAACCTTAAAAGTTTTAATAATCGAGCTTAATAAACAGCTCCATAAGATTATTTTTTCCCAGAAATCCGCAATGGGGGACAGCGATTTCAGCCAGTCGATAAAAGATCTGAAAACAGAACAAAAAATTGACTCGGTTATTTCAAATATTGCTCCCTTTGGCATATTTACTTCAATTCAGGTGGGCGATAAAGCGGTCGAAGGATTTATCCATATATCTGAAATTTCCTGGGAAAAAACCGAAAATATAGGAAAAGACTACAAGGTGGGAGATAAACTTACCGCTTTAATAACCGGTTTTGACAAGGAGGCAAAAAGAGTTAACCTTTCTCTTAAAAGATTAACCGAGGACCCCTTCCAGGAGAAATTAAAAACCTATACGGCAGACAAAAAAGTAGAAGGAACCGTATCCAAGATTTTGGCCACGGGGCTTTTGGTTGATTTGGAAGAAGGAGTAGAAGGATTTATAAGAAAAGAAAAGATTCCCCCGACTCTGTCTTTTAGTGTTGGTTCTTCTGTTACTGCCACGGTATCGGAAGTAGATAATAAAAAACACAGGGTTATTTTGGTTCCGGTACTTAAAGAAAAACCGATAGGCTATCGATAAAATTTCTAATTCCTGATTTCTAATTTCTAAAATTAGGTCAATTAGGTCAATTAGAGCAATTAGAAATTATGAAAACAGCTACTTCATTCGTCTGTCAGGAATGCGGATACGAATCCCCAAAATTTTTAGGTAAATGTCCCGAATGCGGGGAATGGAACAGCTTGCGCGAGTTCAAAGTTCAAAATTCAAAGTTCAAAGTTGACTCAGGGAAAAAAGAAAATCCTTCGCCAAAAAAACTTTCGGAGGTTAATTATGAAGAGGGAAAAAGGCTTTTAACCGGATTTTCAGAGATGGATGAGGTTTTGGGAGGAGGAATAGTGATGGGAAGCGTAACACTTTTGGCAGGGGACCCCGGTGTCGGGAAATCAACGCTGCTTCTTCAGACAGCACTCAACATCGGTTCGAGGGCTATAATTAAGCAAAAATCCACGGACAAAATACAGGAAATTAAGAACAAAGTGCTGTATATTTCAGGTGAGGAATCCGAACAGCAGGTAAAATTAAGGGCTCAAAGATTGAATCCGCAAAAAGGCAAAAAAGACGACTTACTTCTTTTGTCTCTGACAAATACCGATGGGGCCGTTTCCGCAATAGCCGAAGAAAAGCCGGACTTGGTAATAGTAGATTCTATACAAACAATGGAGTCGGAGAATCTAACAGGTCTTTCGGGGAGCGTGGGTCAGGTAAGATATGCGGCTTTGGAGTTTATAAAAGCCGCAAAAACATTGAACATTCCGGTTATCATCGTCGGCCATGTGACAAAAGAGGGAATGGTGGCAGGCCCGATGGTTTTGTCGCACATGGTTGATACCGTGCTTTTTTTGGAAGGAGAAAAAACAACCGGTACAAGACTTCTTAGGAGTCTTAAAAACCGTTTTGGCCCTGTAGATGAAGTGGGAGTCTTTTCAATGGCAGAAAACGGCATGGAGGAGGTTAAGAACCCTCAGGAGGTATTTCTGACTCAGAACCGGGAAGAAGGTCCGGGATCAATTCTTGTCGTAACTCTTGAGGGAAGCAGAGCTTTTTTGGTCGAAATACAGGCTTTGGTTGTGTATTCAAAGCTTCCTATGCCAAGAAGAGTTGCTTCGGGAGTAGACTACAAGCGTCTGGAGCTTTTGCTTGCAGTTTTGCAAAAACACGCAAGGCTTCCCGTCGACACAATGGACGTTTTCGTTAACGTTGCCGGAGGATTAAAACTTTCCGATCCGGCTTCTGATCTGGCCATATGCCTTGCAATATATTCAAGCCTTAAAAACGTTCCCCTTAAAAAAGTGGTGGCAATGGGAGAAGTTGGCCTTTTGGGGGAATTGAGGAATGTCCAGATGCTGGAAAAACGGGTAAAAGAGGCAAAAAAACTGGGTTTTAGTAAAATAATAAGCCCTTCTTATTACAAATCTTTAGCACAAGTGGTAAAATCATTTAGCTAATTATGGCGAGAAAAAAAGAACCGGTATTAACAAAACAGGAGAGGGAACAGGTGGAAAGAAATCTGCCTTTTTCACCGAGGGTAATAGGAATTATAGCCGATGAGGTTGCAAAAACAGTCGTAAGAAGACTCCCTCATCCCACGAGGAATAATAAAAAAAGAAAAAAAACCAAGAATATTGAGAATCCTGTTTATCTCGATACATCTGCAATAATAGACGGAAGAATATTTGAAGTAATCCATCTTGGTCTTATGAAGTCTACTTTTGTAATTTTGGAAAGTATCCTTTTGGAATTAAAACACATTGCAGACTCTCAAGATATTGTTAAGAGAGAAAGGGGAAGAAAGGGTCTTGAATATCTTGAAAAGCTAAAAAAGGAAAAAGGCGTAAAGGTAGACTTTGTCTCCGAAGAAAAAGAAAAAACTATGGAGTTGAATAAATTAAAAGAAGTGGATGAGAGGTTGATAAAAGCCGCAAAGATAAGTAAAGCCAGGATTATAACCTGCGATTATAATCTTGAAAAGAAAGCCAATATTTCGGGGGTTACGGCCATAAATGTTAACACCCTTGCGAATGTATTAAAAGTTACGGCTGTTCCGGGAGAATCCCTGCGTATAAAAATACTCCATGTCGGTAAAGACCAGAGCCAGGGAGTAGGGTATCTTGATGATGGAACGATGATTGTTGTTGAGAATTCGAGTCAGGACGTCGGGAAAGAAAAAGACGTTGTGGTATCAAGGGTGATTCAAACAACCGCCGGAAGAATCCTCTTTGCAAAGAAAATATAAGAAGCTTCGTTTTTCAAAGGAAAAATTAGATTTACGCCCTTGTCTCACTTCGCTCGCAGACATTTTCAGGCACTTTGTGGTTCCCAAACTAAAAAGGAGATACGATTACCTGCCCAATAATCGTATCTCCGTTCTAGCTTCCAAATAAATTGCTAAAAATATCAATCTATATCAACTTAATCGATTAATTTTAGCTTCATCTATTTTTCTTGACAACTTATTAAATATTTGATATCAAATTCAACAAGGCAATTAGTTTTATTTCCTGCCTAAAGGACTAACTGCCCTTTTTCCAAGAGCATTGCTTATCGTACCTGAAATTATCAATCCTGCGTAACGAAAGCGATGCTCTTTTTTTAAAGAAATGCTACCGGTACACTTATCCCTTTTTCCAGCAGTTTTTTAAACTGCTCACGTCCCTGCTTCACAAGTATTTCCTGCTTGTAATCTGCAATTGTCTTCCTTGCCTTAGCTGTGCTTTTAAAAATCTGGAATTTCATATCTAACCGAATTCTACCATAATGTGTCAAGTCTGTCAAACCTATAGCAAATTATGGGCTTAAAATCGTATGCCCTGTAGTATTTATATTTTGTTTTGGATTGATTTAACGCCCTTTTTAAAATTAAGAAAAAAATGTGGATAACTTGTATATAAGATTTTCCGTTTGTCATTTCTCATTCTCCAATCAATTTTTTAATTTAAAAAATGAAAAATAAATAGTAGATGGTGAAATGAGTCTGGCTTTATGCCGGTTTTATTACGGTGGAGAAGAATGTTCGAAGGGGCGGTTGGAAGTCGTAAAGAGAAGAGGATCTAAGCCAAAGCTTGGCAAGCGAAATAATATTTCGCTTAACGTCCGAAAGATAAATTTTAGGATCATTTCTGTGGTAGTGGAGGAAATCGTCCATATTTGCGAATTTTCCAAAAGGCAATAGTTTCATAAACAAGTCGCTGTATACGAACGGTTTTGAATTGGTATTAAACCTTAAAACGTCTTTCGGGAGAATCATTTTGTTTATAAGAACTGTTTCAAATTGAAGGGAAATTCCGTGAAGAGGACTTGAGGCTATTAAATCGTGATATAGAGGGAAGTCGCTTTTGCCTATTTTCTTGTCATTTTCGTTAATAAAGGTACATTGGGAACCTACAGCGACTATTCCGGGATTATCAATCAGGAATCTAAATTGTTTTTTAATCCTGTTCGGGCTTGAGATGTCGTTTGTATCCATAAAGGCTATATAGCTTCCTTTAGTCTTTTTAAGGAGTCTGTTTAAAGTCACTGCTATTCCGTACCTTTTTACATTTTTATACACTCTCAGCCTTTTGTCCTTTTTCCTGTATTGATTCAAGATTCTGTAGGATTTATCGGAGGATTTATCGTCTATGGCAACTATTTCTATATTTTTGTAGCTTTGGTTTAAAAGGCTGTTTAAGCATTCGGAAAGATATTTTTCCGAGTTGTGGACAGGCAATAAAATAGATATCAAAGGTTTTGGATTGTTCATAATAGTCGAGGACTTCTATGGATTTAATGTCGGACAGTCATTTTAACAACAGGTATTCTAACATCTTGATTTCTTTTTGTCAATTTTATAAGGAATTGCTTTTCGGAAGTATTGTTAAACCAAGACCATACCTATTGACGCGGAGTAATGCAATCCTGAAGCTAAAGAGATACAAGACATGCTCGAGTCCGGTCCTTACAAGGCTTTGTTTGCTTATATCGAATATTCTGTCTCTGTATGATATCTGTTCTTCGGAGAAATTGAGTTTCGGGTGAATAAAGGATTTGAGTTTTATCTCAAGGGACAAATTCCAGCCTCCTTCAAAAAGTTTGATTTCTTCCAGAGCGTGTCTCCTAAAAACCCACATTCCGCTTAATGAATCTTTTATTTTGTAACCGTATAAGAACCAGGTAATAATATTCAGTATCCTTACTCCGGTTGCTCTTATGAACGACATTTTTTTAGGGTTCTTAAAGGGAAGTCTATTGCACGAGATAAAATCCAAATTTTTGTCTATGAGTTTTCCCGCGAGGCGGGGGATTTCTTTTGCCGGATATGAACCGTCTCCGTCCATACATATTACAATCGTACCCTTAGCTTCGCCTATACCTTTTTGGAGGGCATAACCGTATCCTATTCCGTATTTGTTTACCCTATTTTCCTTAAAAATTCTGGCTCCATATCTTTTTGCCACATCAAGAGTTTTATCGGTGGAATTATTATCAACCACGATAACCTCATCTATCTCCTCAGGCAGTCTTTTAAGAACCGTCTCAAGAGCTTTGCCCTCATTCCTACAGGGCATAATTAATGATATTGTATGTTGTTTTATCATAATTATTATAGGCTTGATTTTTTGGGAGGATTAGTATATCATACAGAGGCAAATTTGGCAATATATTAAACTATGTCAATATCCTTTAAAACACTAATAAAATCCCTTATTATACTTGCTATAGGATTTATATCCTTATTGGTTACACTTGTAAGAATGCCTGTCAGCAGCTCTTTTGCAGGAGGGCAGAGGATAGAGTCTTCTTCTTATGGGTTAAGCGTATATCAGCCTTCGGGAAGTACGCTTTTTACAATAACGCCTCTTAACGATTATTTTTATGACGGTCAGGCAAAAGAACATCTTGAAAATAAACTTCTACAAAGCGGGAACGGAAACTTATTTTCGGAAGCTGTTTTAGATATTGAAAACGTAGTTTTTAATAAAGATGGTCTGCTTTGGAAAACAAAAGGACTTAATTCAAAAGGAGGTTCTTCAGTCAGCTATAGTGTCGAATCCTCAAACGGCGGAATAAAGATTACAAGAGGAATAAATCTTCAAAAAGTTGAACCCACGGCAATAGGACAGGTATTTACCATTTGCAGTGATTGCATGGTGACGGATAACACGAACAGAGCTTATTTTAACGGCGACACCGTAAACAGCGATTTGATAAATATAGCTTTAAAAGCAAATAAGGTGCCTACGATTATAGGAGAAAACCAGTCTTTTCCGGCCGGAATAACAAAAATTATAATAATAGGTAGAGACGGGAAGGAAAAAATGTCGATGCCTGTTGCGGGAGAGACTATTTACCTTCAGGACAAATGGCATCTCCTTGAGTTTAAGACGCCCGTGGCTAAAGCAAAAACAGAAAATGTTTCCCAGGTTATTTATCTTGCAAACTAAAATATGTTAACCGATTTCTTTGCCGCAATTTCGTTTTATTTGATACCGTACCTTACGGGAAGGTTTTTTACCAGAAAAACTTTCCTGGCATGGATAATAGGTGCTTTTTTATGGTTTCCTCTGTATTTTATAGTTTCATTTATCGCTTTAAAAACAGGAAATTTCTCTCTTATTATCCGCTATCTGGCAATAGGGGTAAGCTTATTATCGGTTTTGAATATCTTAAGGCAGTTTTTAAAAGAGAGGCCAAAACTAGATTTAAAAGAAATTGCTCCCTATACTTTTTTAGTTTTGTTTACTGCAGGAGTTTATTTTTTAATCTGGAAAAGGAGTACACCTTACCCGTTGCAGCTTAACTGGGATATATACGAGCATATAACACTCTCAAATCTCATATCGCAGGGCAGGTTATCGGCTTTTACTACTAATATATCCGATACCTTTACTTTTAACAGTTACTCTCCGCTTTTCGGTATCTTGCTTTCATTACCCAAAATTATTTTTCAAAGGAGCCTCATAGGAATTTATTGGTGGCTTGAGTACTGGCAGTATTTATTAACCGCAATAGCTTCATATCTTCTTGCAAAAAGAATTTTTAAAGATAGAAGTCTTGCCATATTTTCGGCGGTGCTCTCATCTTTAACATTTGAGTCCGTCGTTGCCTATACCGTTTTTTTTCTTATACCCCAGACATTAGCAGTATTAATAGCAGTACTTGCGGCCTACGAGCTAATGGATTATAAAAAGATATTTCTTCTTATAACGGCTATCGTTATATTCCTGATGCATTATATAGTAGGCCCGCTGTGCCTTGTCTTTCTTGTGTGTTTATATCTTGCTCCAAGAGTTCCTTTATCTTTAAAGCGTCTTAATCTTCTTATCACGGCGGCAATACTGTTTTTGGCAGGAGCTTTAGGATTACACTTTTTAGGCAGATGGAATATTCTTTCCATAGAAGAAGCTTCGCATTTTGATTTTACGATTTACCAAAAAGCGGGTTTTATTCTTGACTGGTACGGTATATTTCTGGCATTTGCCCTTATAGGAATATTTGCCATTTTAAGAAATAAAAGTTATTCCCAGAAAATTTTTCTTATTCTTGCGCTTGGAGTTTTTGGCATATCTTTTGCACCTTTTTCTTACTTTTTGAAGTTTTATGTTCTCGGTCATTATCTCACAAATGTTATTATTGTCGCCGGAATTGCTTTTTTGGTATCTAATTTTTCAAAAGTTCTTAAAACGGTTTCATTTATCTTCCTGACGCTTGTGATGCTTCTTACTTTTTACAATAACCAATTAATGTACAAAGGGCCTCTTCATTTCCAAAATTACGTAACTCAGATTTCCTACGGGGAATTGCAGGCAGCGGCCTGGCTTTCGTCCCACAATAAAAACGGAAATGACTTTTTGATAAGCGACCCGAGCCTTCAATATATTCTTGAGGCTAACTCCGGCGTCGATACGCAAGGAGGGGTATATACGAATCTTAATACAAGAAAAGCCCTCGAATCAATTAATGGCTCCTACAATACGCAGTTTATAAAAAGTGAGCTTTTAAGTATCAAAGACTCTCTTCCTAAGGATCAAAATTTAAACAGAAAAGTTCTTTTTGCGGTCGGCGGAAGATACTTTGCCTGGCAGGAACTCCCCCAAAGCCAAAAAGAAAGCTCTTTTTATAATATTTGGGCGCCCAAAGATATAACTTCTACAGAACAAAATTACATAAATTTTCTTAAAAACAGCAAACAATTCAAGCTTCTTTACGAGAATAGGCAGATAGCTATTTTTGAAGTAATATGAAAAGAATTTTAGTAATTACACCATATTTTTACCCTCATATAGGAGGAAGCGAAAAATACATGGAAGAGCTTTATTCTTATTTAAAGTCAAGAAATAAAGATATTGATGTAGACGTCCTTTCTTACTCAACGGGTAAATTTAAAAAGAGGGAAGAGTACAGGGGACTTAATGTATATAGAATAAAAGGTTATGAAATTTTAAAAGACCAGTTCATTCTTCCGGATCCTGTTTCCCTGTTCGGTTTTTTAGTAAAGCATAAAGATTACGATCTCGTCCACACCTCGACAAGGTTTTTTGATTCTTCCTGGTGGGGGCCTTTATATGCAAAACTAATAGGTTCAAAAGTAGTTTTAACGGACCACTGTGCTTACCATCCCGTAAACTCAAGCGAATTGGTAAATTTAGCAGTAAGGCTTGCCGAAGCAACAATAGTCAGATTTGCTCTTCATTTTTATGACGGTATTTTTGCTGAGAATAAAAAAACAAAAGATTTTTTAAGAAAAAATTTCAAAGTTGGCTCAAAAATTGCTTATCCCGGCCTTTTTGAGGAAACGAAAATAATAAAAAAGGAAAATAAAAGATTAAAGGTGGTTTATGTAGGCAGAATGCTGAAGTCCAAAGGAGTAGGAGAGCTACTGGATGCCGCAAAAGAGATAGAGGAAGCGGACTTTATTTTTGCCGGAGAGGGCAGCTATCTGAGTGAACTGAAAAAAGAAGCAAAAAAAATAAAAAATGTAAGGTTTTTGGGTAAAGTTCCCCAAAAAGAGGTAATGAGACTTCTTAAAACTTGCGATATATTTGCCTATCCTTCAAGGCACAGCGAAGGCCTTCCTTTAGCCCTTATCCAGGCCGGGCAAAACGGATTGGCCGTTGTGGCTTCTAAAAGCGGCGCAATAAGTGAAATAATAAATGACAGGGAAACAGGATTACTCGTAAAAAAAGGTAATTCTAAGGCGTTTAGAGAGGCTCTTGGAGAGCTTGTTAAGAATAGTAGACTTAGGAATAGGCTTGGAAATAATCTCAAGAATTTTACTCTTAAAACTTTTTCCTGGCAAAAAACTTCGGATTTAGTTCTTCAAAACCTCTAACAAAAACCCCGCCTAAGCGGGGTTTTTGAAGATAGCTTCTAAGCTTAGTTTCCCGGAATTACCGGTTTAACTACTCCTTCAGGTAAAGGATTTTCTCCTTTAAGTTGAGGATGGTCGTTTGGACCTCTTTCAACTTTGATTTCCTGAGGCTGTCCGTTTATTGTCTGCATCTTAAAGACAAGTTGTACTCTTGTGTCTACTTTTCCTTCTCCTTGCGCGGAGCAAGGCATTTCGATACTTAAGTCACCTAATTCGCTTGGAGTATAGATTACGGGTGAGCCGTCAGGCCATTCGAGTTGCCTTCCCGTATCGGCATCCACCATCCAAACCTGTTGTCCCGGAAGCATTCCCTTTAGGGTAAATTGCATTTCCCATCCAGGATTTTGGACGAGATTTCTAGATGCGTCGTGTCCCCAGGCCCCATCACTTCTGTGCTGGTATTCTACGCCTAAAGACAAAGCTACCATTCCCCCCTGGTTTCCTCTAACAATCAACTCTCCGGGCAATCCGTGAGATTCTAATGTAGCCGCATTTGCGTCTAAATTGTTAAAAGCAACGGGGTAGTGGGGTCCTATTCCTCTCCAGTTGTTTGCAGCGTTTGCTGTAAACTGGTCGTAAACAGGATAAAACCATTGTCCTTCCTGGTAACTTGTAAGCGAACTTACGTGTACCTCTGAAAGATTTGAAGGGACAGGAATAGCGGCTCCTATCTGTGCTCCTAATTCAGGGTTCTGAGGAACCACACACTTAACCTCTGTGCTCATAGGAGCCAAAGTTGCCTGTGTGGGCTCAGGAGTTTCAGGCGCAAAGGTTACCTGTACTCCTTCCGCGCTTGCTGTCGGTCCTGTGGAAGGCAGAGCTCCTGGTGTTACGATAGGACTGGGAGTTTCGGGCGGGACTCCTGCAGAAGTATTGTTAAAACTGATTCTATCAGCTCCGGCCATTAAGCCTCCTCCTACAAGCACTCCTGCTACACCTCCTCCTATTAAAGCTGCTTTTGTTTCGTTTCGCATTATTTCTCACCCCCCTCTTTCGTCAACTGTTTTGATTTTTTCCTAAGTAACATTCCTCCCAAGGCTCCGGGCAAAAGCCCCAACAGCGGAAGCATTTCCGGTCCCGTAGGAGGAGTAGTTTTTATAGAAGGTACAGGTGCAACCGTAGGCGAGGGAGTTGCCGTAGGCTGTTGTATGCAAAGTTGGGAAGAATCGGACTGGGTCTGTCCGTTTGTGTCGGTTGCGGTGACTTGGTTAATTACACAAAAAGGTCCGGAGGTCGAAGGAATATTGCTTGCGATTTGAGCAGTAATTACATATGTGAGGCTCTGTCCGGGATTTAAATTTGTAACGGTAAAGTTTAGGGTATTATTCGAAGAATTGTAGTTTCCGACTCCTGAAACAAAAGTAACGTATTGGGGAAAAGTATCTACGACATTCAAAGAAGGGATATTATTTGATCCGGTATTGGTAACTACTATTTGATAGTTAACGCTTTGGGAAGGAGTATATAAGGCATCGGAAGTACCAAGATTATGAACATATTGGCCGCCGCCCTTTCCGGGAACTTGAACGGATTTGCTTATTGTGAAGTTATAAGTACAGGTCTGACCGCCGCCATACACCGACTGGCAGTCTGCATTTGCTTTTTTAGTCAGTAATCCAAAAAAAGCAAATAAAACAATACTAAAAATAATGAGCTTTTTCATAACTCTAGTTTATTGGGGGACAGGGAGGAATTATAGCAAAGTATTATAGGATAGTCAATAGGTCAAACTAACTCAGCCAAATTTCAAATATGCAAATGACTAATAAGGAAATTGCATTTGAAATTTGTTTATTGTTTTTTGTCCCTTGACAAAAATAAAGGGGTGTGGTCTAATAATAATTGCTTTTAAAGGTCTTCTCCCGTCACAGCGGGATCAAAAAGCATTCCCAGTTTTTTATCATTGTATATAAGAACTCACTTTTTACTAATTACAATTAACTATTGACTTGACTTATGGCTTATAAGAAAAAAACACAAACAGAAACTTCAGTGCCTTCTGCCGTCAGCGTTGAAGAAATAATCGGAAAACCTTCGGAAGGGCAAGTACAAACTTCGGCCGGTGTTTCAAAACACGATACAGGAGAAAGACCTGTTGTACACGTCGAACAAAGGGATTATTATGAACCGCCTGTTGTTCCGACACAGGAGGTTTCCGGAATTTTGGATATCCAGCCTGAAGGACACGGATTTTTAAGGCCTAAATTCATTCCTTCGCAAAGGGATATTTATATTTCCCAGTCTCAGATCAGAAGATTTATGCTAAGACCGGGTGATTTTATAGAAGGAGTCGGAAGGCCCCCTAAAGATACGGAAAGATATTTCGGCCTTTTAAAAGTTGAAAAAGTAAACGGAATGGGAGCAGAGGAATCTCTAAGAAGGCTCTATTTTGACGATCTTACGCCTATATATCCCAAAAAACAGATAGTTCTTTCTACCGGGAAAACTCCGCTTTCTACAAGAATAATAGATTTAATAGCGCCGATAGGTTTTGGACAAAGGGGGATGATTGTTTCTCCTCCTAAAGCTGGAAAGACGACCATATTAAAAGAATTGGCGGCCGGAATTACCGCTAACTTTCCAAAAGCCCATTTGATGGCGGCCTTAATAGGAGAAAGACCGGAGGAAGTAACGGATATAAGGTCTTCGGTTAGGGGAGACGTTATTGCTTCCAATTTTGACGAACCGCCCGAAAATCAGACAAGAGTTGCGGATATCGCTTTAGAAAGGGCAAAAAGACTTGTCGAAATGGGAATGGATGTAATAATCCTTCTGGATTCTGTTACAAGACTTGCAAGAGCTTATAACCTTTCTGTCGCGCCTTCGGGAAGGACTCTTTCGGGAGGATTTGACCCAGCAGCCCTTTGGCCGGCAAAAAGGTTTTTCGGTGCGGCGAGAAACTGCGAGGAGGGCGGAAGCCTTACCATTATAGGGACGGCGCTTGTTGATACGGGTTCAAGAATGGACGACCTTATATACGAAGAGTTTAAAGGAACAGGAAATATGGAGCTTCACCTTGACAGAAAGCTTGCAGAAAAGAGGATTTTTCCGAGCATTGATATAGAGCGCTCAGGCACAAGGCAGGAAGAGCTAATTATCGAAGAGGCGACACTCAAAAAAATTGTAACAGTCAGAAGGATGCTTTACATGTTAGGCGAAGAGGAAAGAACCTCGGCTCTCATAGAAAGGCTTTCCAAGAGTTCTACCAACCAGGAATTCCTAGAAACCCTCAGCAAAGCCTAAAGATTTATCCACCGTTTATCATTCAGTTCTTCAAGCCCTAAATATTAAATAAAACGGAGAATGGAAAGTATTTTTGCCTTTTTTGAGGCTAAAAGATTGACAGGGGTATGCTTTTTTTGATAAACTTTTCAGTTGTTACATGCACAAACTCCCTTATTTGCTTGTTGCTCTGGTCAGGCTTAAAGCCGATTTCTCCGGTTTTCTAAATTTCTTCTACAGATATTCGGAAAATAAAATTGTAAGACTCTCTTTATTTTTTGAAAAGAATAAGAATATACTTGTAAAGTTTTTTATGATGAAAAGGGGCCGATATAGTCGGCCTTTTTTGCATTTCGCAACGATAGGTGTTTTGGGGGTAGGAGTAATTTCGGCTCCTTTTTTAGCTTCGACTTACCCGGTTTTTTCCTCAAATAGCTCTTTAAATACCCAGATAGCTTCGTCTTCCGAACAATCCATTAATGTCGGCGATAACGTTTTTCAAACCGAGGTTTCGCAAAAACCCAGGGACAAGACAATAACCTATACCGTTCAAAAAGGAGATACTCTTTCTACAATTTCTCAAAAATTCGGAATTTCCGAGGATACCATAAGATGGGCAAATGATTTATCGGATGACACGCTTAATGTAGGGGACACGCTCAAGATATTACCCGTTACGGGCGTTTCCTATAAAGTCCAAAAAGGAGATACTGTTTATACGATAGCGAAAAAATTTGACACAGATCCCCAAAA
Organism: bacterium; assembly: GCA_021813145.1. Taxonomy (GTDB): domain Bacteria; phylum Patescibacteriota; class Microgenomatia; order Levybacterales; family UBA12049; genus JAKALS01. Next base: position 138,702 of record JAKALS010000003.1, read on the forward strand.
AATCGTAGATTTTCCTTTTAACGACTTCGCAAATCCCGAAACCTTCTCTTTGGTGGAAGGTCAGATGCTTATAGTTCCCGATGGAATTCAGCCTGAAGCTCAGCCTTTTGTAAAACACGAAGTTTATATCGCTCAAGGACCTGTTCCCGTTGCTGCGGGAGGATTTACGTGGCCCGTTCATGGAATAATTACCCAGTTTGCTTCCTGGTACCACATGGCTTTGGATATTGCGGCCCCTATAGGGACTCCGATTATTGCTGCAAGATCGGGTACCGTAGTTGAGGTAAATACGGGAACTTGGGATTACGGTTACGGAAACGATGTAATAATCGACCACGGAGACGGAACAAAAACGCTTTACGCGCACATGTTAAACGTCAATGTAAGCGTTGGCCAGACGGTAACGGGAGGAAGCAGTGTAATAGGTTGGATCGGTGTCACGGGAAGAACAACAGGGCCCCACGTACATTTTGAAATAAGAAAAGATAATGTTCCGGTAAACCCCCTTCCTTATCTGCAGTAATATTCGGTATTTGGTATAATAATCACGCGCAATCGGGCTTATAGGTAAATGGTATACCGGCGCATTCGCATTGCGCAGTTCCGAGTTCGATTCTCGGTAAGTCCACAGGTTTCTTTCAATCCTAAAACAATGTTACAGTTTTAACTTAGAAAAAGTAAGATGTACAGTGCAGTGTAGAGCGGATCAAAATATTAATAATTTAGAGCTATATTGGATGAAAATAACGGGTATTCCCAAAAGACTATTTTATAAAACAAGAATAGATTCAAGAACTGTAGGTAAACCTACTTTAAAAAAAGATTACAAAGGAGTACTTAGGGTAGATTATTTTGACACAAAAGTTCAACTCGATCTGGAATCATTAGCAGATTTAATATATAATCGGTTGGTCATAAAAAAGGGCCCGTAGCGTAACGGTTATCGCGCTTCGATGGCATCGAAGAGGTTAGGGGTTCGATTCCCCTCGGGTCCACAGATGTCTAACAGCAGATATTTCCAGCCTAAAATACGGCTTTATTTACCGTTACCGATCTATCTCATCCAGATCTGGGAAGGATTTCATCCAAAGAGCAAGAGAATATTTTCCTTTTCCTGTTCAGGCAATTAATACCGATAATGGTTCAGAATATCTATTAGAATTTCATAAAGAGATTGAGGCTTGGGGTACTCCTCACTATTTTACAAATCCCCATACACCACAACAAAACTCAAGAGTTGAAAGATTCCATCAAACAGCAGGGTATGAATATTTTAACTATCAGGATTTATTTGAAGAATGAGAATACTTAAGGGGATTATGCATGGAATTTAATACCAAATACAATACTAAAGGATACCATCAGTCTTTGGGATACAAAACTCCCTTACAGGTTGTGTTAGTGTACCAAAGATAGAAAGGATAACTACCGTTCTCTATCTAGGGTGCCAGCACAATAATTTGCATATTGGCCTCTCTTGCTTTATACTATAAAGGAATGATCAAAGGGGACAACTCCTCGCTCTCTTCTGAATAAAGGAGAAAGGAAGTCCGAAATAAGATGAAATTCAGAGGGGAGGTGAAAAACTCAGTAAATTAGCATACAGCAGACGGCAAGTGGCATAACCATAAGCCGTCAGCAATTAGCTATTTCTCCATATATAAATGGCATTTCAAGATAAAACATTAACTTGCAGAGATTGCGGAAAAGAATTTACATGGACTGCATCCGAGCAGGAATTTTACCAGAAAAAAGGTTTTGAAAACGCACCGGTACGATGTCCTTCGTGCAGAGCTTTAAAAAAAGCAAGAATGAACGACGACAGAGGACCCAGGCAGATGTTTGAAATAACCTGCGCAGAATGCGGTAAAAAAGATACGGTACCTTTCCAGCCGAAAGGTGACAGACCGGTACTTTGCAGAGATTGCTTCAGGAAAGAAAGATCTGCAACAGCATAAAGATAAAGTATTAGGTAGTAAATATTAAGCAAAAGGCAAGTGATTGCCGTTTTGCTTTGAAATATCAGGATTTATTCTCCTCATTTTTCCCGTACTATTAGCTTTAGATTGTTTTTTGCGTGGAAAAGATCTTGCCGGCCCCTGCTTCACACATTGAAACTTTCCTTTACTTAAGTTTTCAACTATCAGACTGCGGCGGACTGCATTTAAAAGGATAAAACGAAACCAATGATATTTAATAAGTAATCAAAGAATTTATGGGGTAGCCGTGGGCTTAGGTGTTGCCGTTGCTTTTGGCGAAGAAGACGGAGTGGGTATAGGAGAAGGCGATATCGAAGGTCCGGGAATTTTTACCGGTTCTTTAAGCCCCGCGGGAAGAGCAGATGTAGGAGTGGCGCTTGGAACGGGTGTAGGATTTGCTTTCTGATTTATTTCTGCCTGAAGATTCTTTATCTCGCTGTTTATTTGAGCGGTATTTGTAGGATCACTTGCGACTAATGTTTTTACTGTCTGAAACTGGGCCAGTGCTCCTTTTAAGTCTCCCATTTGTATTAAAGTGTGTCCCAGATTGTAATATGCGTTTGCATAATCGGGTTTTAAGTTTATAGCCTGTTGAAACATCTGTTGTGCCTTATCCCATTGGTTGAGCTGATAATATATTCCCCCAAGGTTTATATATTCCTGAGGATTATTCGGGTCAAGATTTACTGCCTGTTGTGCGGCAAGAATTGCAAAGGAGTCGGCATTTTGTCCAAATCCGATAAGGCTTCTATAGACACTCGAAAGATTTTGCCAGTCAACTGCTGTTTGCGGGGCTATTGTCGTTGCTTGCCTTGCCGAATTTATCGATTGCTGTATTAAAGTATAAACAGTCTGCGTTACGTTTGCGCTGGGAGTTGATCCCTGGGGAACTGAGCTGGCAAGAGAGTTAGCAAGCGATAGGTTTGTCTGCGAAAAAATTCTGTAGTAAGCATCGTTGTAAGGGAAAAGTTGTATAGCATTTTTTTCCAATGTATAAGTTTGAGAGCCGTTGTTCTGCGAAGCAGATACCAGGGATTGCTGAAACTGGGTATTGGATACGAAATATTCTCCGCTAATAACTCCAAGGCCTATTACCAACAGTGCGATAATTACGAATATTCCAAGCGGAAGAAGTTTTGAAAGTCCGTCCGTCTTTACCCTTTTTTCTTCGTCTGCAGGGAGAAGAGAAATGATGCCTTTCTTAAGGGCTACAAGCTGCAGCTCGACATCAAAATATCTGTTCTCGTTATCAAGAGCTTGTACCGAGGCATAGAGCCCTAATAATAAAATTAGCAATGCCTGTATGGTAAAAGAAAAGGGAAGCACAAAGCTTGCCGCAAGAGCCAGAATTAACGGGATGAATAGAGGCCTTTCCTTAATTATTTTATAGGCAAGGAATAAATAAGCCAACAACCCCAATATTCCGGTTGTTGCCAAAAGCTCGAGTACAAAAGATGAGCTTCTAAAAAATGTCAAAGACCAAAGATTTGGATACAAATTAAAACTTGCCTGTTTAAATCTTGAAAAGACTACTCCGTAGTTACCGAATCCCGAACCAAAAAGAAAGCCCTGGATTATTCTTCCGCTGTCCTGCGAAATTGCCGCAAAAGCCGTTTGAAAGCCTGTTTCAAAAGGAAGAAGAACCGGATTTTGGAGAAAAATAAGTTCGTATAGGGTTACTATAAATCCTGCCAGTAATATAATAGTACTTACTCCGAATCCGGCCAATTTTGCCAAATCCGAGCGTTTTGCAGTTTCCACCTCGTTTGCCTGTTTTCTTTGAGTCCTGTAAGCCATTACAAAAGGGTAAGTAAGGTAAGCCGCAAGGGGAAGGATAAGTCCCACATAAAGTCCCTGGTCCAAAAGGGCACCTAAGGTTGAAAATGTCTGCGAGTGGGCAACTGTTCCGGGAAGAACATATATTTTTAAGAATGAAAGGATTCCTACAACCGAAGTTAACAAAGCTCCTCCGATAAGAGCGGAGAGAAGGAAAAGCACCGAGTTTTTTGTTTTTGCGGTATTAACTAAAGCAAAATAGGCAAACACCGCAAAAAGGAAAGGTACAAAAGAAATAAATGCATCTACCTGGTTAACCGCGAATATTGCCGAAAGAAGGACTGCTATTGTTAAAAGAACCACCGGCAAATCAAAGGGGTTTCTTCTTATGACAACTTTATTATTCAAAAGGCTTTTTGCTCCGTAGAGGAGAAGTACCAAAAGGGAAACTCCTCCCAAGAGCGCCTGTTTTGAAAGAGTGAATACGTCTGTTGTCTGGGAAGTGAAGATAAGGGGAAAAGCTAACAATAACAATCCTAATAATCCTAAGGATGCCTTATCTATAAATTCGTTTATCTTTAATTTTTTTTCAGCGTTCATTTTTTGTCCAACTTATTTTTAAATTGTCCAAGTTTTATCTTGATTTTTAGAATCTTCTAAAAATAGCTTACTATCCTAAGTTAGCAACTACAAAATATATTGTCAAGGAGTAAAAGCTGCTTTGCAGCATTTTACAAATTAGCATTTGTTAAAACGAATTACCAATAGACTTTTATAAATTTTGAATTATAAATTTCAAATTTAGTTAATAATAAGGAAATTAAACTTAATGTCTCCCGGCGCGAATCCGCTTGCACCTACCGTAAACGAGCCTTTAACTCCATTTACTGTATCGTTTGGAACCTGTTTTAACAGATAAATATTCTGGTTTGTTCCCACGGGTGTTATGTATATAAGCGAATTTGCCGTAACCAGCGGGTCGTCAACGGTAACCTGGGTTTGATATGCATTTATCTGTGCAGTTCCTGCAGAACCTGTTGCGACAACTTCTGTACTCGATAATGCCATTGCCGGCTGTATAAAGTTGAGGTTGAGTTTTCCAAATGTTGCAGTTCCTGATGCCATTAGGTCCCCGTTTTGGTCAAGACTCAAAACTCCCGCTCCACTCGCATTCTGAATTCTGAATTTTGAATTATAAATCGGGTTGGCGGAATCCGAGGCAAGATTGATGCTAAGGTCATTGCCGGGTATAGGGGATATTATGTTGGTTGAAAGTTTGCCTTTAACGGTAACATTTTTAGCAAACATGGCATCCCCGCCTACGTTTACGTTTCCGTTTGTATCTATATAGAATAATCCTGCCATTACCGAAAGTCCACCCTGTCGAAGCGGCTGGAGCTGCAAATCCGAACCCAAGACATTAATGGAGTTACTGGCAAGCGTAAGGCTTCCTCCTACGGAGAATTGTCCTACAACCGATATGTCGGAGAAGCTGGAAGGGCCAAGAGCCATAAGCCCCTGAGTAAATGTTGCTGTTTGCGCATTTAAATTGCCCACATTTGCCAAAAGACCCGACATTGTGGAGACGTCGATGAAATTAGTATCGGGCATTAAGTAGTTAGTATTAAGCGAACCGGAAGGAGTAGCCATACTTAACGCTTGATTTGCGCTACTTACTGCCGGGCTTGCCGATGGGGTACTATTATAATAGTAGTTATTAACAATTGTTGAACTTGATGTAGCGGTAGGCAAGCCCTCAATTTCTGATGCCAATATCTTTCCCGCATGCAAAGTTCCTGAAATTGTCGCATCACCAAACTGACCGCTTGTTGCCGACAGCTGACCGCTAAAAGTGGCATTGCCCTGGTTATCGATGCTCGCTACAGCAGAGCCGCTTGCAGAATTACTATTTACTATAGACAATTTATTATTTTCCAGTTTAAGAGCTATTGCCGAACCGGAAGCAATGGGGGATATCAAATTGGTATGAACAGTATCAATCTGAGCTATTGGTGATACAATCTGGTTTGCATTTAGGATATTGGTTGTTACCGCATCGGCCAGAACATTGGAGGCATTCAGGGCTCCGACTCGAAGATTTCCTATTACTGCCGAAGCAAATACACCGGTGTTATCTATGGTATTGCCGAGGTTATCGGCAACTACAAAAGCCGAGCCGGTTGCTGAGTTAATTACAAAATTTCCTATTCCTCCGGCTGCAGTTATTATTGCAGGAGTCGGGTCGTAGAACCCGGGATTTACATAAACCAGTATTGTTCCCTCACAAGCCGATTGAACGGATGGGACAATTCCGAAGTTGGCAGAGTTTGTAGCAGATAAACTAACGCTTTCTGTGCATTTAGAAGAGTCAAAACTTTCAAGTGCTTTTCCGACTATTTGTCCGGGTTCGGTTGCTTTCATTCCGACTCCGGGAATTTGAGATGAGGTAATTGGGTCTCCCACTTTAATTGGACCGTTGATTGTCGAAACATTAGTAGGAACACGGCCCATAAGCGCAATCGGGTATCCGTTTGGAACACTATCCGTTCCAATTACCATTCCAGGATTAGTAGAGACAATTCCTACAATCGATTTATCATAAGAAGTAGTCGCCATTACTGCGGAAGGAAGTGAGGGAGAGGAAGGATCGGCGGAAACTATTTCTCCCGGTTGCAAATTCTGGGAAGATGCGTAATTTTCTGCGTAATCTGCGCCAAGTCCTGACCCGGCCGTGCTTAAATCAACATCGGGAAGATTTAAAATTTCATTTACTCCATTGGCATACACCACCTCTAAAGTCTCATTGTTTACATATGCAGTCGCCGAAGTTTGACCAGCTGAAATACATGTATAAAGAGTAATATTGCCGTTATAGCCAAGATGGCCCAACTCTGTCGGAGAAGCACTGCCTACATCAAGGTTAATATAAGAAGTAATATAGGTATTTGCAGATGATGTATCTTGGAATCTCTGAACACAGTTAGAACTGGTTGATAAAGCAATGTTTGTTATACTAGCACCTGAGTAGTAGCTGCCGGCAACGGCTGCTTGGAGGTTCACTCTTTTTACTATCCTGTCTCCCGTTACGCTTATAGTCCAAGTCTTGACAGCGACATAACTCTGGCTGGTTGTAGTATAGGTATTATTGTCTGTTGATGGGGCACGGGTTAGGGGTAATGCGATAGGCTCATACACCACCTCTAAAGTCTCATTGTTTACATATGCAGTCGCCGAAGTTTGACCAGCTGAAATACATGTATAAAGAGTAATATTGCCGTTATAGCCAAGATGGCCCAACTCTGTCGGAGAAGCACTGCCTACATCAAGGTTAATATAAGAAGTAATATAGGTATTTGCAGATGATGTATCTTGGAATCTCTGAACACAGTTAGAACTGGTTGATAAAGCAATGTTTGTTATACTAGCACCTGAGTAGTAGCTGCCGGCAACGGCTGCTTGGAGGTTCACTCTTTTTACTATCCTGTCTCCCGTTACGCTTATAGTCCAAGTCTTGACAGCGATATAAGAGGTGCTGGTTGTAGTATAGGTATTATTGTCTGTTGATGGGGCACGGGTTCCGCCGCCTTTTACAAAATTATCAGACGTATTTATAGATCCTCCTTGTACATCTAGTTTATAAGCAGGGGTATTTGTTCCTACCCCTACGCTTCCAAATATTGCTCCTGCTGTTGCGGTTGCGGCGGGGTCAAGGAAATAGGTCGGATTATTTATATCGTAGAAAGAGCTGGCGTAGAATGAACCGTCGTTTTTAAGGTAAGCCTGGGTAAGCCCCGAAGCGGAAGCGGAGAAAATATTACCGCTATTCAATTGATTTAGAGTTAAAAGATCATTGGAACCGTAACCGCCGGTAACTTGAAGATTGGCTGTAGGGGCAGTAGTGCCGATTCCAACAAGCCCAGTGTTTGTTATCGCAAGCCTATTTTCATTGTTGGTATAAAGATCCAACCCGTTTTGATTGCCTCCGCTGGTCCTTTTAGAGCCTATGCCTTCTCCGCTGGAATTTCCTCCAAACTGAAGAAAATTTGAAGTGGTACCATTGTTTACACCCAAACTATCAACTATTGTTGTGCCGTTTATCCAAAGATTACCTGTTCCACTACCTCCTCCATCTATTCTTAAAGTATTTGAAACAGAGCCGACTCTTGTTATCCCCGAATCAAGTGGGCTTGAGCCTCCGGGTCCAAATTGGATTCCGGACCATCCGGGTATTTGTACATTGGGAGTTGTATCAGAGCCCGTGTAGCTTGCAAATGCTGTATACCCGTTGTTGGGATTGTTCGCAACGAATGAAGTGAAGTTTTTGCCTGCTCCGTTTCCATTAAATCCTCCTGCGTTTACAATTCCGTTTACATCAAGAGGATAAGCGGGTAAGGTTGTTCCGATCCCGACGTTACCCGTACTGTTTTGAATTCTCATCCTTTCACTGGAGGCAGTAAAAAATTGCATGTCATAATTGTTTCCAGATAAAACCTGGATATATTCTCCGGAACCCGGCCCCAAATGTAATGCCTGTTGCGATCTTACTGTTCCGTTTACATCAAGTTGGTAGGAGGGGGTTGTTGTAAGGTTAATTCCTACCTGGCCACCTCTCGGTTGTAATAAAAGAGGAACATAAGATCCTGTCTTTGTAGACTCTATAAATCCGTAATTGTTATTACCGTCATAGCTTAAATATAAACTTTGACCTCCTGTTCCCGTTGTAATATCCAGCATACTTGAGCTTTTTTCTGAGGTTGTTGACACTGGGCTATTGGCTACTACGGTTAAGGCGGCGGTTGGGGTAGTGGTTCCTATCCCTAATAATCCGCCCCAGCCGTTGTTTGGCATTACAACAAGATTTCCGCTAACTGATGCTACCGTATGACCTGTTTCTATTCCCGTAAAAGAAAACAGAGCGGAAGATGTGGCAGTTGAACCCAAAAGGAAATCATCCGTAGTATTAACCGGAGAAAGTGATCCTCCTAGCTCATTCCACCAATTAACGCCGGCCGTGCTGGAGCATGTTCCGCTTCCGGTAACTATTCCTCCGACTGTATTTATACAAGACGCATTAGTTAGAGTTTGCCCTGTACTGGAACCGGTTTTATATGTTGTAGCATATATGTTTCTAAATTGATAAGAAGAACTACCCAAGTCAACTGCATTATTTGCGGACGGATAAATAGCTGCTCCGACGGTTCCGTTATTAGGGGAGAGAATTATATTCCCCGTTGTGTTTCCACCTAGAGTTAAGAGTTGGTTAACGGTAGATTGTATCTGTGCAGTCCCGCTTCTAAATGTAAGTTGTCCTCCAACGCTTGCCGCACCATTAACATCTAAAGTTGCGGTAGGAACTGTGCCAATTCCAAACTGGCCTGTACTTGTAAATACACCCTGTTGTACTCCTCCCGGAGTAAATATGAGTGAACCAGTGCCTTGTGCTTTTAATTCAAGATTTGCATTTGTATCTGATTGAATTTGCGCCCATGTTCCGCGTATATTTAATTGGTTATTTATACTCGTTAATCCATTGACATCAAGGGTTACACCCGGAGCAGGACTTGTGGTATTTATTCCTATCTGTCCTCCGTAGCCGTTGTTTGGCATTACGATAAGCTGCCCGCTGACAGAAGCTATCGTATGACCGCTTTGTATTCCAGTATAGGAAAACAGGGCAGAGGAAGTTGAATTTCCTCCGATTGCAAAATCATAAAGGTTGCCCACGGGATAAATAAGTCCTCCTGTTTGGTTCCACCAGTCGACTCCAAATCCCGGACATGAACCCGTTCCCGTAACGATTCCTCCGACAGTATTTACACATGAAGCATTTGTATACGTCTGTCCGGCACTAGACCCCGAGTTATAGGTGTTGGCATAGATGTTTCTCCAATTTAATGAGGAAATACCCAAATCTGTGACATTGTTAGCTCCCGGGACCACATTAGAACCGGCAACGCTATTGGTAGGGGCAAGAGTTATATTACCGGTTTTTGATCCTCCTATTGTTAATCCCTGGTTTTTTGTAGTTTGAATAGAAGCTGCGGAGGAGTCAAGCGTAAGACTTCCCGAAACGCTTGCCACCTGGTTTCCTCTCGAAAGACTGTTGTTTAAGATTTCAAAAGTAGCAGACGCTGAAGATTGTCCTCCTACCAAAAAGTCAACACCCGAATTGTTGGGAAAAAGTATTCCTCCGTTTGTACCTGAAGTCTGGTTCCAGTATAAATCATAGGCGGGGGCAGTGGCGGGACATGTTCCTGTTCCCGTTACTATTCCTCCTGTAGTATTTACACAGGCATTGGTAAGAGTTAAGCCTTGAGTACCGTTTACTCTATACACACCCGAAATATTAACGTTTCCGGAGTTGTCTACGGTGAATCTGGCATTCCCCGAAGCGGAAGCGCTAACGATTGGCCCTGAGCCGTTTTGGTTGATAGTAAGGGCCGATTGGCCGCTGCTGGTAGCTAAAATTGCAGCCAAACCGTCAATTTCTACCGCCCCCTTGGCGGTCGATATATTGTTATTGTTTGATGTATTAACGAGTGGTTTATTTAAAGCAATCTGTCCTAACCCGTCCGGGGTAATATTGACGTTTGCGTTGCTCCCGGCATTTGTCGTTAAGAGTAAAGGCTGGCCAGAAACCGCAAATTGGCCGCCTGTTGCCTGGAAAGTGGGATTAGCGCTTCCTCCTATGCTTAAGTTTCCGTTTGAATCCAGAGCAAGAACTACATTGCTGGTATTAGTGGAATTAGTGATTGGAGGAAGTCCCTGGAGTGTTTCGGAGTTTGCAGCATAAGCCACGGTTGCAAGCTGTTGCCTTGGTGTAAGCTCGGGAGTGGTATTTACTGTTACGCCCAAAAATAGGGCAGAATTTGAGGCAAAAAGCCAGTTTGGTATTCCGCAGGGACCCGTAGGATTAGTCTGTCCTACTGGGCACATGCCTGCATTTCCCAAAAGTACCGAAAATATTCCGTCCTGGTCGGGCTGAACTACGTCCACCTCCTGCCATAAAAGATCGCTTGAGGCACTTGCGGGAGCCTGCTTGTCGTATATGGCAAACCTTAAAGCGCTTGGAGTGGAGATGGGATTGTCCGAGTTATCGGTTAATCTTCCCTGAAAGGAAAGAATTCTTAAAGGAGCCTGTGGTATGCCCGCTGCAAACAATGGTGATTGTCTCGCCGGCGCCTGGAATAGGTTCTGGTAAAAACCGAAGCCTATTACAGCCATAAAGATTATAAGAATGGAGTAGTGAAAATAATGGACAATTGCATAAGAGTGATATGTTTCGTACCACTTTGGTCTTTTATACCTTAGATTATACCAGGCCTTTTTATACCAGGGAAAGTATTTTGTGGAGATATCCAGGGGAGCATAAAGCTCTTTTTTAAAATTATGGATCTCAAGAAAAGATTTAGGTTGAACTTTTTTAGGTTTTACTTCTGAACCTTGAGTTTTCACGGTAGTGAAAATTGGCCTTCCTTTAATGATCCAGAGAACATAAGAGACACTGTTTGCAGCTTTGGCAAAAGGGAAGCTTACCAACTCATCAAAAGCATACATGATACTCTTTGATATTTTTTGTCCTAATCTGACAGGGGCAATCCTTGAATAATTGAAGTTGGAAGTAGGAGTTTCTTGATTTTGGCCTCTTGATTCCTTGATCCCTCGATTTATATTCTCTTTGAATTGTTCGATTGATAAATTTCCAGCCTGGTTGGAAATTGAAAATTGAAAATTGGAAATTGTGGGCTGTTGAGAAATGATATCTTCCGAAGCAGCCCAAGTTAGGTATTTTCTCAAAGAGGAGAGCTTTCTGTTAACGGTAGCAGCCGAAAAGCCTCCCTGCTTAATAAGTCTTTGTTTGTATTCTTCAAGTAATGACGGGCTAATCTTACTAAGTAAATAATTATTAGTGTTTAGTTTATAGGCTGAGGAGGGGCTTTCAGCTTCAAAGACCTGCTCTATCCAGGAGAAAAACTGTTTAATATCGATGATATAGTTTTTTATAGTAAGATGCGATGCATTGTAAACGTAGAGAAAGTTTTTAAAGTCCCTCAACCGATAAGGATCGGCTTCCGGTGTTGAGGACTGACTGCTTGCTATCTCAAAAGGACTTTTTCCTATTTGGCCGTTGAGTTTAAGGAATTGGAAGAATTTCCTAAGAGAACTTAAATGACGCTCCAGCGAGCTGGGGGATAATTTAGGCTGTTGGCCGTTGGCCATTGGCTGTTGGTTTACTTCTGTAATCGATTCCCGTCTGTATGCTTCTAAAGTTCCCGGAGTCACCAGTTGGGGAGCAAAAGCCTTTTGGTAATAAGACTCATACCAGCGTACGAAATGATTTATGTCTGATAGATAATTCTTTACCGTTACCTTAGACGGCTGGTCTTTTGATGATAATAAAAATGCTTTAAAGTCCTCTAATAAGTTCATTTAAATCGAATAAAAGCCGTGAAAAAATATGCTGCGTGTAAAACCTGTGAAAAATCAGTATCAGCCACAAGATTATACGGATTATACGGTTTATAAGGCCTGTTTCTGACTTTTAACATACACTATTAGAATAAAGAGATTTCGGATTTTCTGTCAAGGCCTTATAGTAATTATTCATGATATAGTTCGATAATGAATGATATAGGATAAGAATGGGATATTTGTTCATGAAAATAAAATTACATTTGAGGCTGTGAAAATAATGCAATAGAACACACTTTTCTTAAAAAACCTATCATAACATATCAATATGTAGCAGGGTATGAAAATATGTTAATGGAGATAAATGATATATTCGTGCTCTTTTATGTTTATTTATGAAAGGAAATCTGCTTTTGAATGGGCTTATTTGATTAGAGATAACTTCATCTTAGCTTTATAATTGGCGGTTAGAAAATCTAAGTGATAACTCTTTTCATATTAGGGTTTAGATTGAGGGGACAGCTTATCTGACGGTAAGCGGTGGATATTAGAGGCTAATATTGAAATTATCTGTCTTCAAAGCCAACTTAGCTTGCTTTTTTTAATTACTATACGGATAATTATAGCATAAGTGAAAAATCTGCCCAAGCTACAATCTAAAACTTATAAATTGAAGCTTAGAAGCCTCTTTTTATTTCTTTTTATATTTTATGTTTTAAGTTTTATACTTACTCCTTTTACGCAGGCAAGTTTCTCTGTTCCCGTGGAAGCCCAGGTAGGGCAGTATTACCTTAATATCTCGGGTTACATTTCGCCTTATGCCTCTATTGAGCTTACTATAGACGGAGTTTTCACAAGGGCTACCGTTGCCGACGGCCAAGGAAAATTTTCAATAACAGGAGTCTTGATAAAAGCCGGGTTTTCAAAGTTTTGCCTTGACGCTATCGATTTTAAAAGGTTAGGGGAGTCGTATACATGTTTTAACGTCCCTCCGGCCAAAAGTGACGTAAATATGGATAATCTTTTCCTTCCGCCAACTCTTGGTCTTTCCAAAACAGAGATTGCAGCGGGGGGGGAAGTTTTAGCTTTTGGTTATACCATGCCTAACGCTCAGGTTACGATATATCTTAGCAATGGCCAAAAACTTACTACAACTGCCGACGGAACAGGGTACTACATATTTCACATAAAAGGACTTTCGGCGGGGCAATATAATCTTTATTCGAGGGCAAACTATCAGGGAAGGGAATCTCTTGCCCCTACCAAGACAGTAAAGCTAAGAGCTCTTTCGTTTTGGGAGCAGCTGACGGCTTTTATACAGGGAATTATAAGTAAAATCGCCAAGGCTTTAACATCATGGGCGCTTGGACCACTTTGGCTTGGATTACCAATCCTTATCCTAATTATTATACTCATCTTAAAGCTTTGGCCGGAGAAGTTTACTTTTATCTACCAGTCTCATCTTCTAATCTTTGCTACACGGGCTTTCAGACGCCCCAGGAGACCACTGCACCATCAGTGGTGGATCGGCTATTAGGCAGAGACACGGATTGCTTTGAAGAACTTACTTACCAGATAAAGAGGAGTGTCTTTAATATTTACAATGAGCCTTGGTTATGGTCACAAAGAACAGGCATCAAAAGCACCCGCCAATTAATTTTGGTACTTCTGACTTTTCATAAAACGGCTAATCTTATAATCAGTTCTTATCGGCTCGGTGTAATGTAATTTTTTAGTTATTTAACCTCAGAAGGCTGGGGAGTTTCCTCTTTGGGCTCAGAAACATTCTTCTTTTTGGGAAGCTTAAGGCCATTTTTTTTCACGTATAGCAATCCGAGTATAAGAGCGATAAGTATAAGTACTATTACGACGGTAACTTTCCAGGGGAATACCCAAAAATAAACGGTGGCCATTAAAGGAAGATTGTTATTTACTCCGTAACTTGCGGTAAGTTGCACTTTATACCTTCCAAACATCCAGTGCGTCCCGAATGTGTTTTGGTAGTCTCTGGCAGCCATGGGGAATATATTATGCTCGTCAAGCGGAAGGACAGCTTGTCTGCCAAGCATGTCGCTTACGGTAATATAACCCTTAGGTGTTATATGAAGGTCTCCGAAGTTTTTAATCTGTGTTTGTATGGTTACCGGCCCGTACTCCTGGAAAGGTGTTACCAAAAACTTGGACACTGAGGCGCTTTCTTTAATAGGTCCGTTTACGGCAATAGAGAAGAGCGTGCCTATTTGTCCGTTGACGGTTGCCCCGGTATTCTGGTTATTGTCTTTGGGTTGGACCGGAACGAATACTACAGCAGCATAATGACCTCCCGGCCTTGCGTTTTTGGGGATTTGAATGTAGTAATTTAAATCCTGTCTTTGTTTGGGTTGTATTGTAAAGGTTTCGGGGGAAACCCCTATCCACGCTGCCGCTGAATATGTATCCATAAGAGAGTTAGGAGGAAGTATTTCCGGAGTACCTATGGTGTCGGTTACTATGAAATCGTGCATTTCGGCTTTGAATGTAAGGGGAACATCGCTGTCGTTTATTACCCCCATTGTTCCGGATCCTTGGTAACCCGGATCTCCCTGAATGGAAACGCTGGGCGGGGTTACGGTAAAAGTCTGAACAGGAAGCCCTTGGGCGAGCGCCTTGGGCGACAGGTTAAGAATTATGAATAATGAGGCAAGAATTAGGGTAAATGAAAAGTAAAAGCCTAAAATTCTGATTTCTGTTTTTTGATTTCCGTTTTTTGACCCGGGCAGTAATTTTTTCATAATTCTTAATTCATATTCTCTTCCAGCAGGGCTAGAAGGTTGCTGTTGCCACATAAGAAATTGTTGTCGTATAAACACCTGCGGGTGTTGTTCCGGAAACCGCCGCAGCGTACCTTATAACTGTCTGGTCATTGGAAACAGGCCCACCGGTATACGATGTAATAGTTGCGTAGTAACTATTTGTTCCCGTATTCCATGGGTTGGTGAACAGAGCGGTGCTTGCTGAGGCACCGTTAAATACAACTCCCGAAGCTCCTCCGTAGGTAGGCGAGCTAGTGGGAACATGGGACCCGCAAGGGCTGATACCAAAATCTGCGGTTCCAGCAGTAATTCCGCCCGGAACAGGGGTGTCGTTGGCGGTTAAACTCCCTCCGTTCGCGTCGGTAAGAAAGAAACCCGATGCAGGGTTAATAAAATGTCCCGAAGAGGTCGCGGTAATGGCGTATCCGGAAGAGCCGTTGGTGGACACGGTCAGGGTTTGGCCGGAAGCATTTATATTCCCGCTGTTTAAAAGTCCGAGATTAACATTGGTAGCCGAAGCTCCGATTCCACTGTTTGTTTTATCATTTCCTCCATTTAAAGCACAGCTTGCATTAACGCTGTTAAACGTGGTGTTATCCGGTATTCCTGCAATTGTAAAAGTTATCGTAGGCTCAACAAGAGCCTGTACCGTTACGGCTTCTATTGTTCCTACTCTTAAAGCGGCATAATCAAGGTTTACCTGGTTATTATCTTGTGTCTGTATGGTAACCTTCCATGCATCGGCAGTCCCTGCCGGATTGTTGGGAGTCTTAGCAGGATTTATAAGCTGGGGAGTATTGGAGCCTACGGTTGCCGTAATAGTAGAGCCTCCATTCACCTGGGCAGAAGTATGACAAGTAATCGTGGGAGCGCTAACCGTAAGATTTGTACCCGTACAATTCACTCCGCCGCCCGAGAAAGTAACATTTGTATTTGCAAGATTATTAAATGAAAATCCGGTTGCGGAAGGAGAAGCTGTGTTTTGGGCAGCTCCTGGAAAGGTGATGACAATATAGCCATTTACAGGAATTGTACTCACGGTAGTGAACTTAATTGTGTGTTTGGCCGTAACGTTTGTTATTAATACATCCCCCTGATGTCTTGATTGGGTAAATGTGTTTGTAAAATAAACAATTCTATTTGTCGAGGAAGGTACTCCAGTTGCGGACATTGAGGCTACATTAACTGCAGGAGCGGCTGTTTCGCCGGTGTCCGGATATATTACCGCAGAATCTGAAGCCAGAAAAAATGAGCCGTTATCGAAAATCTGTGCTTGCCCAGAATTTGCCGCTAAATTTGCCGAAAGAGGAGCCGCAGCCGACGGCCTCGAAGTTGTTAATGTATCAGAAACGCTTATAAGAGAAGCAGCATTGGCTTTCTGAATAAAAAGAGGCCCTATCAGAAGCAAAAATATTAACGAAAAGAATAAATTTTTAATAATTACCTTCATTTTATACGGCACTGATTTACTAAGCCCTACTATAGTATAATGCAGAACTTTTTGCGGCTTGTCAAGGACTTTTTTCACACATTATTCTGTATCCGCCTGACTCTTGTGATTATTATTACAAGAATAACCGCAATGATTAAAATTGCCATTGCGGGATAAACAGGAAATGCAAAAAAACTTATTGTTCTTCTAAATAACGGACCTTGACTGGAAAGGGCAACGGTTAGGGTTGCGGTATAAGGGCCGAGTAAAAATGTCTCCGGCCAGACTGCAGCAGGAGATTTAAGCCCTGAGAAATAAGATTTAAGAGTCGGGGAAGCCTCCGCCTGTGGCCCCTGAAGCGAATCGGGAATATAACGGGCGCTATTAGCCAGTATATTTACGGGCAAGAGATCAACTTTACCGACCGTTTGCCCGAACATATTTTTTATTTCTATGCTTCCGTCCGTCGTTATAAAATGTGTACTTGTGTTGTCGATTTTAACGGTAAACGGAACAGGTCCGTTTGTTACGAAGGAGGGCGCCGAGAATTCCTGAATATTGCCTTGCGTTGGACCTTTGGGGCCTACTGAAAGCAGTACATTCGTTGCTATTCCTCCCGCGGTTACAGTATTTGTAGAGTTGGTTAGGGAATTATTATCCGAAATAAATACGACAGAAAAATAATAGTCTCCCGAAGGTTCTCCGTTCGGGAGAGATATTTCAAGAGTAAGCTCTTTTTTTTGTTGAGGTGCAAGAGTAATGCTGTCTATGGGAGTATCTGCGTCGAGAATTTGCATTTTGTCGAATATAAAAGGGTCCGCAAGAAGAGGTGAATAATCCTGAGGATAATAAACTTCTCCGTTCTGGCTTGGAGCAGCCTCGAAAGGCTTTGTTCCAATGGAAAGTGTTACGGGCTCGGTGTCCAAGTTTTGAATTTGTAATTTTGTCTTTACATCGCTTGGAGCGGTTGCTTCAATTTGAATAACCGGAGGAAAAATCCCCAAAGAAACGCCGGCGGCATTTGCAGTATCTAGTATTTGGTACCTGGTATTTAGTATAGAAGCGGTAAAAAGAATAACTAAGATTATCAAAGATATTTTTATGCAAAATACGAAATGCTTCATATAAAATACTTAAAAACTTGGTGTTGCAATAAAGTCTATTACATTAGTATACAAGCCCGCAGCCTGAACCGCGGAAACATTAACTTTATAGGTTATCTGAACCTGTCTTCCTCGTCCTACATTCAAAGAGCTCATAACAACGGTTGCCGAAGGAGAAGCGGAAAATGGAGCAAAACTGGCTCCGTTTGAAAACCCCGGAGTACAGTCTGTCCCAGATACATTTGTACATGAATAACCGAAGCCATAGGAAAGGACATTATTCCAGGCGCCCGGATTAGTGGTTGTACAAGTCCCGCTGTCGCAGCCCGTGTCGGGGATCATCTGTCCTTTCGAAGCCAAAAGAAGCGGATGATTTTCGGAAGCCGTTACCTGATACCCGTATGCGGAACCGTTTGAGACCGTAAGGGTATTCGTTCTTGTTACCGGGTTAGTGGCTGTTATCGGCCCGAAATCTATATTAATCTGGGAAATGGTAAAGGTGAAAGGAATTATAGAATTTATATACTGAAAACCCGAGCGGACTTTGAAATTAGAGCCTACGTAAAGACCCGGAGCCGTTTGTCCGACCGTAAGATTCAAAGAGAACGCGCCGTTATTGGGATGGCCGGCGGCAGTATTAAAATTGCCCATACGTATTATAAAGTTACTGTTTGACATAGTTTGAGCAGCAACGTTGCCCAAACTGAATAAGCAAATAAGCAAATAAGCAAATAAGCAGATTGTTGAAAATAGGATAAGTTTTCTAAATTTATTCATTTAGAGTCAGGATTTATTTGCATATTTATCATTTGTAGTATTTGCTTATTTTTTTGATTCCAGGCGAAGGTCTTCTGTTTCTTCGAGTATTTCGTTCAGCTTTTCCATGTCTTCCTCTTTGAGATTTTCTTTTTCGTCCTTTATGACTTCCTCTATATCCTCGGAGATTGTATCAGCGGCTTCTTTTGTTCTTTCCGAAAGAGCTTCCATGTCGTTTTCTTCCTTATCAGACCTTCTATACTCGCGTCCAAAAAAGTAGGCGAGGGGAGAAATAAGAAGGAGGGATCCAACTCTTAAAATATTTCCCGTAACATCTCCTGCCAGTGTATCCGGGAGAAAAATAAGTACAGCGCCGATAAGGAACACAAAAATAGCCGGAGGCTCAAATACAAAAGCTATTCCGAAACCCAAAAAGTAGAGAAGAAAGAAGACGGGAGAAGATACGCTTCCCGTGGCAAATATCAAAAGAAGAATTATAGTATTTAAGATAAATATCCCCCAAGGTCCGTCCCCGCCCATCGTCAAGAACCCCTGGCCTTTTTTCCTTGCCGCAAAAAGGAGGTATAAGATAACAAGAACTGCAAGAGCTTGGATAGTAAACCCCGAAAGAGGAGTTTGCTCCCAGACAAATACAGCTACAAAAGATAGTACAAGTACAAATGCCTGGAGTAACAGCTTCATACCTCAATAGTAGGTAATCGGAGGTTAAAGTTCAAGAGGTATATGGTATACTAAAAACAAATTTCTAATTTCTAAGTAATTTCTAAATTTTAAATGTCAAAAAATTCAAAAATAAAAATTAACTCAAGGTATTTTCCGGGCGCAATTGAAAAAAAATGGAGTAAAAAATGGCAGGAAAAGGGAATGAATGAATTTGACTTTTCCTCAAAAAAACCAAAGTATTATAACCTAGTTGAGCTTCCTTATCCTTCGGGAGACCTTCACCTTGGCCACTGGTTTGCTTTTACTCCTGCCGACGCCCACGCAAGATATAAAAAAATGAACGGATTTAATGTTTTCTTTCCAAACGGGTTTGACGCTTTCGGCCTTCCCGCGGAAAATGCGGCAATTAAGCGGGGGATACACCCCAAAGACTGGACTATGCAAAATATACAAAACATGACAAAGCAGTTTGAAACAATGGGCACGATGATTGACTGGTCACACGAGGTTATTACCTGTTTGCCCGATTTTTACGGATGGAATCAATGGATTTTTCTTAAAATGTTTGAAAAAGGCATCGCCTACCGCGGAAAAGCTTTGTCTAACTGGTGCCCGGTTGACCAGACGGTTTTGGCAAACGAGCATATAGAAGGAGGAAAATGTTGGAGATGCGGTTCGGAAGTTATTCAAAAAGAAGTCGAGCAGTGGTTTTTAAGGATAACCGATTATGCCGACAGGCTCATATGGCCCGAGGATAACAGTTCAAAGTCTGATGGAGAAAAAGATACCGCAAGCAATGAGCCGGTTGATTGGCCCGATCAGGTAAAGGAGGGTCAAAATAACTGGATTGGCAAATCCGAAGGAATGTTGCTAGAGTTTTCCGTTATAAATAAAGGCGATAATAACGGCCTAAATATTGATTCTATTAAAGTATTTACGACAAGACCGGATACGACAGACGGTGCAACTTTTCTGGTGGTTGCGCCTGAACATCCATTTGCCAGGGAAATTAAACAAAAAGATGTATCAGAATATATCAAAGAGGCTCAAAAGAAAACAGAAATGGAAAGAAAAGAGGACAGAACAAAATCCGGTGTTTTCACGGGAGCTTATGTGAAAAACCCGGTTTCAGGGAAAGACATTCCGGTATGGGTAGCCGATTATGTTTTGGCGGGTTACGGGACGGGGGCAATAATGGCCGTTCCTTTTGCGGATGAAAGGGACAGGGAGTTTGCGCGAAAATTCAATCTTCCCATAGAAGAAACTGATTTTAAGGCAAAACCGGAGGGTGAAAAAACCGTAAATTACCATTTAAGAGATTGGTCAATATCAAGGCAGAGATACTGGGGAACTCCTGTTCCGATAATTCATTGTGAAAAGTGCGGTTTGGTCCCCGTGCCTTACGAAGACCTGCCCGTAGAACTTCCTTACAACGTAGATTACACTCCAAAAGGAAAACCTCCTCTTGCAACAGACGAAGAATGGCTTAATACAAAATGTCCGAAATGCCAAGGTGCGGCAAAAAGGGATGCCGAGACCTTGGATACTTTTTTTGACAGCGCCTGGTATTACTACAGATATGTTTCTCCTCATTTTGAGAAGTTACCCTTTGATACAAAAGAAGTGGCGGAGCTTATGCCCGTGGATGTATATTTCGGCGGATCCGAACATACACTGGGCCACACCCTTTATGCGAGATTTTTTACAAAGTTTTTTAAAGACATAGGACTTGTGGGTTTTGACGAATTTGCAAGAAAAAGAGTGCAGCACGGGGTGATATTGGGCCCGGACGGGAACAGAATGAGTAAATCCAGGGGAAATGTTGTTAATCCCGATGAAATTGTTAAGGAATATGGGGCAGATACCGTAAGGCTTTATCTTTGTTTTATGATGCCTTATGAGGCAACAGCTCCCTGGTCGACGGAAGCAATTGGTGGAATGTATAAGTTCCTATGGAGAGTGTGGAATTTAATCCAAGTTTGGCTGTCAACGGATAGAATTCAGGATAATGCAGACATAAACCACGAATATATAAGAATAAAGAATAGAACTATTAAAAAAGTTGGTGAAGATTTAGAAAATTTTCATTTTAATACAGCAATTTCTGCAATAATGATTTACTTTAATGAATTTTCAAAGAATCTCGAAAAAACGATCAGCAAAGATGAAATAAATACTCTAATTTTATTACTGGCACCGTTTGCTCCTTTTATTACAGAAGAACTGTGGCACCTGGTAAATCCTAATGCTAAATCGGTCCATTTACAGCCTTGGCCCGGATACGATGAAAAATACCTGCTTGAAGAGGAAGTTCCGGTTGCAGTCCAGATAAACGGGAAACTGAGGGATACCGTAAGAATTCGGAATTCAGAATTAAAAATTCAGAATAAAGTGGAAGAAGAGATTAAAAAAAGTGAAAAAGTGCAGAAGTATCTGGAAGGGAAGAAAATATTAAAAGTTATTTACGTCGAAGGAAAGATAATTAATTTTGTAGTAAGCTAGTGTCTTTTTGATTTCCACTTCTTCAAAAAACAGACCCGATTTTGAAAAACTTTCCGGCATCATCAAAAGCGCAATTTAATTTTTTGATAGTCGGTTGATGTAAAAGGGAAGTGTTAGCTCAGGCCTATATAATTTGCCGGAAGGTCAAGAATATAAGCGGTCCCGATAAGAGTAAACGGTTTTTAGGAGGATGCCGGACAGGATCTGGATGGAAAAAATCTTAATCTGACGACAAAAGTTACGGATAGTTCAAAATTTGCATGCCAACACAAAATGAAGCTCAGGATAGGACAAAAAATTTTGTTCAAAATGAGTATTTCGGAAGAATAATTTCCCGCGGGTTTCCAAACTTATTGGACAAAAAGTAAGCAACACAGGGATCAATTGATACATTACAGGGGGTGGTCTGTTGCCGCAGAAAAAATTATAAGAATAAATCTTATAGTTATTTCCAGGAAGGTTGTAAACAGCAAAAATTTTGACAGGGTAAAAGAAAAATATCCCTTAATTAATAAAATGGAGAATTGGGGATGAAAGATGATAAATTAGACATTTATTATTTATATTTCTTCTATTAGCATACTTGCTTTTTCAAAACAAGACTGTTTATAAAAACGGGCAGGTTATATCGCAACATTATTTACCGAACTCCAATTTCTATGGGTGTATCCAAAGATTTGCCTTCGGTAAAACGGTTTAAGTAACTACCAAGAAATATTCCCTGCGATCTAGGGCGGGCGGGGATGTAATTCTTATAAAAACTCCGACCGGCTCCATATTTTGAAGAACCAGATGATAAAGCTTGAATTATCTTTTCAGACACATGTATTTTTTTGACAAAAACTTGGATGTCATAATACTTTCTCACCCCTACAGACCACTTAACGGGTTAGTTCCGGTTGTTAAAAGGTATGATTTGATATCATATGATATGAAAAACATAAAAAATTATAGTCAAAGATTAAAAATACTACAAGATACCTTAGCACTCAAAAATTTGACTGCTATTTTCCTTAAAAAAGGAGACAGGTCGTCAAGTCAATCCGATTTAGCCTTTAAAGTGCGATGACCTCCTTATATCTATTCCAAAAAAGGCCTAATTTTTTACGCCCTCAGGCTCAAAATACGGATTTTAAGGGTTTTTCTTTGATTGAAATGACAGTTTTTGGAGATTTAAAATACTTTTTATGTCGATGAGAGGTATTTGGATAATGAAAAAGTCGGAGAAACTTCAGATTTATGGATGTCCATCATTGACTAAAAACAGGACTTTTGGAAAAGTTTTTAAAAGCAACTGAATTATTTGAGACGGCTAATTAACGGTTACCGGAGTTTGCGTATTTGCTTGTTTTATGGCGTCTTCCCTTAACGGTAGAGTGAAGTAGATAGTCGTTCCCTGTCCCACATCCGATCTTACTCCTACGTATCCTCCATGTGCTTCGACAACACCTTTTACTATATAAAGACCGAGGCCGGTTCCTTTCTTTGCAAGTTCTCCCGGAGTTTTTCTTATCTGATAAAACTTTGAAAAAAGCTCCTTCTGATCCTGGGGGGCAATGCCCATTCCCGTATCCGAGACGGAAACAGTAACTGTTGCCTCGTTTATTTCGCCCAGAACGGTAATTTTACCGCCTTCCGGAGTGAACTTGAGGCTGTTTGAGATAAGGTTATTAAGAACCTGGTTTATTCTTATGAGGTCGAAGCTAAAAAGCGGAAGCTCTTTGGGAACATAAGAATCTATTTGTATCTTCTTTTTCATTGCCGGGACCGAAAAGGTATCCACAACTTCGTTTATAAGTTTATTCAAATCGTTGGGAGACTTTTGTATAACAAATCGTCCAGCTTCTATTTTTGCAGCATCCAGAATAGACCCTATTTGCTCGAGCAGAGTCTTTGCCTGGGTATCTATGATTCCCAATAATTGTTTTGCCTGGTCTTCCTTAAGCTCTTTTTCCTCGAGCATAAGCTCGGAAGAGTCTTTTATAGCCGTGAGTGGCGCCCGCAATTCATGCACCATCATGTTTGTGAAGTCCTCCTTAATCTTGGAGAGATTTTTTTCGATCGTAATATCGTGCATAAGAATGGAAGCTCCTATCACCTCAGGTTTGTCCGTCAGGGTATTTACCACGGGGGTTACAAATATCTGGAATGTATTTTCACCTATAAGGACCTCTTTTTCTTCCAGAGTCTGATTTTTAGAGACGGATTCTTTTATTTTCGAAGCCAGATCGAATTTTCCGGCCAAAGCATTGACTATAGTTATGAAGCTGATTTCCGAAAGGTTAAGGAATTTTCTCGCTGCCTCATTTATTATAAGAACCTGGTTTTTGCCGTCTACCATAAATACTCCATCGGCAAGGCTTGTAATCAGGGAAGTAAGTTTGCCTTGCTCGATTTCAAGTACTCCGTGGAGTCTCGAAAGAGCATTCGACGCATTATCGGTTATCTGGTAGAGAATTGTAACTTCCTCTTCCTTATATAAGTCTGGGACAGTGGAAGAAACGTTTATAAGTCCCATAACCTTGTTGTTTACTATGAATGGTATATGGAAGAATGAAGCTAGGGGGTTTTGGTTTGATTCGTCGAGAAGTTGTCCCGAATGCATCTCTTCCATTACCTGGGGCAGGTTGGGTACCAGGGCGGACATTGAGGCTAGCATGCTCTTTTTCACCTGATCCAAAAAATTCTGACTGACGCGTTCTTCAACATAAGTTTTAAAAACAAGCTTATCACCTTCTATTAGGATTGCAGAGGCCGTAGAATAGGGGAAAAGGTTTTTGAGGCTTCCGGTTATGATATCCACGACTTCTTCCACGTCTAGGGAATAGCTTATCCTATCCTGTATCTCTTTTAATACGGAGATTTGATAAAGCCTCTGTTTTTGTATTTCTTCGTGCTGTGCGAGAGTTTTCCTTGCCTGCCGCTCTCTTATAAAAAGGACAGCAATAAGAATTATAAGAAAGAAAGTTATTATTTCATCGGGGGAAATAAATGGCAGGCCCATGGGTTAATTATAAATACGCAAATAACAAATATGCAAATAAATATGAATTATTAAGCAATTCTTAATTTAGGGAAGCTACTTCGTGAGGCTTTCCAGTTTGTCTCCTGTTTTTTTGCTGCCTATTACGATTATATATGTGCCTATTATAAAGAACGGAGCTTTTGCGAGAAGTAGAACTATAGTAAGCTGAGGATTAATATAACCCGAAACTTCCATATACGATTCCACGGCGTCTATAAGAATCCCTGCCCCTATAAAAAGTATGCCGATTGCTATTGCCTTAAACCCCGAGGCGAGTATTCCGGTACCGAATTTTTTATTAAGCCTTGCCATAATTATACCCGCCGATATAGAAGCTAAGGCAGATATGAATGAACTCCCTTCGATAAAGATAGTAAAAAGTTTTTGTATATCTATCATTTCACTTGCCAGATAAAGCCTGGTTTATAGCTTGTTGGGCAGCGTCGGCAGAAGGGGGGGGAGGCGTTGCGGGCTGAGGAGCTTGAGCTGCGGTTATTCCGGCCGCGGCAACTCCGTCCGGATAGACGGAAAGAAGAGGCTCCATAGTTTTTTTAACTATTAATCCGGAGAGTTGGACAAACTGGTCTATTAAGCTTTGGATCATTTCCTGGGGAGCGCCCTGGATATCGGTCACGGTGCCGTCATCCGCAACGGTAAGTCCTTTAACATTTCTTGCTTTGGTAAGAGTAATCTGGGGTCCCAGAACGACCATTTGTTTTTGGATTACTTCCGTCAATAATTTTTTATAATCAGTATTTCCGTTAGCCTGCATAGTTATGCCTGGTGAAGCTGTGTTTTTATCTTTTCAACTATGTCTTTGGGCTCCACCTGGTATTTAAAAACATAGTCTGCCGCTCCCTGGTTTATGGCTTCTTTTACAAGTTCTTCCTGACTGAAGTTGGAAAGGATTATTACAGGGATGTTTTTCGTTGCCTCGTCTCCCTTTAATTGTTTCAATACGTCATTTCCGGACGTGTCGGGAAGAACCTGGTCTAAAAGCACAAGATCGGGCTTTTCGGTTTTTGCCTTTTCGATTCCGTCTTTTCCGAGGTGGGCTACAGAAGTCTGGAATCCTTCTTTAGAAAGAGCAGTGGTAAATACTATTGTAAGGGCTTCATCATCGTCTATAAGAAGTATTTTCATACCTAATATCAACGCTAGCAGTTCTGTTTTAAAAATGCAAGCCCCGGGTAGTATCTGGTATCTAGGGAATTGTCGTATGATACAATTGCAGTGTGATAAGAGATGAAATTGTCGAGTTACTAAAAAAGACCTTAAGGGATATCCCGAAGCTCCCTTACGAACTGATAGAGCCTTTTGTAAGCGTCGAAACCCCAAAAGAGTCCTCGAATGGTGATTACTCGAGTAATATTGCAATGATAGCCTTCAGGAAAAAATCAGATATAACTAAGACACATGTACCAGGAGGCAAAAAAGAAGGTTCAATCTGGGCAACTCCGGGGGGTACATTTGAAAGTCCTCTTCAATTGGCCGAGAAAATAGTTTCTATAATAAACGCCAAATACCCCGCACAAAACACTTTTTCCAGGGTCGAAGCCGTAAAGCCGGGTTTCATCAATTTTTATCTTTCACAAAGATATCTTCATCAACAAGTAAAAGAGGTAATGGAAAAAGGTTCTTCCTATGGTTCGCTTAGTATTGGAAAAGGGAAAAACGCAAGCGTTGAATATGTTTCGGCAAACCCTACGGGACCGTTGCACATAGGAAACGCAAGAGGAGGGCCTTTGGGCGACGTTATTGCAAATGTATTGGAAAAAGCAGGCTATAAAGTAACAAGAGAATATCTTCATAATAATGTGGGAGGGCAGGTGGCAAGGCTTGGAGACGCAATTTATTTTACTTTAAATCCCGAGCAAAAAGGCGAAGGGTACGAAATGCAGTATCAGGGAGAATACATAAAAGAACTTGCACAAATGGTAGAGGAGGAAATGGAGGAAGAGCAATACGAGAATTTATCTCAAAGTGATTTTATAGATAAAGCCGGGGAAATAGCTGTTGAGATAATGCTTTCCCAAATTCTTAAAGACTGCCAGGATATGGGGATTAAATACGACATTATAAAGAGCGAGTCCGAGTTAAGAAAGGAAGCGGAAAAGGTTATAAAAGAGCTCGGCAGTAAAAAAAAGATAAAAGAAAAAGAGGGAGCGCTCTGGTTTGCTCCAAACGACGAGTTTTTAAAAGACAGGGAAACAGTGGTTAAAAAATCGGACGGAGAATTTACTTATTTTGCTTCGGATATTGTTTATCATAAAGAAAAATTTCAAAGGGAAGATTTGGTTGTAGACATTCTTGGGGCAAATCATTCAGGACACGTCCCAAGGCTTATGGCGGTGGTCAAGGCTTTGGGTTTTGATACGGAGAAGTTCAAGGTTATCCTATACCAGTACGTAAGATTAAAAAGGGGAAGCGAAATAGTTAAAATGAGCAAACGCGCCGGTAATTTTGTCACGGCCAGAGAGGTTCTTGATGAGGTAGGGAAGGACGCTTTCAGGTTTTTCCTACTAAGAAGTTCTCCCGAAACGCATATGGATTTTGATCTTAAACTTGCAAAAAAACAGGCTTCTGACAACCCCGTTTTTTATGTTCAATATGCTTATTCCAGAATATGTTCCATATTTTCCAAAGCTGATGGCTACAGAGCGCAGATTACAGGAGTTAGCGAAAAGGAGTTAGCTCTGCTAACAGATCCCGAAGAGATTGCATTGATGAGACAATTGATTAAATTCCCTTTTATGGTAGAGGATATTTCTAAAACTTTTGCGGTTAATCTTTTTACCAACTACGCAATGGAAATCGCAAACTCTTTCCATAAGTTTTACGAAGCTCAAAGGGTAATATCCGAAGATAAAAATAAGACTTCGGCAAGGCTGGCTCTTCTTGAGGCAACGAGGGTTACCCTTAAAAATACTCTGGATATTTTAGGCGTCAGCGCTCCGGAAAGAATGTAGTATAAATTAGTCAATTTTTAGATTAAAAATTATAATATATTCTCTATTCTGTGGATTGGTGTTATAATGTCCGTTATGGTATATCACAAGAAAACTCTTCAAAACGGCCTCAGACTTGTAACGGTTCCAATGTCTTCCTTTGAAAGCGCAACCGTTCTTGTTATGGTAGGGGCAGGAAGCAGATACGAAACAAAACAGAATAACGGTATCTCGCATTTTTTGGAACACATGGCTTTTAAAGGCACAGAAAAAAGACCTTCAGCTTTGGATATCTCAAGCCTCATAGACGGAATAGGCGGAGAGTCAAACGCTTTTACGGGTAAAGAAACAACAGGCTACTACATAAAATCTTCTGCGGGACAGTTGGAGGTATGCCTAGATATTCTTTCGGATATGCTTAAAAATTCTAAACTTGCCCAGGAAGAAATCGACAGGGAAAAAGGAGTGATACTCGAGGAGATAAATCTTTATGAAGATATGCCGGCAAGGAAAATTGGAGATATTTACGAAAGGCTTTTGTATGGAAACACCCCTTTGGGCTGGGACATAGCAGGGGAAAAAGACGTAGTAAGAAGCCTTAAGAGGGAAGATTTTGTCAAATATATGGGAAGTCTGTACAGCGCTTCAAACATTGTGGTTGTAGTTGCAGGGGGGGTAGAGACTAAAAAGGTTGAGGAACTGGGAGAAAAGTATTTTTCAGATATGAAGAGATTTGATACAAAAGGTTATAGTAAAGTGGCAGAAAAACAGGATAAACCGGAATTAATGTTGAGGCAAAAGGATACAGAGCAAATGCATATAGCAATAGGAGTAAGGACGGTTTCCATAGAAAGTCCGGATAGATTTCCCCTTGCCGTTCTTTCCTCTATTTTGGGAGGAGGAATGAGCAGCAGACTTTTCCATGAAGTAAGAGAAAGAAGAGGCCTTGCTTATTATGTAAGAAGCTCTTCGGATCATTTTGTTGATGCCGGAAGTTTCGTTACAACATCAGGACTTGATCCAAAAAGAGCAGAAGAGGGAGTAAAAGTAATAGTTGATGAATACAGAAAATTTGCAGAAGGAAAAGCAGGTATTACACCTTCGGAATTTAAGAAAGCAAAAGAATACCTTAAGGGTCATTTTGTATTGGAACTCGAAGACAGCCGGGCCGTAGCGGGCTTTTATTCCTCTCAGGAGCTTCTGGAAAAAGAAGTACTAAACCCGGACCAGCTTTTGGAGAAAATAGACCGGGTAACAGTAGAAGAGGTAGAGGAAGTTGCCAAAAAATACTTTAAGAATCAGGGCCTTAACATGGCAGGAATTGGAAATTTTGGCGCTGGACAAAAATTCCAGGAATTGCTACGATTATAGAGAAAAATGGAACAGACATTAGTTTTAATAAAACCGGACGGCGTAAAAAGAGGATTGGTGGGGGAAATTATACACAGGTTTGAAAGAATGGGTTTACAGATTGTGGCCATGAAGATGGTGGTACCCACCAAAGACCTTCTGGACAAACATTATGCAACCGATAAAACCTCAACAGTAGAAAGAATTGGAAACAAAACTCTTGATACCTACAAGAAATACGGTAAAGATGCAAAAAAAGAATTCGGAACGGATGATCCGGCAAAATTAGGAGCCATGGTCGTAGGCTGGCTTTTGGATTTTATGGTATCTACGCCGGTAGTTGCTATGGTTCTTGAAGGAAAACATGCGGTAGAAAATGTAGTAAGCCTTGCAGGTCCTACAATGCCCGTAAATGCACCGGCAGGGACAATAAGAGGAGATTTCTCAACAGACTCTGCGGCATATGCCAACGAAGAGCGAAGAGCCGTACAAAACATTGTCCATATTTCGGCGACAATAGAAGAAGCAAATTTTGAAAAAAACCTCTGGTTCAAACCCGAAGAAATCTACAAATATTAATTCCAATTCCTAATTAATAACAATTAAAAATTATTTAGAAAATTGCGAATAGAGAAGAGAAGAGGAGGCAAAAATAAGAATTGTCATAAGCTCCGAAAATAAACAGTACTGACAGAAAGATTTAATTATAAGTAGCTGTATAAAAAACAAAATCGCAGATACAAAAAGACCTCCTATGCTCGAGAAGAAAAGTCCCTGGGCAAATATTTTTTTCCTGTTAAGGTAAAAAGCAAGGCTCAATGCCATTGCTATTGCAAAAAATAGGCTCCCAAGGAGAGAAACGGGAACGCCATAGATTACAGAATATGTGCTCGTAAGGACTTTTTCACAGCCCTGCAAGGTGCACGGAGGAAAAGCATCTTTAAAATGAAGTATCGTTAGGTAGGTTGCGTCGAGGAACCCCAAAAAACAAAATAAAAGGCAGGAGATTGTAAGATTATTTTTTGTTAAGTGCATTTTGAATTATCTGTTTAAATTGATCATAACTCGTAGGGTTTTGAATCATCTGACCGTTTACGAAGAATGTAGGAGTCTGGTTTAGTCCTTCTGAAATAGCCTGATTCTCCGAATTTGCAACGTATTGTTGCGCAGCCTGTGAATTCATGTCTTTTTGGAACAGATTTACATTTAGTTTTAATTGTTTTGCGTAGCCTATAAAAGTAGGCCTTGGATCCGATAGACTTGCCCAGTCATTTTGTCCGTTAAAAAGCAAATCATCCATCTGGAAAAATTTTCCCTGTTTCCATGCAGCGTAACCTGCCTGTGCAGAAATAAGCGCATTGGGATGGATATTTGAAAGAGGGAACATTCTGTAGACATAGAAAATTTTACCGTTGAAATCGCTCAACAGCTGGTCGACCAGAGGGTGATAAGCGGCGCAGGCAGGGCATTCAAAATCCGCATATTCTATAATCGTTACTTTTGCTTTCGGATTTCCTTCGGAAATATCGTTTTTCGAAGGGGGAGGTACGGTTGGGCCCGAAGAAGTTGAGGATGGCGCATTTGCAAGTTGTATCAGTCCAAAAATAGAAACTGCAACAATAAGAACAACTCCCGCTATTATCCCTATTTTTTTATAAAGAGCTCTTTTTTTGTCGGCCTCCAGTTTTTGCTGCCACTCTTGCTTTTTCTGTTCTTTTTTTTCTTTTTTAGTCAGTTTTTCCATATGAAGAATATGGCATATTTTGTTTTCTGTTGCAAGAGGCGAGGATAGATTAAGAGATTTTTCTTCTTATTTCAAATCTGCCCATGGAACGGAAATATCTCTATCCAGTTTGTTTGCCAAAGCAAATTCCGGAAGCGATAAAAGGATTTTATCAGGTTGTTAGCTTCAAAGCAAGATTTTTGTCGGAGTGGTGAGAATTGAACTCACTGCTTCCGCGTCCCGAACGCGGCGGTCTACCGATGACCTACACTCCGTATGTTTAAGACGGGCGTACCGGTTCCACTACGCCCCGTAAGCCTTATGATTTTAAAGCTTTTTCTTTTAAAACACAATAATTCTATAGGTAAGAGCAAATCGTACAAGATTGACGGTTTGGTTCAAATAATTTATCCTATTTATGTGCCTAAAAGAACAGACAAAAAATTGGTAAATAAGATAATCCTTTTAAGAAAAAAAGACGCGGGTATTCCGGAAATATCTACCCTGTCAAAAATTCCCAAAACAACAGTATTCAATTATGCAAGAAATATCAAAGATAAGTTTGGCATGAGTGGATTACGAAAGGCGGAGATTATCTTAAAAAATTAAAGGTTATAAATAAAATAGTTGCTAATAGTCAACAATTTGGATAAAATTTAGCACGTGCCCCCGTAGCTCAATGGATAGAGTAGTCGCGTCCTAAGCGATTGATGCAGGTTCGATTCCCGCCGGGGGTACTTATTCTGATATAATCTTAATATGACACGAGGCGAAATTGCCCGTTATTTGATACTTAGAACAATAGGAAATTTCCTTGTCTTGTTTGCCATCTTTGGAGTCATAGCGACATTTGGGCCTGCAGTTTATTTTGAAGCTACTTATAGGATGGCGGAAGCCAGGGGAGTTAAATACATAGTTCAGAGTTCAGAATTTAAAATCCAGAATAAACCACAAGAAGCAAGCCCTGCACAAAGAACCGGCGGAATAAGTTTTGCAGATGTTTTGTCCGGGTCAAAAGAACAGATACTGACACCTATTGATACACAGTTTGATATTTTGATACCAAAAATAGGAGCCAATTCTAGAGTTTTTCCTAATGTAGATGCCTCCGACCCTAATCAGTTTCTGCCCATCCTCAAAGAGGGGGTAGCGCATGCTAAAGGAACCGTCTTTCCCGGGATGAAGGGCAATATTTATCTCTTTGCTCATTCGACCGACAATTTCTGGGATGTGGGAAGATATAACGCGGTATTTTACCTCTTAAAAGACTTGACCCCCGGGGACGAGATAGTAATTTTTTATCAGAACAAGAGGTATAATTATGTTGTTACGGGTTCAAAAAAAGTTGACCCTTCGGATGTCTCTTATATAGTGAACGCTCAAAACCAGAATACGGAAACGTTAATCCTTCAGACCTGCTGGCCCCCGGGAACTACCTGGCAAAGGCTTTTGGTTTTTGCCAAGAGGAAATAAGCAGTGAGCTTAAACTTGCCTAGGGTTAGGTATAGGGGTTATTGAAGCCTTTAACAAAGCAGCTCTTTTAGTACCATGATGACAAATTTTTCCAATTTCTTCTTGAGTCATGCCTCTTAACTGTCCCAAAGTCTTGATACCTGAAGGGAACCAATTAAAAGTTCGCGTGACTTTCCTTTTTTCGTCCGCGGTTAAGTCACGGTATATCTCTTCCCATTTATCTGCAAAAGGTCCCTTTGTTACTTTCGGATTCCATCTTCCCTGCTTACTACCAAAATGACTTCTAATGTCATGAATAGAAGTATCATTAGATAAAGAACCAAGGAATGCTTCGCTTATTTTTCTTCCCAGTGATTCATCTTCTGTAGTATCCTCGGTTCTTACATACACCGCTTCAGGGTTTATTGTTTTTTTTGTTCCCTCCACATAAGCAGAAACGGTTGCCTTTAGTCCTCTTAGAAATTTTCTGTCAGGATGGTTGAGGGGAAGCTCAGAAAGTTTTTGATCTATAAATTTTTCTAATTCTGCTGCCATGCCCGCGATTATATTCGGAGAAGGAAAGATTGTCAACTATAAGACTAACTATTTTAGGTCAATGGTGTATAAGTTTGGGGATGTGTAAGGATTTCCCAAATCTGTAAGTATTACCACTCTTGAGCCGTCAGACCAAGGGAAAACATAGTGGTCTATAAACGGACCGGCATAAATAGTTGTTTCGTTTTGCGCATCGTACTCCATTATATCCACTTTTTTACTGTGGTCGTAGATAAGATGTTTGGAATCGGGGAACCACATAAGAGGGGATGGAGAGTAAATGTCCAAGTTTTGTTCGTCGGGCAACGAGCTTAAAATTTTATAATTCCTGTCTTCTTTAATATCGTAGACATAAATTCCTCCTTTTTCTATATTTCTTACTTCGGGCGTGGAGTCTGTCCCAATCAGTCTGGGTTTAATGATATAGGGAATATTTGCGGATTCGGAGGCGACATAGAGTATTTTCGTTTGATCCGGTGACCAGTCTATCACCTGAAAATCCGAAAGAACAATATTTTTAAGAGAGGCGGGAAGAGCGTTCGTTAAAGCTTTTTCCTTATCCTGTTTTTGTAAATTCCATTCTGCGTTTACGCTTGCCATAGTTTCGGTAACATCCTGTGGATTTTGGTTAAAACCATTGGTCTGAAGAAGATATGTTGTATTAGACGTAGTTCCGGGAATCGTTGCAAGAAGCTCCGAACCGTCCGGAGACCACTGTAATTTTGCTTTCGAGAAAGTGTTAACGGTGTCATTGGCTATCTGACTTGAGGAGCTTTGGAGGGTAAGAATAGGTCTTGCCGTAGT
Source organism: bacterium (assembly GCA_021813145.1). Classification (GTDB taxonomy): domain Bacteria; phylum Patescibacteriota; class Microgenomatia; order Levybacterales; family UBA12049; genus JAKALS01. The sequence continues at coordinate 171,995 of JAKALS010000003.1, forward strand.
GTCTAAAATATAAACGCCGTTTTTGGTAGCAGACTGTGAAGCAACCGTGTAGGCTATTTTTGTATGGGAAGGGTCCATTACGGGATTTAACGCCCCCAGGTTTGTAATGCTTTCGAGCTGTGGAGCAGTGGGAAAAAGAAGAGCATCGGCTTTGGTGACAACCTCATTTTTGATTACCAGGGTTTTTTCCCACGGAAGATATCCTTCTTTTACTATTTTTACGTCATAAGTTCCCGGATTAAGGTTAATAGTGTTGTCCGTTGCCGTGGTGAGGTGCCCGTTGACAAAAACCTGAGCGCCGTCGGGGTTACTCGTGGCGACAAGGAGCCCGGTTCCCGCAATCGTGGCCGTACCCTTATTGAAATCGAAACGGTAACCTTTCCCGTATAGGATTACGAGAACGGTTGCGAGAATCATAAAGAACAGGACTAGCCCCGATACGAAGATTTGTTTTCTCACTAACTCGGATTATACTAGCTAATAATAACTCTTGCAAGATATTAGAGCTAAGGATATAATCGAGTTTAGACCAAAGCAGAAAGACAAATTTTTGATACATTAATAGTACCTTTTGATATAGTCAAAAGGTTTTTTCGGTTCAGTCTTTTAATAATATGTTATCTAAAAGAATCGGTATAGATCTGGGAACCGCGAATACCCTCGTTTATCTTGCAGGAGAAGGCATAGTGCTTAACGAGCCAACCGTTGTTGCCGTAACAGCGGAAGAAAACAGAGTAGTGGCGGTCGGAAAAGAAGCAAAAGAAATGCTCGGAAGGACCCCCGGAAACATCGTTGCAATGAGACCCTTAAGGGATGGGGTTATAGCAGATTACACAATAACCGAAGCAATGCTTTCTTACTTTATAGATAAGGCTGCAGGTAAATCGCGATTTTTTAAACCCGAGGTCATGGTATGCATCCCTTCGGGAGTTACGCAGGTAGAAAGGCGTGCCGTTTTGGACGCAACGATGGCCGCCGGAGCAAAAGTCGCCTATCTTATAGAAGAACCTTTGGCAGCTGCAATAGGGGCAAAAGTTCCAATAGCACAGGCTGCCGGGCATATGGTTGTAGACATAGGCGGAGGCTCGACAGAGGCTGCAGTTATATCTTTGGGTGGAGTTGTGGTTCATAACTCCGTAAGAGTGGGGGGAAATAAAATAGACGAAGCGATAGCAAACTACACTAAAAAGAAGTTTAACCTTCTAATAGGGGAAAGAACGGCCGAGGAAATAAAAATAGACATGGGGAATGCGGTTTTGAGCGACAAGAAAGCCGCAGAAGAAAAAAAGGTCGAAATAAAAGGAAGGGACAGTGTTACAGGACTGCCTCGTTCAATTGAGCTTTCAGAGTCAGCGGTAAACGAAGCGATTTATCCGGTCTTAATGGACATAATAACCGCGGTTAAAGGAGTTCTCGAAGAAACCCCGCCTGAACTGGCAAGTGACATAATAGATAAAGGCGTAGTGATGTCGGGAGGGACATCTCTTCTTAAAAATTTTGACAAACTTATGACAATGGTAACCGGAGTTCCCTGTCATTTAGCGGAAGACTCACTTTTATGTGTTGTACGGGGGACGGGAGTAGCCCTTGAAAATATAGAGCTCTACAAAAGAAGTATCGCCAAAAAATAGATTACTGATTAATGAGAAAAGAAGAAAAATCAAAAATCAAAAAACAAAAATTAAAAAATTCAACATCAACCCTAAGGTCTTCAGAAGAATTATCCTATAATAATCTAGGCTGAAAAATAAAATAAATGAATTTTCATATTTTAAATGCTCTTTTCACAAAGAATAAACATTATAGTATTTAGACTACCAATAGAATAAAAAATAAAATTATATTAGCTATGCAAGCGTGAAGAATAAGAGTATAGATTGCATAATAATTTTGTTCAAAGCGGGTCTAAAGACGGTTTTTGCTAAAACTAGATAAAAACTTATAGTAAAAATAACATGAAAGATAAAATTTTTTTGCTGGGAGTAGGGCTCAATAACCTAACAATAACTCAAACCCTAGAGTATATTGAAAAAGGACTATTGAGAACGGGTAAAAAGTACTACATTGTTACTCCAAATCCAGAAATTTTAACCATTGCCGATAAGAACAAAGAATATAAAAAGGTCCTCAACAACGCTGAATTAGCCTTGAATGATGGCGTAGGTAACATTTTGGCATCTAAATTCCTGGGGAGACCCCTTAAAGAGGTAATCCATGGGGTGGATCTTACCGAAAACCTATGTAGAGATGTATCGAAACAGCCTATAACGGTGGGCTTTCTGGGGGCCGGGTCCGGTGTAGCAGAAAAGACAGCTGAGTGCTTACGTGAAAAGTACCCAAATTTAAAAATTAATTTCACGGAAGAAGAATGGGATTTTAATAAAAAATATCCTTTAACGGACATACTTTTTGTTGCTTTTGGATCACCAAAACAGGAATTTTGGATAGCGGAAAATTTAAAGAAACTCCCGGTAAGGATTGCTATCGGAGTAGGGGGTTCATTTGATTTTATAAGTGGGAAAGTTAAGAGGGCACCTTTATTTATAAGAAGTCTCGGTCTGGAATGGCTCTTCCGTCTTATCACTCAGCCATGGAGGATTAAACGGCAGACAAGACTGTTAAAATTTGTTTATCTTATCTTAAGAGAAAAAATTACCGGGATTTGATTAATAGAAGGTCTACTTTGTATAATAGATAGACGGACTATGAAGATTGGTGTAATCGGGCCAATATGGCTCAATATTCCGCCCGAAGGATACGGAGGCACGGAAGAGGTGGTATATAATCTTGTAAACGGATTGGTAGATAAAGGACATGATGTAACCCTTTTTGGACCGAAGACCTCACGGGTAAAAGCAAAAGTTTTTCCAACGGTAGACTTACCCCTTAGAGAAAAAAATGTAGAATGGACAAACGTAACTTACAACCTCAACCACTTTGTTGACGCTTTCCAAAGAGCTTCGGAGTTTGACGTTTTGCACATGCACCTTAATAAGTCCCAGGATTATATAACTCTTCCGCTTTCCCTCTATTCCAAAACTCCGGTTCTTTTTACTCTCCATTTTAAGCTTCCTTCCCAAAATTTTAATAGGGATAGATTCCTGATCTTGAACAGATTCAGGGAACTTCCTTATACTTCGATATCAAATTCCCAAAGAGAAGATTTAAGGCTGAATTACGTGAGAACAGTCTATAATTCTCTTCAGGTAGATAAGTTCAAATTTTCGCCAAAAGCTCAAGATTACTTTGTATGGCTGGGTAAAATAAAAAAGGTAAAAGGGACAAAGGAAGCAATTCTTGCCGCAAAAAAGGCAAATGCAAAGCTAATTGTATTAGGCCCAGTCGACAAGGGGGTTCCCGAAGTTGTGGAGTATTACCAGAAAGAAATAAAACCTTTAATTGACGGAAAACAAATTATTCAAAAGGGCGAAGTGTGCCCCGAAGAGCGAAACGAGATAGTGGGGGGAGCAAAAGCTCTTCTTAATCCCATTTCCTGGGAGGAACCCTTCGGTTTGGTTATGGCGGAATCCCAGGCGGTAGGAACTCCGGTAATTGCTTTTAAACGCGGAGCGGCTCCAGAGCTTATCCAAGAAGGTAAAACCGGTTATCTTGTAAATAATGTCGAGGAAATGGTCCAAAAAATGACTTTTGTAGGTAAATTAAAGCGTGAAGATTGCAGAAGGAATATAGAAAATAAATTTTCGGTACCGAAGATGATAGAGGGTTACGAAGATGCCTATACGAAAACAATAAAAAATTGGGATAATTATCTTTCGGAACAGAAAAAGATACTATGACTACATTCGAAGATTTAAAAACTTTTATTTCTTCTCAAAATATAAGGGTGATTATAGCTGCGGATGCGGAGACCGTGGTTTTGGAAAAAAAAGACGGCCAGGTTTCACAGAGGCTTTTATCCGGAGGGGTCTCGGTTGTCTTAGATCCTTTGGCAAAGGCATCTTCGGCAGTGTACATAGGAAGGTCAAAGACGGAAGACGAAAAAGAGATTGTAGGAAAAGGTGAGACAAAAATTGAAGGCGACAGAGGATCTTATATTTTAAAGCGTGTTTATCTTGAAAACGGGGAGTTTGATAACTATTATAACGGTTTTTCCAATCAGACTCTCTGGCCCCTTTGCCACGTTGCCTTTGAAAACCCCGCTTTCCACAGGCTCTGGTATGAAGGATACGTGAGCGTAAATAAGAAGTTTGCTGAGAGTATTAAAAATGAAATAAAGGGCGATACGTTCATTTGGGTAAACGATTATCAACTTTGCCTTGTGCCTAAATTTCTCAATAGACCTAAAAATGCGGTAATAGGTTTTTTCTGGCATATACCATGGCCGACTTGGGAGGCTTTCCGTATTCTTCCTCAAAAGAAGGAGATAATCGAGAGCCTTTTAATGTGTGATTTTATAGGTTTCCATAGGGGCTATCAGGCAAGAAATTTTATAGAGACCGTAAGAAGGGAATTTGAAGTAAGAGTAGAGGAGGAAACCAGCAAAATCTATTACAAGGGTCATGTGACAACGGTAAAAAGTCTTCCTTTGGGAATAGATACGGATGTAGTCTCCGATATAGCAAAAAGAGACAAAAAAGAAGGCACTCTTGAAATTTTGATAAAAAAAATACTAAGAACAGATGAAGAAAGGAAGAACGAAAGCCCTTATATTGAGTATTTTAGGAAATACAAGGTAATTTTGGGTGTTGACAGGCTCGACTATACTAAAGGCTTGCTCCTAAGGCTCGATGCTTTAGACAGGTTTTTTGAAAACAACAAGAAATATATAGGAAAAGCTATCTATCTGGGCCTTATGGCTCCCTCCAGAGATACTATACCTTCCTACAAAGCCTTGAAAGATGCGGTAGAGGAAGAAGCGGAGAAAATAAATAAAAAGTATGGAAAAAACGGCTGGAGGCCGATACATCTTATCTATCAGACTTTTTCAAGAGAAGAAATAGTGGACTTTTATCTTCATGCATCTTTGTGTCTTGTAACGCCGAGAGATGATGGCATGAATCTTGTTTCCAAGGAATTTGTAATGGCAGCTTCTTTTTCCAAAAATCCGGGAATGCTTGTTCTGTCCCAGTTTGCGGGAAGCGCAACCGATTTATCCCAAGCGCTCATAGTTAACCCCTACGATAAGTCAGAGGTTGTGAATGCTATAAGACGTGGTTTGGAAATGAAAAGGGAAGAGAAAGTAAGAAGAACAAGAGCGATGGCAAAAGTTCTTGAAGAGAATAATGTCTACAAATGGGGAGTAGACTTCTTTCAAAATACAATAGAAGCGAGACAGCCTCAAAGATAGAGTATTAAGTTATATAAAGATATATTTAGATATATAATTTTTGGAAGTTTTCTTACATGTAAGCAATAATTTCACCCAAATTCGTAAAAAATTTTAAAAATTTAGTGCGGGAAAAAATAGAACACCTTAATTACCGAGAAATTACCGAGAAAAGAAATTTTAAAAAGCTCACGGGTAAAAAAAGACCGGACAAGGGTAAAAAAAATGACTAATAACTAATCACTTATAAATAGCGAATTAGCCGTTAAATCAATCTAAACCCTCATATTATTTTATTTAGCACTAATTTTTTTATAATGCTAACAGCTTCGAAGCTTTTTAAACTTTTTTCAGCTTCTTTTACTCTTTTCCGGTAATTCCGAAAGATTTATTCTTTTCACGGCTTGAAATCCGGATTTTCTTGTTGCATACTGAGTATAAGGCTTATGTCAGATTTCAGTTTCATACAAAATCCGGTAACTAAAAACTGGGTAATATCCGCCCCAAGACGTGCCAAAAGGCCGGATGAGGCAAAGGGAACAGAGCCCGTTTGTCCGTTCTGCACGGGAAGAGAAATAAACGAGGAGGAAGTCTATAGGGTTGGAGGAAAATCCGGAGACAGCAATTGGAAAATAAGAGTGCTACCAAATAAATTTCCTTTTGCTCCGATTCATGAAGTAATCATCCATTCGCCTGATCACCATAAGAGTTTTGACGAGTTACCATTGTCGGCATCGGAACTAATTTTAAAAACCTACAAACAAAGATTTGAGACACATAAAGATAAGGGACAGGTGTACATATTCCACAATCATGGCGAAGGGGGAGGGGAAAGCCTTCCTCATCCCCACAGTCAGTTGGTGGTTATACCGGACCACGTAAAGCTTGATATTCCAAGATTGCATGTATCTACAAAGAGGGAATACTATAAAACTCCTTATTTTTTCCTTTCGTGCCCACAAAGTAGTCAATGGCCCGATGAAGTCTGGATTTTTCCCCAGGAAAGAGGAAGACAGTATTGGGAGATAACAGACGAGCAGGTAAAGGATTTGGCAAGAATTTTGTACAGGCTTATACAGATATTCGATTTAAGGCATGGCCACGAGTTTCCCTTTAATTTTTATATCTATCCAGGCGGAGACTGGTATTTAAGAATAATACCGAGGGTCAAAACCCTTGGAGGATTTGAGCTAGGAACTAACGTTTACGTGAATACTCAGGAGCCTAAGGAAACAATGCAGTTTATAAAAGAACATTTTGAATCTCCTAATGAAGAGAAGATAAAAACAACACACAGGGCAAACTACAGAACAAAAATATAACCTAATTCTATATTGGTAGATAAAAAATACTCTGACCGAATAGGGGATGAAGGTAATCAAAAGTAAAAATTTGGGTAACCCCGCGTCTGTTTGCAAGAACCGCTCTTAAAGCCTGTCCGAACGTAAGGTCGGTAGACTGGTAATTAACAAGAGTCTTAAGACCCGCTTTGACATCGCTTTGATCGGGATAAATAATATTGATATTTCCGACAAATATTATCCTTAAGAAATCTTTTGCAAGGGAAGGACTAATATTTCTGTAAATCTGGTTATAGACATCAGTTAAGGTCATGCTGTCTGAGTAAAGGAAGTAACCTTGTTCTGCAAAATAGCGGAAATAGGCAACAGCCTGCTCGTGTTTAGGGTGAGCTCTGTCTATAAATGCGTAAAATCCGCTTCTTGCTATAAAAACCTTCTTGCTGGCCATAACCGATTAAAATCCTAAGTTAAGATGACAGACTGATACTTGCGCCTCTTCCTCTTAATCTGAATAAAGGGTCGTCAAGGCTAAAGATTTTCGACTGCATGAATTGCATTCTGGTATCAGTTTTTTTGGGAGTGGGGGTAAAGTCTTTATTTAAATCGGAAATGCTCGATTCCTTAATTCTTATATTTCCGGCTACCCTTACGGCTTTTAATTTCCCCTCTCTTATGTAACGTCTTACCGTTAAGGGGTGGACTTTTAATATGAAGGCTACTTGTCTTACGTTAAGCAAATTTTCCATAAATTTTTATTTTTGTGAAAAAAATTTTTCTAAAATCTTCCAAATTTATTATATGCAATAGTATATAATTTCTTATACTATTATGCAAAAAAATAAAAAGTTTGACAATAGGTCTTTTTTGTCCTCTAATAGTATTATCTTTATGCAGTTTAATTTTAACCACTTTTTTTATGCTTTTTCAAGAACTTTTTCAAAGGAGGTGATATAGGTGTTTAAAAGATTTTTTGAAGTCTTAAAAAACTATCTTTTATTGTTGCAGTTTAATCCTCAATGATGTCAGATGCCAAGATATATATTCACTTGGTTTTCCGAGATCTTTAAAACCCCTCTCTCGATAGCCATTTCTTTAGCACTTCCATCCTTTTTATGAAGAATAATTTTGTCTTTTATAACGGAAATAAAGTTTTCATGAAGCGGTAAGATGTCAAAGGGTCCTCTTTCGTTAAAAGAGGAAACCGCGCTAATTTCTTCTTCCAGTGTTTCGTTGTCTTTATTTTTGATTGTTACCTTAAGGTAAGCCATATTCTTTATCTTCGATTTCCCGGTAAATGACGAACGGTAATTGTTAAAATAAAAGTTCTTTTATTTTATCTCTTTGGCGCTTCCGATATAAAGGAATTTGTCGTCGGAAACTGCATCGTATTTGCCTTCCAGAATGTCATTTACATCTTCAACCGTTGAGTTTCTGGGCACAAACACTCCTTTTCTGCCGGTCTGGTCTTCCGCGGCAAAAAAGTTTTGGGTCATGAAGTTTTTAATCCTTTTTGCCCTTTCATATGTTATTCTGTCGTCGTTTGAAAGCTCGGATTCTCCTACCAAGGCTACTATTCTTTCCAAAGCTACTGACTGCTTTAATATTGCTTGTGTTTTTAATGCTACTTCGTAATGTTTGTCCCCGACTATTTCACGGTTAAGGTTGGAAGAGCTTGAAGAGAGCAAGTCTATTGCAGGAAGTCTTCCTTCCTGATAAACGCTTCTTGAAAGTACAACGGTTGAGTCAAGGTAGGGAAGAACAGCCTGAACTCCCTGGTCCAAAATATCGTCATTTGGTATGTAGATTGCTTCTATTGTAGTTATCGAATTCTTTCTGTTTGAAACAAGTCTTTCGTGAAAGGAAGCCATCTCCGAAACGAGTGTCGCCTGATAACCGTCTTCCGATGGAATGGTGTTCATCAAAAGTGATAGTTCGTTTCCTGCCTGGGCAAAACGGAAAATGTTGTCTATAAAGAAGAGTACATCTTCCTTGGCCTCATCCCTGTAATACTCGGCGAGGGTAGCGGCCGCGAAAGCAGTTCTAAACCTTATGGCCGGATTTTGCCCCATTGTTCCGAATATCAAGGCGACTTTGGGCATTACTTTTTGCTCAACAAGTGTTTCGTGGAGTTCCTGTCCTTCTCTTACCCTTTCCCCGATTCCGGCAAATACGGAGACGTTCTTATCCGCTTTTCCCAAAGAGACGACGTTATGTATGATTTCGGTCAAAAGCAGCGTCTTACCGACTCCTGCGCCTCCAAAAAGGCCCGTTTTTCCTCCCTTTACGATTGGCGATAAGAGGTCTATTGCTTTTATCCCTGTTTCCAGAATTTCTTCGTGAGTCGAGAGGTCGCTGTAGATGGGATAACTTCCGTGTATCGGCCTTGTATCTTCGGTCTGGAGTTTGCCCAAGGTGTCCAGAGGCCTTCCGAAAATATCCATTACCCTTCCCAAAACTTTTTTACCTACGGGAATTACAATGGGCTTACCGGTATTTAACACTCTTTGACCCCTGGAGAGTGCTTCGGTGGGGGAAAGAGAAAGGCAGTAAAAAGTATTAGGCCCCGAAGAATTTGCAACCTCCATTTTTATATCCGGATTTTCTTCAAGCGTTAGAATGTCGTAAACATTCGGTATTTCCTTTTCGGGGAACTCAACTTCCACTATCTGGCCTTGAATACTGACAATTTTCCCTGTAATTTTTTTAACTTCCTGACTTTTCATAATTCCTAGTCCTACCTTGCGCTCCACAGCCTTATGCTCGAGAACACCTGCAGTTGTTTTTTGTTATTTTCATGATGTATAAGTTTGTTTTTTTCAAAAAGCATCTGGTCAAGCCTCTTTTTTATATTCTCGGTCGACGTATCCAGATTGACTATCCTTGCTGCAAATTTTGCGAGCTGGGATTCTTTTACCGTTTGTTCGAAAATCGATGCAAAGATTTCCTGCTCGAAAAAGGCAAGTATTCTCTCAAGGGACGGCTCAAAAAAGAATTTTGTCTGGGCAGTTTCGTTTTGCCCCGCCTCTTCTATATTACCAGAAATATCCGACATTTCGGGTTTTTGCGTTACGATACTTTGGAATTTTCCGAAAAAAACAATTACTTTTTCGTAGGAAATCATAGTATTTATTATTTGCTTTAAGGCTACATCATCCATTCCGTTGTCCGGAAAATCAAAATACACGTACTTCCTGTTTAGTTTTTCGTTCAAGAAAAAAGCAAGTCCCTGTTTTCCGATTATAAGCACATCCGCGTCTCCCTTTTTTGTCTCATCAAGAAAAAGGTTATATGTATCTTTTACAAGCCCACCGTAAAGCCCCGTATTTGCAGAAATAAGGACATTGAGGGTTTTGCCGTTTCGGACAAAAAAGGATAGCTTGTCTTTGTCCTTTATTTTATTCTTCTTCATTAATGCGTCTATTTCTTTTCTGTAGGAGCCTTTTACCTGGCTGAAGATAAAGTTTAAATCTTCCATAAAATATCTGCTCTTGAGAACCGACTCCCTGGTTTTTCTAATTCTTGAGGCTGCTATCTCCTCGTAAGTCTCTACCATTCCTTTAAGTCCCGTAAGGTTATCTATTTCTTCGTTTACCGTTTTTTTAGTAATCATAGGCTTATTATTTGGTTTACAATGTTTCCGTCTTTTTTGATTTTACCCATAAGGTCATTTAGTGTTTGAGAGCTTTCTACGAAATCGTCAAGTGTTTTTTTAAAGTTTTTATCGCTGTTGTATTTCTCTATAATTTTCTCTCTTCTCTCAAACAATTTTTCCATTGTTTCCGTCGGAAGAAGGCTTCCCCAAAGTATTGTAAATACTACAACCTGAACATTACTAGGTATCAGCTTTCCGGAGGGTTGGTCAAAAAGCCTCAAGATTTTGTTTCCCATGTCCAAAGTTACTTTCGCAGAATCGTTCAACTCAGAGCCGAAATGGACAAAATTTTGAACACGTTCAAAAAGGGTAAGAAATGAGGTCAGTTCTCTATTTATTGACCTTTTTACTTCCGACTGTGTCTGGCGCCCGACCCTTGTGACTGAAAGGAACGGGTTCACGGCAGGTCTTCTCCCTTGATAAAAAAGATTTGTGTCAAAAAAGAGGTGGCCGTCTGTCATAGACATAAGATTTGTTTGAATATATCCCGAAAGGTCTCCCTGATTTGTTTCCACTACAGGAATGCAGGTGATTGCAGCTTCTTTATCTCCTACCGAAAAATTTCCCGCACGTTCAATCAGTCTTGCATGAACATAAAATATGTCTCCCGGATAGGAGTTTCGGCCGGGGAACCTTTTCCCGAGAAGCGAAATTTCCCTGTAGAATTTTGCATGAGTAGACATATCATCCAGGACAACCAAAGCATCCTGTCCGTTGTTTCTGAAGTATTCGGCAACGGAGAGGGCGGAGTAGGGGGTTATGTAGATGGAGCCGGCAGGATCCGTGGAAGTAGAAGCTATTATTATTACTTTATCCATTATTTTATTCTCTTCAAAGAATTCCTGTGCTTTTTTTATATCCATTTTCTTTTTTCCAATAGCTGCATAGATACAAATTGTTCCCCGGGAAGCCTGAGTGAAAATTGTATGAAGAAGGAAATTGGTTTTTCCCGTTTTTCTGTCTCCAATTACCAATTCCCTTTGACCTTTTCCAAGGGGTATCATAAGGTCAACTATGGAAGTTCCCGTCTCAAGGTAAGTTTTTATTGTTCTTCTTTCTACTATTCCTTCGGGGTCAGTATTTACTCCTATACGGTCTCTAGGTTTTTTAAATGCTTTATCTTCTTCAAGAGAGTTTCCAAAGGGATCTATAATGTTTCCCAAGAGCTCAGTCCCCACGGGTATTTCAAGGGCTTTTCCCGTTCTTGTAAGCGCGGTCCCGACTTTTACAGGAGTTTTGGAAAAAGTAAGTATTTCCACCTCATTTTCCAAAAGGGAAAGAACTTGTCCGGTCTCTCCGGTTTCAAAAACTATTAATTCGTCCGGTTTTGCTCCGGGAATTCCGTTTGCATAAACCAGTGTATCTACAACCTGAGTAACGTATCCTATTTCTCCCGTTTTATCCAATTCTCTTTTAAAATTATTCATAAAGTTTTCTTATTTCTTCCTTTTTTTCCGAAAATGCCCTGTCAAGTTTTTTGGAAAGGCTGTAGTCCAGATAATAGCCTCCAAAGCTAATTACCGTCCCTCCCAATATCTTTGGGTCGACGGAAATATTTAATATAAGGTCCTGGCCTATATTTTTTGTCACCCATTTATAAATATTATCAAGGAATTCCTGAGAGGGTTCGAATGCTAGCGTAAGATTTAATTCGTTAAGTTCATTAAGATAAGACCCAAGCGCTTCAAGGCTTCCTTCAAAACCCTCTTTACCCACATTCCTTTTTATAAATAAATTTATAAGAGGAGAGTATTTAAGGGGTACATTGGCCTTAAGGGCTTTTGCAAATCCTTCTTTTTTGAACATGCTTTGCCTTAAGAGTTCCAGAAGTTCTTTTACCTCCGCTTTTTCCTCCACTGTTTTTATGTATCCGTAATTAGTAATTTTATTCATTGAATTTTCCTTCTTTCTTTGCCTGTTCGAAAGCTTCCATTACGAGGTTGTCTCTGTCTTCAAGGCTTAAGCCTCTTCCGATGGCCGCTTCGGTTACTTCCTTTACTATTCGGTACAGATTTTCCTCTATTGCCTGCATTTTTTGTTCTTTATATTGTCTAAGTTCGTCTTCTATCTTTCCGTACTCGGCTTCCGTTTTTTGTTCAAGGATTTTCTGGGATTCAAGCGTTTCTTTTTCTATAATATCTTTGTACTCACGGACCTCTTTGTCTGTATATTCTTCGATATCTTTTGATGTATTAATTAATATTTGATTATTGTTATCTTCTTCCTGATTAAGCCTTATTTTATATTTTTCAAAAACCTCTTTTGAAGTCTGTTCCAAAAGAGCAGCCTGTTCTTTTTCGAATTCTTCAAGTGCCTTTTCGAGTTCCTTTTGCGAGTCCCTTTTAATGGAAACGGCATTTTTTACGATTTCTCTTGCTTTTTTATTTGCCTGGGTAATAATTTTCTGGTAATCTGCATTTGCTTTTTCTATTACCTCAAGAGTCTTTTTGTTTTTTTCTGCTTCAATCCTAAGTTCTTTTCTCTCAAGCGCAGCATTTCTTTTTAAAAGCTCAAAATAGGCAGCCAAAAGAGCGGCTACCAAAAGCCCCAGCGTTAAGCAAATTATCGATAAACCCAAAAGTAAATCCATAAAACTATAGAACCAGAATAAGGTAGGCTATTGCAAGACCTACCAGGACAATCAGGCCCGCCAAAAGAACGTTTATTATTACCGACGCCTGAATCATCCTGCTTGCCAGCGGGTTTCTTCCAAGCGCTTCTACGCCTTTTGAAGCCACTCTTCCAAAATAGATAAACCCAAGGGCAAAAGCCATAGCCGCGACTACTCCGGCAAGAAGATACCTAAGCGTTGCAAGAGGGGAAAGAAATGTAGCGCTTCCCGCAGTCTGAAGTATAGATAAAAGGTTTGTCTGGGAATCCACGAAAGTGTTGTTATATCTTGAATTAATAGAAGCAAGAATTTTGCCGACAGCCTTTGGATTTGAGTTGCTGTAGTCTTCAAGAGCCGTTGCAAGCACGTATCCGTTATGGTCGGCTTTTTGGCCGACTCCGGGAATACTAGAGGAGGTTATAAAGTCATCTTTTTTAATGGGGCCGTTTTGTGTCGAAACAAGAATATAAGCTTTCCCCGAAGAGACGATGAATTTGTTATTAGCCGTTCCTCCCGCAGTGTTTTCTATTACAATCGCAGGATTTGCGGTAATTACCCCAAACATGGAAGGATCATAAGGGATTTTGGAAAGTATATAACCGTTGTTGGTTGAGGCTACTATACTTCCATCCTGGGCATTTTTATCGTTTATTGTCACGGAAATTGCGATACCCGAGGCAGTAAAGTCTGTTGCCGCAAGAGCAAGGGGAGTAAGCGTAAAACCTAAAATATATAGCATAAAAAAAACGGCTATAAAAATTTTAGATTTTAACTTATAAATTTTAAGTTTATATAAATTCACGGGCAGTATGAATATTAGTATTTTTAGAATATCCTACTTTTTAAAGCAATGTCAAGTTTATGGACAGCTTCGGCCCTATTGACATCTGTGAAAATTTATTCCTATTATTAATATAGGCACAAAATTTGGTAAAAGTTAGACATTCAGGTTTCAATAATTGTCCAAGTTTTTTGTTCGGAATTTATCTGCCTTGATGGATAAAAACTTACTAACAATACAAAAGGCGGCACAGTTTCTGGGTGTATCCACCAAGACTCTAAGAAGGTGGGAAGCCGCCGGAAAGCTCGTGCCACGAAGAACAATAGGAAACCAGAGAAGGTATACACTTTTAGAACTTCAAGACTTCAAAAACAGAAAATCCCACGCTCTAAATTCCACTCCGGCTTTGCTCGCTGAAAGCAAACCCCAAATTCCAAATGAGGCTAGAATTCAGGGTTCAGAGGGCCAGAATGAATCTAACTTCCAATCCCAAACCCTCAATAGTCAGAAGCCGGTAGACCCTCAGGTAATCCAAGGTCTTGACAGCGTCTCCTCTTTAAGATTTGAACTTACCAACCTTTCCCGGGGTAAAAAAACAATCTTAGGTTCTTTTCTTTTCGTCTTCTCCCTTCTTCTTTTTACTTTTA